>NZ_JBVHPJ010000013.1:0-242604 GCF_055567995.1 Streptomyces sp. NPDC026246 | reverse complement strand
GCCCGGTTACATTCCGAACCCGGAAGCTAAGCCTTACAGCGCCGATGGTACTGCAGGGGGGACCCTGTGGGAGAGTAGGACGCCGCCGAACAATTTTTATCAGGGTTGGACCCCGGACTTCGGTTCGGGGTCCAACCCTTTTTTGTTGTCCGTCACTTGACGTTCACGTTGCGCAACGAGCATGCACAGCATGGGTACTGCCGCACTGCTCAAGGCCGCCGGCGTCGGGCTCGGCGACGAGGTCGTCGTCCCGGCCTTCGGGAACGTCGAGATCGCCGAATCCGTTGCCATGGCCGGAGCCATGCCCGTGTTCGCCGACATAGATCCCTCCACGTACTGCCTCGACGCCGGTGCCGTGGAGGCCGCCGTGACCTCCCGGACCGCGGCCGTCGTCGTGGTGCACCGGTTCGGCCGGCTCGCCGATCTCGGGCGGCTGCACCGGGTGGGGCAGCGACACGGACTGCTCGTCCTGGAACAGGGGGAGTCCGAGGCGCCATACGACGAGATAGCGCAGCGCAGAGAACGGGCGGCCTATCTGCACGCCAAGTTGAGGGGCGTGCGGACACCGGACGACGGTGACGGACATTCCTACCAGCAGTACGTCGTGCGCATCCCGGGGAACGGGCGACCCGACCGGGACGCCTTCGCGCGAGCCGTGCGCAGCAGGGGAGTTGAGTGCCGGGTCCCGGTGAAGACACCCGTGCACCGGTTGCCCGAGTTCCGGCGGTGCGTCTCGCTGCCGGAGACCGAGCGAGCCGCCGACGAGACGCTCGCACTGCCGGTGGACGCCGCCCTCACCAAGCGGGACATGCAGCGGATCGTCTCCGCCTGTAATGCCCTGGGAGGCCTGCTGCAGCCGGCCTTCTGACGTGGTTGGGAGCAGGCTTCTGTTCGGGGTATGATCTATTCCGTTGCCGCGGGGCGCACCCCCGAAGCGACAGGCCCCTATAGCTCAGTCGGTAGAGCGTCTCCATGGTAAGGAGAAGGTCAACGGTTCGATTCCGTTTGGGGGCTCCGGCAAAGAAGGCCCCACCCTCACGGGTGGGGCCTTCTTTCTTGTCCTAGTCCTGGTGGAGGCCGGGGACGCGCATGGCCAGAATCGCCATGTCGTCGGACGGGGCGTCCGAGGCGAAGCGTTCCACCGCCCGCATGATGCGCGCCGCGACCGCTCCGGCCGTCAGGCCCGTGCAGGTGGTCAGGACGTCGGCGAGGCCGTCGTCGCCCAGCATGCGGGTGCCTTCACGGCGTTCGGTGACGCCGTCCGTGACGCACAGCAGGACGTCGCCCGGGTCGAGCGTGACGGTCTCCTCGTAGAGCTCCAGGTCCTCGATGACGCCGAGGAGGGGCTGGGGTTCGGCGGCCGGTTCGACCGTGCCGTCCTGGCGCAGGCGCAGCGGCAGGGGGTGGCCGGCGCAGACGACCTTCAGCTCCGCGCTGCCGTCCTCCTGAGGGCGCATCTCGCCGTACAGGAGGGTGAGGAAGCGGCTGCGGGCGCCCTCGTCGAGGATGGCGGAGTTGAGGCGCTCCAGGACCGCCGGGCCGCTGAGGCCCTCGCGGGCGAGGAGGCGCAGGGCGTGGCGGGCCAGGCCCGTCACGGCTGCGGCGTTCGGGCCGGTGCCGCAGACGTCGCCGATGGCGAAGCCGTAGGCGCCGTCGCGGATGGGGAAGACGTCGTAGAAGTCGCCGCCGACCTCGTTGCCCTCGCCGGCCGCGCGGTAGATGACCTCGACCTCGACGCCGTCGATGGACGGCAGTTCGGGCGGCAGGAGGCTGCGCTGGAGGGACTGGCTGATCGCCGTGCGCTCCGAGTAGAGGCGGGCGTTGTCCAGGGCCAGGGCGGCCCGGCGGGAGAGGTCCTCGGCGAGTTCCAGGATCTCCTGGCGGAAGTGCTCGTCGGCCGGCTTGCCGAGGGTGAGCATGCCGATGACGCGGTTGCGGGCGACCAGGGGCAGGACTACCGTCTCGCCGCCGACCGCGGAGGCCGTGGCGAGGGTCGGGCCGATGCCGGGGGTGACCTGGGTGCCGGTCCCGCCACTGAGGCCGAGGCTGCGCATCGAGCTGCGCAGGGCGGCCTTGTGGGCGTTCTCGCCGGGGGCCGGCCACACGCGGGCGCCGGGCGTCGGGACCGGGTCGGGCGGCGGGACCTTCGACAGCAGGGACTTGATGCCGTCGATGAGTTCCTCGTCCTCGTGCAGGACGTAGGACAGGTCGGGCTCGGAGGACTGGTCGGCGATCGTGTAGACGGCGCACCAGGTGGCCAGGGTGGGGACCGTCATCTGGGCCATCAGCGCCAGGGTCTGGTCGCGGTCCAGGGTGCCGGCGAGCAGGTCGGAGGCCTCGACCAGGAAGCTGAGGGAGCCGCGGCGCAGCCGCTCCAGCTCGCCCAGGCGCGCCGACTCGACGGCGAGGGCGATGCGGTCTGCGGCGAACTGCAGGCGCAGGGCCTCTTCGTTGGAGTATCGGGCGGGGGCCTCGGCGGCGACTCCGAGGGAGCCGGTGAGACGGCCCTCGACCTTCAGCGGGACCGTGACGACCGAGCGCATGCCGGTGCCGTTCAGCAGGGGGACCGCGCCGGGGACGGCCGCGAGGTCGTCGTGGACGGCGGGCATGCGGGCCGAGCCGTAGCGGCCGGGGCCCGCCTCGACGGGGACGCGGGCGAAGCGCTGACGGGCGGACGGCAGGCCGGTGGAGGCGCGGACCTCCAGTTCCGTCTCGTCGTCGGTGGCGAGCAGGAGGAAGGCGGAGTCGCCGTCGAGCATGTCGCGGGCGCGTTCCACCGTGCGCTGGAGGAGGCCGTCGAGGTCGTCCGGGGCGGGGGAGCCGATGAAGACCTCGAAGGGGTCGGTGCTCTGGCCCTCGGCGCTGCCGGTGCTGTCGGAGGCCGGGACGCGCAGGGGCGTCTGGAGGACGGCCCGTTCGTGGTCGCGCACCAGGAGGCACACGGTTGACGGCTCGCCGCCGGTGTCGCGTACGCGCAGGTGGGAGGCGTAGACGGGGACGACCCGGCCGTCGGCGTCCCGGATGCCGTAGCTGCCCTCCCAGCGGGACAGGCGCAGGGCCTCGGCGATGCCGGTGCTGGTGCCCGGGGTGTGCGGCCAGGCGGCGAAGTCGGTGAGGGGCTTTCCGGTGACCTGGTCGGCGGGGTAGCCGAAGAGGTCCTCGGCGTCCTCGTTCCAGGCGGTGATGTGGCCGGTGCGGTCGATCTGGACGACGGCCACCCGGACCCGGCCGTCGGCCAGGGGGAGCAGCTCGGAGGGGAGGGCCGGTCCGGCGGCGCGGGTGCCGACCGCGCGTGCGGGCAGGTCGAGCTGGAACCAGACGGTCTTGTGGGTGGGTGTGTACTCGACGCCCCAGCGGCCGGCGAGGGCCGCGCACAGCTGCAGGCCGCGGCCGCCCTCGCGGTCGGGGCTGCCCATGGTGACGGCCGTCCCCTGCAGGGGCACCTCGCGCTCCGGGTACCGGTCGGCGACCTCGATGCGCGCGCCCTCGTCGCTGCGCAGGCACAGCACGTCGGCGGAGGTGCCGGCGTGGACGACGGCGTTGGTCACCAGTTCGCTGGTGAGAACGACGGCGTCGTCGACGATGTCGGCGAATCCCCAGCCCTGGAGGGTGTCCCGGACGAACGAGCGGGCGCTCGCGACCGAGCGCCCGACGGGCTCGAAACTGGCGGCCGCGCGCGCGGTGATCACAGAACTCCTCGACCGGTTCTCGTCATGCTGGGCTGCGGGGCCGTCCACTTCGTGCCGCTGGTGCGGCAGTCCGCCCGTCGGCCGGGGGTCCGGGGGCTGTTCCCCCGGGATCAGTCCGGTGGTCATGTGTCTGCGGCCGCCCCTCCGATGCCCGCTCGTCTTCGTGCCACCGCCCAGGCCGGACGGACCGGCGTGGCTGGACAGCCGAATGCAAGGTTACTTACCTTCGCGGTCCGAGCGGGTGCCGGTCTGCAGTGTTTCCGTCCGGAGGGTGTGCGGACGATGTGCGAAGCTGCCGAACTGTTATGGCCTGGTTCGGCCGGGGTGAAACACTGGGCAGGCTTCTCGTACGGGTCCGGGCAGGCTGAGTGCCGGAGGCGTACGGCGGGCAGCAGCCCCTGGGACCGCCCCGGTGCACAGGGCGGAGAATACGCAGTAGTAACCGGTACGCCGAGAGTGGAACCCGAGCACAGCAGTGACGGTCGACCCCTGCGGGAGGGACACAGTGGAGTCTGGCGCAGCGACGCGTGGCAACAGGACGCGCGCGAAAGGCGGACAGTCCCCGAGCAACCAGGGCACAGCGCGCAACGGCACGACCGAGGTGGACACGGCGGCGCTGAACAGGCTGCTGTCGGCTCTGGTGTCCATGCGGGACGGCAACTTCCGCAAGCGGCTCACGGTGTCCGGCGACGGCGTGATGTCGGAGATCGCCGCGGTCTTCAACGAGGTGGCCGACCGGAACCTGCACCTGACGGGCGAGCTGTCCCGGGTGCGGCGGATGGTGGGGCGCGAGGGCAAACTGACCGAGCGGCTGGAGACGGGCGTCTGCGAGGGCTCGTGGGCGACCGCGATCGACAACTCGAACGCCTTGGTGGACGACCTGGTGCGGCCGGTCTCCGAGGTCAGCCGGGTGCTGTCGGCGGTGGCGGACGGTGATCTGTCGCCGCGTATGGAGCTGCGCACGCACGTGCCGGAGGGCAACGGGCAGCCGCTGCGGGGCGAGTTCCTGAAGGTCGGCCGGACCGTGAACAACCTGGTCGACCAGCTGTCGACGTTCACCGACGAGGTCACGCGGGTGGCCAGTGAGGTGGGCACCGAGGGCAAGCTGGGCGGTCAGGCGAGGCTGCGGGGCATGTCGGGGTCGTGGAAGGACCTCACCGACTCCGTCAACACGATGGCGCACCGGCTGACGGCCCAGGTGCGGGACATCGCGCTGGTGACGACGGCGGTCGCGCGGGGCGATCTGTCGCGCAAGGTCACGGTGCACGTGGCCGGCGAGATGCTGGAGCTGAAGAACACCGTCAACACGATGGTGGACCAGCTGTCGGCGTTCTCCTCCGAGGTGACGCGGGTGGCCCGGGAGGTGGGCACCGAGGGCGCGCTGGGCGGGCAGGCGCAGGTGCCCGGCGTGGACGGTGTGTGGAAGGAACTCACCGACTCCGTGAACACCATGGCCGGGAACCTCACGGCCCAGGTGCGCGGGATCGCCGAGGTGACGACCGCGGTCGCCAACGGTGACCTGTCGCGGAAGGTGACGGTGCCGGCGCGCGGTGAGGTCGCGCAGCTCGCCGAGACGATCAACCAGATGACCGAGACGCTGCGGATCTTCGCGGACGAGGTCACACGGGTGGCGAACGAGGTCGGCGCCGAGGGCAGGCTCGGCGGTCAGGCGAACGTGCCGGGTGCGGCGGGAACGTGGAAGGACCTCACCGATTCGGTGAACACGGTCTTCCGGAACCTGACCACGCAGGTGCGGGACATCGCGGCCGTGACGACGGCGGTGGCGAACGGCGATCTTTCGCAGAAGGTCACGGTCGACGTGGCCGGCGAGATGCTGGAGCTGAAGAACACCGTCAACACGATGGTGGACCAGCTGTCCGCCTTCGGTGCCGAGGTGACGCGGGTGGCCCGCGAGGTCGGTGTCGAGGGTGAGCTGGGCGGTCAGGCGCAGGTGCCCGGGGCCGCCGGGACGTGGAAGGACCTGACGGACTCCGTCAACACCGCGTTCCGCAACCTCACCGGGCAGGTGCGGAACATCGCCCAGGTGACGACGGCGGTGGCGAACGGCGACCTGTCGCAGAAGGTCACGGTCGACGTCTCCGGCGAGATGCTCGCGCTGAAGAACACCGTGAACACGATGGTCGACCAGCTGTCGAGCTTCGCCGACCAGGTGACCCGGATGGCGCGGGACGTGGGCACGGAGGGCCGCCTCGGCGGTCAGGCCCGGGTCGACGGCGTGTCGGGCACGTGGAAGGAACTGACCGACTCCGTCAACTCGATGGCCGGCAACCTCACCTCCCAGGTGCGCAACATCGCCCAGGTGACGACGGCGGTGGCCCGGGGCGACCTGTCGCAGAAGATCGACGTGGACGCCCGGGGCGAGATCCTGGAGCTGAAGAACACCATCAACACGATGGTCGACCAGCTGTCGGCCTTCGCGGACCAGGTGACCCGGGTCGCCCGGGAGGTGGGTACGGACGGCCGGCTGGGCGGTCAGGCGCAGGTGCCGGGCGTGGCCGGTGTGTGGCGCGACCTGACGGACTCCGTGAACGGCATGGCGTCCAATCTGACCGGCCAGGTGCGCAACATCGCCCAGGTGGCCACGGCGGTGGCGCGGGGCGACCTGTCCCAGAAGATCACCGTGGACGCCCGCGGGGAGATCCTGGAGCTGAAGAACACCCTGAACACGATGGTGGACCAGCTGTCGTCGTTCGCCGAGGAGGTCACGCGGGTCGCCCGCGAGGTGGGTACGGAGGGCATCCTGGGCGGCCAGGCCGAGGTGCAGGGCGTCTCCGGCACCTGGAAGGACCTCACCCAGTCCGTGAACGGCATGGCGAACAACCTGACCATCCAGGTGCGCAACATCGCGGAGGTCACCACCGCGGTCGCCCGGGGCGACCTGTCGAAGAAGATCACCGTCGACGCCAAGGGCGAGATCCTCGAGCTGGTGACGACCGTCAACACGATGGTCGACCAGCTGTCCTCCTTCGCCGAGCAGGTGACCCGGGTGGCCCGCGAGGTGGGCACCGAGGGCATCCTGGGCGGCCAGGCGCACGTGCCGGGCGTCACGGGCATCTGGAAGGACCTGAGCGACAACGTCAACCTGATGGCGAAGAACCTGACCACGCAGGTGCGCAACATCTCGCAGGTCTCGGCGGCGGTCGCCAACGGTGACCTGACGCGGCAGGTGACCATCGAGGCGCGCGGTGAGGTCGCGCAGCTTGCCGACACCATCAACACGATGGTGAAGACGCTGAGTTCGTTCGCCGAGCAGGTCACCAAGGTGGCCCGCGAGGTGGGCACGGACGGCATCCTCGGCGGCCAGGCGCACGTGCCGGGTGTGGCCGGCACGTGGAAGGACCTCACCGAGTCGGTGAACCAGATGGCGTCGAACCTGACGGGCCAGGTCCGCAACATCGCGATGGTGACCACGGCCATCGCCAAGGGCGATCTGACCAAGAAGATCGACATCGACGCCCGGGGCGAGATCCTGGAGCTGAAGACGACCATCAACACGATGGTCGACCAGCTGTCGTCGTTCGCCGAGGAGGTCACGCGCGTGGCCCGCGAGGTGGGCACGGAGGGGCAGCTCGGCGGGCAGGCACGCGTGCGTGACGTCGACGGCACCTGGCGGGACCTGACGGAGTCGGTGAACGAGATGGCCGGGAACCTGACCCGGCAGGTGCGTGCCATCGCGCGCGTGGCGACGGCGGTGACCCGCGGCGATCTCAACCTGAAGATCGACGTGGACGCGTCCGGGGAGATCCAGGAACTCCAGGACTACATCAACAAGATGATCGCCAACCTGCGCGACACCACCATCGCCAACAAGGAGCAGGACTGGCTCAAGGGCAACCTCGCCCGGATCTCGGCGCTGATGCAGGGCCGCCGGGACCTGGAGGACGTGGCCTCGCTGATCATGAGCGAACTGACCCCGGTGGTCTCGGCGCAGCACGGCGCGTTCTTCCTCGCCATGCCGCTGGTCGACGGCGAGGACATCAACGTCGCGGCCGACGACCAGTACGAGCTGCGGATGGTCGGTTCGTACGGCTACTCGATGGGCTCCATGCCGACGTCGTTCCAGCCCGGTGAGGCGCTGATCGGGACGGCCGCCACGGAGAAGCGCACGATCCTGGTGGAGAACGCGCCGAGCGGCTACCTGAGGATCTCGTCGGGGCTCGGCGAGGCGCCGCCCGCGCAGGTGATCGTGCTGCCGGTGCTGTTCGAGGGGAAGGTCCTCGGGGTCATCGAGCTGGCGTCCTTCACGCCGTTCACGCAGATCCAGAAGGACTTCCTGAACCAGATCGCGGAGATGATCGCCACCAGCGTCAACACCATCTCCGTCAACACCAAGACCGAGTCGTTGCTGGCGCAGTCGCAGGAGCTGACCGAGCAACTGCGTGAGCGGTCCGCCGAGTTGGAGCAGCGGCAGAAGGCGCTGCAGGCGTCCAACGCCGAACTGGAGGAGAAGGCCGAGCTGCTGGCGCAGCAGAACCGCGACATCGAGGTGAAGAACACCGAGATCGAGGAGGCGCGGCAGGTCCTGGAGGAGCGCGCCGAGCAGCTCGCGGTGTCGATGCGCTACAAGAGCGAGTTCCTGGCGAACATGTCGCACGAGCTGCGTACGCCGCTGAACTCGCTGCTGATCCTCGCCAAGCTGCTCGCGGACAACGCCGAGGGGAACCTCTCCCCGAAGCAGGTCGAGTTCGCCGAGACGATCCACGGAGCCGGCTCCGACCTGCTGCAGCTCATCAACGACATCCTGGACCTGTCGAAGGTCGAGGCGGGCAAGATGGACGTCTCCCCGACGCGGATCGCGCTCGTGCAGCTGGTGGACTACGTGGAGGCCACCTTCCGTCCGCTGACCGCCGAGAAGGGCCTGGACCTGTCGGTGCGGGTGTCGCCGGAGCTGCCCGCCACCCTGCACACCGACGAGCAGCGCCTGTTGCAGGTGCTGCGCAACCTGCTGTCGAACGCGGTGAAGTTCACCGACTCGGGTTCGGTTGAGCTGGTGATCAGGCCGGCGCGGGAGGACGTGCCGCAGAAGATCCGGGAGCAGTTGCTGGAGACCGGGTCGCTGACCGATCCGGACGCCGAGCTGATCGCGTTCTCCGTGACGGACACCGGCATCGGCATCGCGTCCAGCAAGATGCGGGTGATCTTCGAGGCGTTCAAGCAGGCCGACGGCACCACCAGCCGCAAGTACGGCGGCACGGGCCTGGGGCTGTCCATCTCGCGGGAGATCGCGCAGCTGCTCGGCGGTGAGATCCACGCGCAGAGCGAGCCGGGGCGCGGCTCGACCTTCACGCTGTACCTGCCGCTGCACCCCAGTGAGCTGCCGCCGCAGGGCTACCAGCAGCAGCTGCCCGCCCTGGAGGCTGCCGAGGCGGTGTCCCAGGGCGACCCGTCGGAGCTGTCCGGCGCGGAGGCCGAGACGCCGGCGGAGGTGACGTCGTACCGCGAGACGCAGAACGGGCCCGCCGCGCTGTTCCGGCGGCGGCGCAGGACGCCCGAGCTGCCGGCGCGGCCCTCCCCGCCCGAGCAGTGGGTCCCCGCCGAGCAGGAGCCGGCGCCGAAACCGCAGCGGGGCATCCGGTTCGGCGGCCAGAAGGTCCTGATCGTCGACGACGACATCCGCAACGTGTTCGCCCTGACCAGCGTCCTGGAGCAGCACGGCCTGTCGGTGCTGTACGCCGAGAACGGCCGGGAGGGCATCGAGGTCCTGGAGCAGCACGACGACGTGGCGGTCGTGCTGATGGACATCATGATGCCCGAGATGGACGGGTACGCGACGACGACGGCGATCCGCAGGATGCCGCAGTTCGCGGGGCTGCCGATCATCGCGCTGACCGCGAAGGCGATGAAGGGCGACCGGGAGAAGGCGATCGAGTCGGGCGCCTCCGACTACGTGACGAAGCCGGTCGACCCCGATCACCTGCTGACGGTGATGGAGCAGTGGATGCGAGGGGAGTGAGGCACGGCCCGCCGGGTGTCCGGCGGGCCGTGAAGGGCGGGCCCGGTGTGGAGGCCGGGCCGGCCGAACTCGGTGGGCGCGCAGCCGTGTAGAACGGGAAGATCCGGGGAACCTTCTGGTCTCCCGCTGCGTTTCCGCTCTGTGCACAGTGACAACACGGTGACAGGGTGTGGCGACGGGCGGGGTGCGGCTACGATGACCGGCACAAGGACGGACGGCGCAAGGGAGTCGTCCCCTGGGGCGGCACCCACCGACGCTTCCCCAGGTCCTGCGGACAGGGGAGGCCCCACGCCGGGGCGAGGAGGGCGGGCCATGGTGCAGAAGGCCAAGATCCTCCTGGTCGATGACCGGCCGGAGAATCTGCTGGCGCTGGAGGCGATCCTCTCTGCGCTCGATCAGACGCTGGTGCGGGCATCGTCCGGGGAGGAAGCGCTCAAGGCGCTGCTCACGGACGACTTCGCGGTCATCCTGCTGGACGTGCAGATGCCGGGCATGGACGGGTTCGAGACCGCCGCGCACATCAAGCGGCGCGAGCGGACCCGGGACATCCCGATCATCTTCCTCACGGCGATCAACCACGGCCCGCACCACACCTTCCGGGGGTACGCGGCGGGCGCGGTCGACTACATCTCCAAGCCGTTCGACCCGTGGGTGCTGCGCGCGAAGGTCTCCGTCTTCGTCGAGCTGTACATGAAGAACTGCCAGCTGCGTGAGCAGGCGTCCCTGCTGCGGCTGCAGTTGGAGGGCAACGGCAAGGACGCGGGCGGCGAGACCAAGGAGCCGGCCGGCCTGCTCGCGGAGCTCTCCGCGCGCCTCGCGGCCGTCGAGGAGCAGGCCGAGGCACTCACCAAGCAGCTGAACGACGAGTCGACCGACGCCGCCGCGGTGGCCACGGCGGCTCATCTGGAGCGCAAGCTCACGGGGTTGCGGCGGGCGCTGGACGCGCTGGAGCCGGGCACCGGAAGCACCTCCTCGGTGTCCTCGCAGAACTGACGCGCGCGCAGGCCGGGTTGTCTCCCCGGTGACCGCGCGTCAGCTTCGCGCCTCTTCCGGGAGCGACACGAACGGGTGAAGCAGTGGGCACACGTGTCCCTTGCCGTCTCCACCGGTAACCTCACACCCATGGCCTCACGTCCCTCCGCAGCCAGGAAGCCGCCCGCGAAGAAGGCGGCCGCTTCGGCGAAGGCTCCGGCGAAGAAGGCCGCTGCCCGAAAGGCCCCCGCGAAGAAGGCGCCCGCCAGGAAGGCCGCGGCCAAGAAGGTCGCGCCCAGGCCGGCGCCCAGTCCCACCGGGGGCGTGTACCGCCTCGTGCGCGCCGTGTGGCTCGGCGTGGCGCACGCCGTCGGCGCCGTCTTCCGCGGCATAGGGCAGGGCGCCAAGAACCTCGACCCGGCGCATCGCAAGGACGGCGTGGCCCTGCTGCTGCTCGGCATCGCCCTGATCGTCGCCGCGGGCACCTGGGCCGACCTCGAGGGCCCGGTGGGCGACCTGGTCGAGATCCTGGTGACCGGTGCCTTCGGCCGGCTCGACCTGCTCGTGCCGATACTGCTCGCGGTCGTCGCGGTGCGGTTCATCCGCCACCCGGAGAAGCCCGAGGCCAACGGACGCATCGTCATCGGCCTGTCCGCGCTCGTCATCGGCGTGCTCGGCCAGGTCCACGTCGCGTGCGGCTCACCCGCGCGCGGTGACGGCATGACGGCCATAAGGGACGCCGGCGGCCTCATCGGCTGGGCCATGGCGACGCCGCTGTCGTACGCCATGGGCGATGTGCTCGCGGTGCCGTTGCTGGTGCTGGTGACGATCTTCGGGCTGCTCGTCGTCACCGCCACGCCGGTCAACGCCATCCCGCAGCGGCTGCGGCTGCTCGGGGTGCGGCTCGGCATCGTCCGGGACCCGGCCGAGTACGACGACTACGGCTACGACGACGACGAGCGCTACGAGGAGCAGTGGCGTGAGGCCCTGCCCGCGCGCCCGCGCGGCAGGCGTGCGCCGGCGCCCGGGGCGTACGACCCCGACAGCGCCGAGCAGGAGGCTCTGTCGCAGCGCCGGGGACGGCCCAGGCGCTCGGCGGTGCCGCAGCCCGACATGGACCGGCCCAGGGACGCCGTGGACGTCGCCGCGGCGGCCGCCGCCGCGCTCGACGGCGCCGTGCTGCACGGCATGCCGCCCTCGCCGGTCGTCGCCGACCTCACCCAGGGCGTGCGCACGGCCGATCCGGAGGCGACCACCCCGACCCCCGTCCCGGCCGCCCGGCCCCAGCAGGACCGGCCGCAGCCCGACCGGCCGCCGCAGGCCGAGCCGCAGCCCCAGAAGCCGAAGGCCGGCGTCCGCGACCTGACGAAGGCGCCGCCCGCCGAGCCCCGCGAACTGCCCCCGCGCGCGGAGCAGCTCCAGCTCGCGGGCGACATCACCTACTCCCTGCCGTCGCTCGACCTGCTCCACCGCGGCGGCCCGGGCAAGGCCCGCAGCGCCGCCAACGACGCCATAGTGGCCGCGCTGACCACCGTCTTCACCGAGTTCAAGGTCGACGCCAGGGTCACCGGCTTCACGCGCGGGCCGACGGTCACGCGCTACGAGGTGGAACTCGGCCCCGCCGTGAAGGTCGAGCGCATCACCGCGCTCGCCAAGAACATCGCCTACGCCGTCGCCTCCCCGGACGTGCGGATCATCAGCCCGATCCCCGGCAAGTCCGCGGTCGGCATCGAGATCCCCAACACCGACCGCGAGATGGTCAACCTCGGTGACGTGCTGCGCCTCGCGGAGTCCGCGGAGGACGACGACCCGATGCTGGTCGCGTTCGGCAAGGACGTCGAGGGCGGCTACGTCATGCACTCGCTGGCGAAGATGCCGCACATGCTGGTCGCCGGCGCCACCGGGTCCGGCAAGTCCTCCTGCATCAACTGCCTGATCACCTCGATCATGATGCGGGCGACCCCCGAGGACGTGCGGATGATCCTGGTCGACCCCAAGCGGGTCGAGCTGACGGCCTACGAGGGCATCCCGCACCTGATCACGCCGATCATCACCAACCCCAAGCGGGCCGCCGAGGCGCTCCAGTGGGTCGTGCGCGAGATGGACCTGCGCTACGACGACCTGGCCGCCTACGGCTACCGGCACATCGACGACTTCAACAAGGCCGTCCGCGAGGGCAAGGTCAAGCCGCCCGAGGGCAGCGAGCGCGAGCTCCAGCCGTACCCCTACCTGCTGGTGATCGTCGACGAGCTGGCCGACCTGATGATGGTCGCGCCGCGCGACGTCGAGGACGCGATCGTGCGCATCACGCAGCTCGCCCGTGCGGCCGGCATCCACCTGGTCCTCGCCACGCAGCGCCCCTCGGTGGACGTCGTCACCGGCCTGATCAAGGCGAACGTGCCCTCCCGGTTGGCGTTCGCCACCTCCTCGCTGGCCGACTCGCGCGTCATCCTCGACCAGCCCGGCGCCGAGAAGCTCATCGGCAAGGGCGACGGGCTGTTCCTGCCCATGGGGGCCAACAAGCCCACCCGTATGCAGGGCGCCTTCGTGACCGAAGCCGAGGTCGCGGCGGTCGTGCAGCACTGCAAGGACCAGATGACGCCGGTCTTCCGGGACGACGTCGTGGTGGGCACCAAGCAGAAGAAGGAGATCGACGAGGACATCGGCGACGACCTCGACCTGCTGTGCCAGGCGGCCGAACTGGTCGTCTCCACGCAGTTCGGCTCCACGTCCATGCTCCAGCGCAAACTGCGCGTCGGCTTCGCCAAGGCCGGGCGGCTGATGGACCTCATGGAGTCGCGGAACATCGTCGGACCGAGCGAGGGTTCGAAGGCTCGTGACGTTCTTGTGAAGCCTGACGAACTGGATGGCGTGCTCGCCCTGATCCGGGGGGAGTCTGAAGGGTAGGGAAACGCGGCGCGGTGATCGTCGGGCTGTACGGCAATCGGGTGGCCTGATCGTGACTCACCCGTAAGGATCAACGGGCAACCGTTTCCCTTCGCCGTACGTCAAGTTGAGGGAAGCGAAACGCAGCGACCCCACCATCGGACTGTCGGGCCATTCCGATGGCGTACAAAGTGTCACCGCCCGGTTGCCCCACCGTTTTGCAATCCCCCTAGACTGAACCTCCAGCGCAGGCGGCTACACGCTCGAAAGGCGCCCCCGTGTCCATCGGCAACTCACCTGAAGACGAGCGTCCGTTCGAAGACGACAGCGTCGCAGCAGATCACGAGGAAGCCCGCCCCTCCATCGGCCACGCCCTGCGGCAGGCCCGTATCGCCGCCGGGCTGACCGTCGACGACGTCAGTAGCGCCACCCGGGTCCGCATGAACATCGTGCACGCGATCGAGGCGGACGACTTCTCGCCCTGCGGCGGGGACGTCTACGCCCGCGGGCACATCAGGACCCTGGCCAAGGCCGTCCATCTGGACCCGGAGCCCCTGCTCGCCCAGTACGGCGAGGAGCACGGCGGGCGTCCGGCGCCGACCCCGGCGGCTCCCCTCTTCGAGGCGGAGCGCATCCGTCCGGAGCGGCGGGGGCCCAACTGGACCGCGGCCATGGTCGCCGCGATCGTCGCCGTGATCGGCTTCGTCGGGTTCACCATGTTCCAGGGCGGCGACGACGGCGGCAACGAGGCGAACGTGGCCGAGGGCTCCACGCCCAGCGACTCCGCCTCGCCGACCACCAAGACCAAGAAGCCCGCCGACCCCAAGCCCGAGCCGTCCGACAGCGCCATCGCCGCCGCGCCGCAGGACAAGGTCACCGTCCGCGTGGCCGCCGCCGACGGCCGCAGCTGGATCGCGGCCAAGGACCACAACGGCCGGATGCTCTTCGACGGCGTCCTCAAGCAGGGCGACACCAAGACCTTCCAGGACAGCACCAAGGTTCACCTCGTCCTCGGCGACGCCGGCGCGATCGACCTCTTCGTCAACGGCAAGAAGATCGAAGAGGACTTCCAGCCCGGTTCCGTCGAACGCCTGACCTACACCAAGGGCGATCCCGAAGCCGGATGACCTGTCCGTAAAGCGCACTTAGCACGGGGTTGGCCGGGAAACGGCCAACCCCGTCGACGTGGGGTGTCGGCGGGACGAAGTAGTCTTGAGCCCATGCCTGAACGCCGTACCGTCGCACTCGTCACCCTTGGCTGCGCCCGTAACGAGGTGGACTCGGAGGAGCTCGCAGGCCGTTTGGAGGCGGACGGCTGGCAGCTCGTCGAGGACGCCGAGGAAGCCGACGTCGCCGTCGTGAACACCTGCGGCTTCGTCGAAGCCGCCAAGAAGGACTCCGTCGACGCCCTCCTCGAAGCCAACGACCTCAAGGGGCACGGCAGAACCCAGGCCGTCGTGGCGGTGGGCTGCATGGCCGAGCGGTACGGCAAGGAACTCGCCGAGGCCCTCCCCGAGGCCGACGGCGTCCTCGGATTCGACGACTACGCGAACATCTCCGACCGGCTGCAGACCATCCTCAACGGCGGCATCCACGCCGCGCACACCCCGCGCGACCGGCGCAAGCTGCTGCCGATCAGCCCGGCGGAGCGCCAGGAGTCGGCAGCCGAGGTCGCCCTGCCCGGACACGGCCCCGCCGAGCCCGCCGTCGCGCCCGCCGACCTCCCGGAGGGCCTCGCACCGGCCTCCGGCCCCCGTGCGCCGCTGCGCCGCCGCCTGGACGGTTCGCCGGTCGCCTCGGTGAAGCTCGCCTCCGGCTGCGACCGCCGCTGCTCCTTCTGCGCCATCCCGTCCTTCCGCGGCTCCTTCATCTCGCGCCGTCCCTCGGACGTGCTGAACGAGACGCGCTGGCTGGCCGAGCAGGGCGTCAAGGAGATCATGCTGGTCTCCGAGAACAACACCTCCTACGGCAAGGACCTGGGCGACATCCGGCTGCTGGAGTCCCTGCTGCCCGAGCTGGCCGAGGTCGACGGCATCGAGCGGGTGCGCGTCAGCTACCTCCAGCCGGCCGAGATGCGGCCCGGCCTGATCGACGTCCTGACCTCCACCCCGAAGGTCGCCCCCTACTTCGACCTGTCCTTCCAGCACTCCGCGCCCGGTGTGCTGCGCGCGATGCGCCGCTTCGGCGACACCGACCGCTTCCTGGAACTGCTCGACACCATCCGCAGCAAGGCGCCCGAGGCCGGCGTGCGCTCCAACTTCATCGTCGGTTTCCCCGGCGAGAGCGAGGCGGACCTCGCGGAGCTGGAGCGGTTCCTGAACGGCGCGCGGCTGGACGCCATCGGCGTCTTCGGCTACTCCGACGAGGAGGGCACCGAGGCCGCGACCTACGACGGCAAGCTCGACCAGGACGTCGTCGACGAGAGGCTGGCCCGCGTCTCGCGGCTCGCGGAGGAACTCGTCTCGCAGCGCGCCGAGGAGCGGGTCGGCCAGACGGTGCACGTCCTCGTCGAGTCCGTGGACGACGAGGAGGGCGTGTACGGGCGCGCGGAGCACCAGGCGCCCGAGACGGACGGCCAGGTGCTGCTCACGAGCGGCGAGGGTCTGAGCACCGGCCGTATGGTCGAGGCGAAGGTGGTCGGCACGGAAGGTGTCGACCTGGTGGCCGAGCCGCTGCAGGGCTCGTTCGCCTTGCCTGCGTGGAGTGAGGAGGCGGGCAGATGACCGGTGTCCCGGCATCCGCGGCGGGTGGTGCCTCCGGCGCGCGGAGTGCCGCGGCCGGAGCGGTGTCCCCGGCCGGCACGGTGTCCCCGGCCGCCGCGGCCTCGGGGACGGTTCCCGGGATGGTGGCGGGGCGCGCGGCGGCTCCGTCGGCCGACGGCGGACCGTCCGCGGCCGGGTCCGGAGCGCCCGACGAGGCGGAGTGTGGTGGCGCCGCCGGCGCGGTGCCCGGCCGTGAGCCGGTCGCGGGGGACGCCGGTGCCCACGGGGACGGCGCGCCCGGCGCCGATGGCAGTGGCACGGCCGGCGGCAGCGGCGCGGCGGGCGGCGCCGGTGACGGTCGTGCGGTGGTCGGTGACGGTGGCGTGATGCTCGGGGAGGCCGAGGGCCTCGACGGCAGGGGCGGCGACGGCAGGCACCCGCGGGGCGCGAAGCTGGCGGCCGCGGCCGTCAACCAGGCCAGCGTCTGGAACATCGCCAATCTGCTGACCATGCTCCGGCTCGTCCTGGTGCCGGCCTTCGTCGCGCTCATGCTCGCCGACGGCGGATATGACCCGGCCTGGCGCTCGCTGGCCTGGGCGGCCTTCGCCATCGCCATGATCACCGACCTCTTCGACGGCCATCTCGCCCGTACGTACAACCTCGTCACGGACTTCGGGAAGATCGCCGACCCCATCGCCGACAAGGCGATCATGGGCGCGGCGCTCGTCTGCCTCTCGGCGCTCGGCGATCTGCCCTGGTGGGTCACCGGCGTCATCCTCGGCCGGGAACTCGGCGTCACCCTGCTGCGTTTCCTCGTCATCCGCTACGGCGTCATCCCCGCCAGCCGCGGCGGGAAGCTGAAGACCCTCACCCAGGGCGTGGCCGTCGGGATGTACGTGCTGGCGCTGACGGGCTGGCTGGCCACCCTGAGGTGGTGGGTGATGGCCGCGGCGGTCGTGCTGACCGTGGTGACCGGGCTCGACTATGTGAAACAGGCCATTGTGCTGCGCCGGCGGGGAATCGCCGAGCGCAAGGCTGCGTTGGAGGAGACGGAAGCGTGAGTTCCACGGCCACCGACGTGGTGCGACTACTCACGGTGAAGGGCGGGACGCTCGCTGTCGCGGAGTCCTTGACGGGTGGCCTCGTGGCCGCGGAGATCACGTCGGTCCCCGGGGCGTCCAAGGTCTTCAGAGGCTCGGTGACCGCTTACGCCACCGACCTCAAGCATGAGCTGCTCGGCGTCGACGCCACTCTGCTGGCGGCACAGGGCGCGGTGGATCCGCAGGTCGCGGCCCAGATGGCGGCGGGGGTACGTGCAGCGCTCGGTGCCGACTGGGGGATCGCGACCACCGGAGTCGCGGGACCGGAGTCCCAGGACGGCCGGCCCGTCGGGACGGTCTACGTCGCCGTGGACGGGCCCTTCGGACCGGATTCCGGTTCTGCCCGCGGCGGAAAAGTGGAGGGTCTGCGGTTGAACGGCAGCCGCGAGGAAATTCGTAGAGAGAGTGTACGGAGCGTACTCGCACTGCTTCTGAAGGAGCTTGCGGGCGAACAGACCAGGAATGAGCCGGCACAGGATACGGAACGGAACGGGGGGTTTTGATGTTTGCAGCCCTGAGTGAACACGACATCGCTCCCCGCACGGCCGCGGCGCAAGGCGGTACGGTGGGGCGTAATGGATGCGGCTACGCGGTCCGAGGAGGGAGCCACCGATGATTCTGCTCCGTCGCCTGCTGGGTGACGTGCTGCGTCGGCAGCGCCAGCGCCAGGGCCGTACTCTGCGCGAAGTCTCCTCGTCCGCCCGAGTCTCACTCGGCTATCTCTCCGAGGTGGAGCGGGGGCAGAAGGAGGCTTCCTCCGAGCTGCTCTCCGCCATCTGCGACGCGCTGGACGTACGGATGTCCGAGCTCATGCGGGAAGTGAGCGACGAGCTCGCCCTCGCGGAGCTGGCCCAGTCTGCTGCGGCCACCCCCAGCGAGCCTGTGCCCACACCGGTACGACCCATGCTGGGTTCCGTTTCGGTGACCGGTGTGCCACCGGAACGGGTGACCATCAAGGCGCCTGCCGAGGCGGTGGACGTCGTCGCCGCGTGAGGCTCCACGCTCACACGGCATGAACGAGGCCCCGGTCGGGCTTCTCCGGAGATCCGGAGGGGCACCGGTCCGGGGTTTTCGCTTGCCCGGGTGCGGTGAGGCCTGGGGCGCGCCCGGCTGGACGCCGGGCCCTGCCGGCTACCTGCTGTCCGAATTGTCTGCGTTTGCCGGTGGGGCGCGGGGCGGTCATCGTTGAGGGGATGGCGGGGGCAGTTCTCGGAGGTGCGGATGTACGTCGTGAAGAGCCCGTTGTCGGACGCGAGCCTGAAGACCGTGTCCGAGGCACTGCAGGGCGCCCTGGTCGACCTGGTGGACCTCGCCCTCGTGGCGAAGCAGATCCACTGGAACGTGGTGGGGCCGCGCTTCCGTTCCGTGCACCTCCAGCTCGACGAGGTCGTCGACACCGCACGCACCTACTCCGACACCGTGGCGGAGCGGGCCGCGGCACTGGGGATCTCGCCCGACGGGCGGGCGGCGACTGTGGCCGTCGGCAGCGGCATCGGCGTCACCCCGGAGGGCTGGGTCGACGACACCACCGCGGTGGGGACGCTGGTCGAGGCACTGGGCGCGGTGATCGCGCGGATGCGGGAGCGGATCGAGACGACCGGCGAGCCCGATCCCGTGAGCCAGGACATCTTCATCGGGATGACGGCGGCCCTGGAGAAGCATCACTGGATGTTCCAGGCCGAGAACGGGTGAGCCGGGCGGGCGCCACGGCGGACGCCGGGCCGGGCGAGCCGTGGGGGCCGTGTGGGGCATACGGGCCGCGGGGTTCCTGTGGGCCGGGAGGTGGGCACGTGGCTCTCGCCGTTCGGCGCGCAGGGGAGCGTGGCGCGTCGGGACGTGCGCGGGGTGCGCCGGCGCCCGCCGTCCGAAGGGGGCGCGGTGGTCGCCGCCCGGATGTGGGGCGGGGGTGGGGGGCGTGGCGGGCATAGTGCGCTGGGGGGTGCGCGGTACCGCGTTCGGGTTCGGTGCGCTGTGGTGGTGGGCGGTGCTGCGGCTGGTGACGGAGTCCGAGGCGGGGCTGCTGGAGGCGGCGGTCGCCGCCGGGGGCTGGGGGTTGAGCGTGCTGCCGGTGCATTGCGTGCCGAAGCGGCGGGCGCCGGGGACCGTGGCTGCCGCGCGCAGCCGGAGCGGGTGGATATCTGCACGGCGTAGGACGGACGCGCGTCGGGGGTGAGCCCGCTGACCGAGGCCGTCGTGCGGTGCGTGCAGGCGCCGACGGCTCCGAGGAGATCCAGGGCTCCGCGGCGCGTACGGCAGGCCGTCACATGGTGTGGCTGCGCCGGCGGGCGGGGGAGAGGGCCGGGGACGGGCCCGGCTGACACGTGGGGCACCAGTAGGTGGGGCGTTCCCGGGAGCCGTCGCCCTGGTCGGCGACCCTGATCGGGGTGCCGCAGCGCAGGCAGGGGCGGCGGGCCCGGCCGTAGACGAAGAGGTCCTGGCCGCGGCGGCCCGTGGTGACGCGGACCGGGCGCTCGCGGTTGAACTCCAGCAGCTTCTTGGCCAGCTCGGGCAGGTGCGCGGTCCGGTCGGCGGGCAGGTCCCCGACCGGCAGCCAGGGCGTGACACCGAGGAGGAAACACATCTCGCACTTGAAGACATTGCCGATACCGGCGAGGTTGCGCTGGTCGAGCAGGGCCTCGCCGAGGGAACGCGCCGGATCCTGCAGGACGTTGGCGAGGGCGCGGTCGGGGTCCCAGTCCGGGCCCAGGAGGTCGGGGCCGAGGTGGCCCACGGCGCGGGACTCGTCGGCGGTGCGCAGCAGTTCCAGGACGGGGAGGCGGTAGCCGACGGCCGTGCGCTCCGTGGTGCCGAGGATCGCGCGGATCTGGTGCCCGGGCCCGCCGGTCCAGCGCCGGCCGTTCTCGTAGATCTTCCAGGCGCCGTCCATCCGCAGGTGCGAGTGGAGCGTCAGCCCGCCCTCGATGCGAGTGAGGAGGTGCTTGCCGCGGGGCGTGACGTCCAGGACCGTGCGGCCGGTGAGGTCGGCCGTGGCGAAGCGGGGCACCCGGAGGTCGCTGCGGGTCAGCACCCTGCCCGCGAGGGCGTCGTGCAGCCGCCTCGCGGCCTGCCAGACCGTGTCACCTTCGGGCATGGTTCAAGAGTCGCACGCCGGCCGGGGATCAAACCCTCAGACGCAGACCGCGGGGCGTCGCGATGAAGCCCGCTCCTTCCAGCAGGGTGCCGATGGGGGACGTGAGGGCCTGGGCGCCGTTGACGCGCTCCACGGTGACCGTGCCGAGGGAGCCGGCCCGGGCGGCTGCGGCGAGGGCCTCCGCCGCGGTGCGCAGACGCGGATCGTCGGTGGGGGTGCCGTCCGGGTCGGCGGCCCAGGCGAGCAGGGTCTTGCCGCCGCGTTCCATGTAGAGCGTCAACTCGCCCTCGACGAGCACCACCAGGGAGCCGGCCTTCCGGCCGGGCTTGTGCCCGGCGCCGGTCGGCGGCTCGGGCCAGGGCAGGGCGGCGCCGTACGCGTTCGCCGGGTCGGCGGCGGCCAGGACGACGGCACGGGACGCGTCGGTACGGTCGCGGCGGGCGGAGAACCCGGAACCGTACGATCCGTACGGGCTCCCTCCACCGTTGTACCAGGGCGGTGTGTCCTGGGCCGGGTGGTCGCGCGGGGACACCCACTCGTCCCGCGCGCGGGGTGGGGCGCCGAACGGGGCGTCCGGGACGTCGGGGCCGGGGAGGCCGTCGAGGCCCGGGTGAGCGGTGTGGTCGCCGGCGGGCGGGGCGGCGGGGTCGTCCGGGCCGGCGAAGTCGTGAGCGGCGAAGTCATGGTTGGCGAACTCGTCCTGGCCGGTCCCCGCAGGCGGGGCGGGCAGGCCCTCGCCCCGGTCGCGGGCGTTGGACACCGCGCGCAGCCGGTCCACGGCGCCGTCCATCGCGAACTGGGCGGCGCCGAGTCCCTCCACCACATAGCCGCGGCGGGCCTGGCCGCTGTCCTCGAAGGCCGACAGGACGCGGTACGTGGCCGAGAAGCCGCCCTCGACGCCCTCCGCGGCGACCGCACCCCTGGTCACGACGCCGTGCCGGTCGAGCAGGGTGCGGGCGAGGGCATGCGCCCGGACGGTCGGGTCCGGCTCGTGGGCGGGAAGCAGGGACCAGCGGCCGGCGACCGTCGGCGGGCCGGACCGGGACGCGGTACGGGCGGCGGCGGTCAGGGAGCCGTAGCGGCCGCGCGGGACGGCGCGCTTGGCGCGGTGGGCCGTGGACCCGGCGGTGCGGCCCGAGCCGAGCAAGGAGCGCATGGGGGTGAGCGTGTCGTTGGTCAGACGGCCCGACCAGGCCAGGTCCCACAGGGCGTCGGCGAGCTGCTGATCACCGGCCTCGGGGTGGGTGGTGGCCCGGACCTGGTCGGCGATCTGCCGGAAGAACAGGCCGTAGCCGCCGGAGAGGGTGTCCAGGACCGACTGGTGCAGGGCGGTCAGCTCCAGCGGGTGCGGGGGCGGCAGGAGCAACGGGGCCGCGTCCGCCAGGTAGAGGGAGACCCAGCCGTCCTTGCCCGGCAGGGAGCCCGCCCCGGCCCAGACGATCTCCCCGGCGGTGGTCAGCTCGTCCAGCATGGCGGGCGTGTAGTTCACGACCCGGGACGGCAGGACGAGCTTCTCCAGGGCGGACGCGGGCACGGACGCGCCCTGCAACTGCTCGACGGCGCGCACCAGCCCGTCGATGCCGCGCAGGGCGTGCCCCTTGCCGATGTGCTGCCACTGGGGGAGGAACTGGGCGAGCGCGGGCGGCGGCACCGGCTCCAGTTCGTGGCGCAGGGCGGCCAGGGAGCGGCGACGCAGGCGGCGCAGCACGGCGGCGTCGCACCACTCCTGGCCGATGCCGGCCGGATGGAACTCGCCCTGGACGACCCGGCCCGCCGCGGCGAGCCGTTGCAGCGCACCCTCGGTGACGGCCACGCCCAGACCGAAGCGGGCCGCTGCCGTGGCGGAGGTGAACGGCCCGTGGGTGCGGGCGTAGCGGGCGAGGAGATCGCCCAGAGGGTCCTTGACGGGCTCGGTGAAGGCCTCCGGGACGCCGACGGGCAGGGCGGTGCCCAGGGCGTCGCGCAGACGGCCCGCGTCCTCGATCCCCGCCCAGTGGTCGGCTCCGGCGATCCTGACGCGGATGGCCCGGCGCGCACCGGCGAGTTCCTGCGCCCACTGGGATTCGGCGCCCCGCTCGGCGAGCTCCGCGTCCGTGAGCGGGCCCAGCATGCGGAGCAGGTCCGCGACGCCCTCGGCATCCTTGACCCGGCGGTCCTCGGTGAGCCATTGCAGCTCACGCTCCAGCTCGGTCAGGACCTCCGCGTCGAGCAGTTCGCGCAGTTCCGCCTGGCCCAGCAGCTCGGCCAGCAGGCGCGAGTCCAGCGACAGGGCGGCGGCTCGGCGTTCGGCGAGCGGGGAGTCGCCCTCGTAGAGGAACTGGGCGACGTAGCCGAACAGCAGGGAGCGGGCGAAGGGGGACGGCTCGGGGGTGGTCACCTCGACGAGGCGGACCTTGCGGGACTCCAGGTCGCCCATCAGCTCGACGAGTCCGGGCACGTCGAAGACGTCCTGCAGGCACTCGCGGACCGCTTCCAGGACGATCGGGAAGGAGCCGAACTCGCTCGCCACCTGCAGCAGCTGGGAGGCGCGCTGCCGCTGCTGCCACAGCGGGGTGCGCCTGCCCGGGTTGCGGCGCGGCAGCAGCAGCGCGCGGGCGGCGCACTCGCGGAACCGGGAGGCGAAGAGGGCCGAGCTGCCCACCTGGTCGGTGACGACCTGGTCGACCTCGCCCTTGTCGAAGACGACGTCGGCGGCGCCCACGGGTGCCTGCTCGGCGTCGTACTCCCGGCCCGTTGTCACCGGGTCCTGGTCGAGCAGGTCCAGGCCCATCAGGTCGGCGTCCGGCAGGCGCAGCACGATGCCGTCGTCGGCATGCATCACCTGGGCGTCCATGCCGTACCGCTCGGACAGCTTGGCGCCGAGCGCGAGCGCCCAGGGGGCGTGCACCTGAGCACCGAAGGGGGAATGCACCACCACGCGCCAGTCGCCGAGCTCGTCACGGAACCGCTCCACGACGATCGTCCGGTCGTCCGGGACGTGACCGCAGGCCTCTCGCTGTTCGGCCAGGTAGGACAGCACGTTGTCGGCCGCCCAGGCGTCCAGTCCGGCGGCGAGCAGGCGCAGCCGGGCGTCCTCCTCGGACAGCGAGCCCACCTCGCGCAGGAACGCGCCCACCGCCCGGCCCAGCTCCAGCGGGCGGCCCAGCTGGTCGCCCTTCCAGAAGGGCAGCCGGCCCGGGACACCGGGGGCGGGTGAGACCAGCACGCGGTCGCGGGTGATGTCCTCGATGCGCCAGGAGCTGGTGCCCAGGGTGAAGACGTCACCGACGCGGGACTCGTAGACCATCTCCTCGTCGAGCTCGCCGACCCGGCCGCCGCCCTTCTTGGGGTCGGAACCCGCGAGGAAGACGCCGAACAGGCCGCGGTCGGGGATCGTGCCGCCGGAGGTGACGGCCAGGCGCTGGGCGCCGGGACGGCCGGTGATCTCACCGGTGACGCGGTCCCACACCACGCGCGGACGCAGCTCCGCGAAGGCGTCGGACGGATAGCGGCCCGCCAGCATGTCGAGGACCGCGGTGAACGCGGACTCGGGCAGCGACGCGAAGGGGGCCGCCCGGCGCACGGTGGCGAGGAGGTCGTCGAACTGCCAGGTGTCCAGGGACGTCATGGCGACGATCTGCTGGGCCAGGACGTCCAGCGGGTTGGCGGGCACCCTGAGGGACTCGATGGCGCCGGTCCGCATGCGCTCGGTCACCACGGCCGCCTGGACCAGGTCGCCGCGGTACTTGGGGAAGACGACGCCGGTGGAGACCGCCCCCACCTGGTGGCCCGCCCGGCCCACGCGCTGCAGGCCGGAGGCCACCGAGGGCGGGGACTCGACCTGGACCACGAGGTCCACCGCGCCCATGTCGATGCCCAGTTCGAGGCTGGACGTGGCCACCACCGCCGGCAGACGGCCCGCCTTGAGGTCCTCCTCGACGAGGGCGCGCTGCTCCTTGGACACCGATCCGTGGTGCGCCCGGGCGATGACCTGCGGTGCGCCCTGGGCGGCCCCCGAGCCGCCCATGAGCGCGGCGGGGGAGTGGTGCTCCTCCAGGGGCTCACCCGTGGCCCGCTCGTAGGCGATCTCGTTCAGGCGGTTGCACAGGCGCTCCGCGAGGCGGCGGGAGTTCGCGAAGACGATCGTGGAGCGGTGCGACTGGACGAGGTCGGTGATCCGCTCCTCCACGTGCGGCCAGATCGAGGGCCGCTCGGCGCCCTCCTGGCCGTCGGCCACCGGGGAGCCGCCCAGCTCGGCCAGGTCCTCGACCGGGACCACCACGGACAGGTCGAACTCCTTGCCCGACTCGGGCTGGACGATCTCCACCTTGCGGCGGGGCGAGAGGAAGCGGGCCACCTCGTCGACCGGCCGGACCGTCGCCGACAGTCCGATGCGCCGGGCGGGCCTGGGCAGGAGCTCGTCCAGCCGCTCCAGGGACAGGGCGAGGTGGGCGCCGCGCTTGGTGCCGGCGACCGCGTGCACCTCGTCGAGGATCACCGTCTCGACACCGGCCAGCGCGTCGCGGGTGGCCGACGTCAGCATCAGGAACAGCGACTCCGGCGTGGTGATCAGGATGTCCGGGGGGCGGGTCGACAGGGCACGGCGCTCGGCGGGCGGGGTGTCACCCGAGCGGATACCGACCTTCACCTCGGGCTCGGGCAGGCCCAGGCGCACGGACTCCTGACGGATGCCGGTCAAAGGACTGCGGAGGTTGCGCTCGACGTCCACGGCCAGGGCCTTCAGCGGCGAGACGTACAGCACGCGGCAGCGCTTCCTGGGGTCGGCCGGAGGAGGCGTCGAGGCCAGCTGGTCCAGGGCCGCCAGGAAGGCCGCCAGCGTCTTGCCGGACCCGGTGGGGGCGACGACCAGCACGTCCGAGCCCTCGTGGATGGCCTGCCATGCCCCGGCCTGGGCCGTGGTGGGCGCGGAGAAGGCACCCGTGAACCAGGCGCGGGTCGCGGGGGAGAAGCCGTCCAGGGGTCCGGGTGCAGTGCTGGCCATGCGTCCATCGTGCACCCCGCCACTGACAACCGGCCGGACACGGATCGGCGGGGCCCGGCGTCCGGTCCCCCGGCAGCCGGACAATGGTCATATGAACGAGCGCGCGCGGCACTGGCAGTACGACGAGCTGCCCGGGGTCGATCTGCTGCGGGCCCGGTACGTCCGGAAGACCTTTGTGCGGCACACGCACGAGAACTTCGTGATCGCCGCCATCGCGGACGGGGTGGAGGTCTTCCACCACGGCGGCGGCGACCAGTACGCGGGCGCCGGGGCCCTGGCGCTGGTCAATCCGGACACGCCGCACACCGGACGGGCCGGGGTACCAGAGGGCTGGCGGTACGGAGCGGTGTACCCGTCTCCCGACGTCGTCGCGGAGATCGCCGCCGAGACCACGTCGCTGCGCGGGACGCCGGGCTTCGTGAGCCCGGTGGTGGACGACCCGTACGCCGTCGGGCTGGTGCATCAGGTGCTGCGGGCGGCCGACGAGGGCAACGCGCTCGCCGCGGACACCCTGCTGCGGGTCGCCGTGACCAGGCTGCTGCGGCTGAACGGGGGACCCCTGCCGCAACGTGAGGTGCGTACCGCCGGAGCACGCATCGCCGCACGCGCGCGTGGGGTGCTGGAGGAACGCATGGCACGACCGCCGAGCCTGGAGCGCCTGGCAGCCGACCTCGGAACGAGTCCCTTCGCCCTGCTACGGGCCTTCCGGGACACCTACGGGATGCCGCCCCACACCTGGCTCACCGACGCGCGCGTGCGCCGGGCCCGGGCCCTGCTCGACCTCGGGACGGCGCCCTCGGAGGTCGCCGTGGCCGTGGGCTTCACCGACCAGCCGCACCTGAACCGGCACTTCGGCCGCATCGTCGGTGTACCCCCGGGCGCGTACCAGCGGGAGCGCAAGAACGTACAAGACGTGCGCTGACCCTGGCCCGTAGCGTGCGGGGCGTGGTGGATCGAACGACTCTCGAAGACACGAGGACGGACGGGAAGACGGCGGACCGGGCCGTCGTACGGGACGCGCTGGGCGTCGGGGTGGCCGTCGGGCTGTCCGGGTTCGCCTTCGGCGTGACCTCGGCCGGCAGCGGGCTCACCCTGGCGCAGACCTGCGTGCTCAGCCTCCTGGTGTTCACCGGCGCCTCCCAGTTCGCCCTGGTGGGTGCCCTCGCGGCCGGCGGCGCCCCCTTCACGGCCGCGGCCGGGGCCTTCTTCCTCGGCGTGCGCAACGCCTTCTACGGCCTGCGCCTGTCCCAGGTGCTGGCCCTCCCACGCGCGGTGCGGCCGTTCGCCGCCCAGTGGGTGATCGACGAGACGGCAGCCGTCGCCCTGGCCCAGCCCACCCGTCGCGGCGCCCGCCTGGGCTTCCTGGTGACGGGCCTGACTCTGTACGTCCTGTGGAACCTCACCACCCTGCTCGGTGCCCTCGGCGCTGAGGCCATCGGGGACACCGACGCGTGGGGGCTGGACGCGGCGGGACCGGCGGTGTTCCTGGCCCTGCTCGCACCGATGCTCAAGAGCGGCGCGGAGCGGGCCGTCGCCGCACTGGCGGTCCTGCTCGGCCTCGGACTGCTGCCGGTGCTGCCCGCCGGCGTCCCGGTCCTGCTGGCCGCGCTCGCGGCGCCCCTGGTGCTGTGGGCGAGCGGCCGCCGCAGGGGACGGGGGCCCGACGGGAGACAGGGCCATGACCAGAGACAGGGGGCGGCGCTGTGAACGTCTGGATCGCCATCGGCGTGACCGTCCTCGGGTGCTACGCCGTCAAGCTGGCCGGGCTCCTGGTTCCCGCGCACGCTCTGGAGCGGCCGGTCGTCAAGCGGCTCGCCGCCCTGCTGCCCGTCGCGCTGCTCGCCGCCCTCACGGCCCAGCAGACCTTCGCCGAGGGGCAGACGCTGGTCCTGGACGCCCGGGCCGCGGGGCTCGCCGCCGCCGCCGTCGCGCTGCTGCTGCGCGCGCCGTTCCTGCTCGTCGTCGCGGCGGCCGTCGTCGTGACGGCGGGTGTGCGGGCCCTGGGCGGCTGATCAGGCGATGCGGCGGCCGTACGCGTGGAGCGTGCGCAGCGCCTCGATCGTCACCAGGGAACGGGCCTCCAGGGCGGGAGCGGGAGCCCAGTGCCGCCACCGCACCGGCCACCCGCCGTCCTCCCGCTGCTGCGCCGCGAGATGGTCCAGCGAGCGGTCCATCTCCTCGTCGGTGAACCACGCGCGCGCGAGCGAGTGAGGGCTGCGCGCGTAGTCGTACGCGAAGTGGTGCTCCCCCGGCGCGTAGCCGGGGGAGACCGGGTACGCGTCCGGGTCCTCCGGGTCGAGCGCCGCCAGGCGGTGCTCCCGCACCAGCCGGCCCAGCCGGTCGGCGGCCGCCTGCGCGCGGGGACGGTCGGGAACGGAGTCCAGGAAGGCCACGGCGGCCTCGATCTCGTACGGGTGCGACTTCTCCAGGGACTCCACCGCCTGCCAGCAGAAGTCCGTGGCCCTGAAGAGCCACGCGTGCCACACCTCGTTGCGGTGCAGCAGACCGACCACCGGCCCGGTCGCCAGCAGGTCGCCGGGCGGATCGTCCACGACCGTCACGAAGGGCGCCGCCGGGTGGCCCTGCTGACTCGGGTGCACCGCCGGGAGCGCGCCGTCCGGTGTGGAGACGGACGTCAGATAGCGGCACAGGCGTTCCACGCGCTGCCCGGCGCAGCGCCCCACGGCGTCCAGGACGCGCAGCGCGTGGGCGGTGTGCAGCGGCTGGCTGACCGGGCCGCGCAGATCCGGCTCAAGGGCGTGGCCGTACCCGCCGTCCTCGTTGCGGTAGGCCTCCAGCGCCGCCTCCACCGGCTCGGCCGGAGCGTCCCGGAAGTGGTGGGCGAAGAGGCGCTGCTCGAGCACGCGCGCGGTGAGCCAGACGAACCGCTCCGCGCGCGTGACTGGGCTGTGCGCCGGGACGGTCGGGGGGAGTGCGGACGCTCCTGTATCGGCCATGGGACGACCGTAGGGCGCAACACGGCGCCGGGTGGCGGTCCCGGCTCAGGCCCACCCGCAGGGGCGGGATACTGGAGTCATGCGGTTGACGGTCTTCTGGCAGCGGATGGCGGAGCACTTCGGTACGGGCTACGCCGACACCTTCGCGCGCGACCATGTGATGTCCGAGCTGGGCGGGCGCACGGTGAACGAGGCGCTGGACGCCGGCTGGGCCGCCAAGGACGTGTGGCAGGTGGTCTGCACGGTGATGGACGTGCCACGCGAGCGGCGCTGACCTCGACTGCGCAGCGGCCCGGGGGAGCGGCTCGGACGGCGTCCCGGGAAGCCGGACGGTACCGGCGGTGCAGGGGCGGAGCGGCCCGCCGGGCACAAAGATCGCAGGCGGGCAGACGGCTGTCGGTGGTGTGTACGAGACTTGGTCCGTGGCACCCACTGACGAGTCCGGGCAGGCAGCCCTCCAGTCCTCCGCGTCCGGTACGACGCCGCCGTCCGACCGCGCCCCGTCCGGCACCGCCGGACCGAGCGGCCGCATGCCGCGCTGGCTGCCGCGCGCCCTGGTGCTCGCGCTCGCCCTCGTCGCCGCGTTCCAGCTCGGCAGCTGGGCCTTCCACC
Organism: Streptomyces sp. NPDC026246; assembly: GCF_055567995.1. Taxonomy (NCBI): domain Bacteria; kingdom Bacillati; phylum Actinomycetota; class Actinomycetes; order Kitasatosporales; family Streptomycetaceae; genus Streptomyces; species Streptomyces sp. NPDC026246. The sequence continues at coordinate 213,640 of NZ_JBVHPJ010000013.1, read as the reverse complement.
AGCTCACCGGGCTGCTGATCAACATCCTCATCGCGTTCTTCCTGGCGCTCGCCATCGAGCCCGCGGTCGGCTGGATGGCCGCGCGCGGCATGCGCAGGGGGTTCGCCGCGTTCGTCGTCTTCATCGGCGTGCTGATCGTGGCGGCCGGTTTCGTCACGCTGCTCGGATCGATGCTGGCGGGCCAGATCATCAGGATGGTCGAAGGCTTCCCCGACTACCTCGACTCCGTCATCAACTGGGTCAACGCCCACTTCAAGACCGACCTGAAGCGCGTCGACATCCAGGAGGGCCTGCTCCGCTCCGACTGGCTGCGCAACTACGTGCAGAACAGCGCCACGGGCGTCCTGGACGTGTCCGCCCAGGTCATCGGGGGCCTCTTCCAGCTGCTGACGATCGCGCTCTTCTCGTTCTACTTCGCGGCCGACGGCCCGCGGCTGCGCCGCACGATCTGCTCCGTCCTGCCGCCCGCCCGCCAGGCCGAGGTGCTGCGCGCGTGGGAGATCGCCGTCGACAAGACCGGCGGCTACATCTACTCGCGCGGTCTGATGGCCCTGGTCTCCGGCGTGGCGCACTTCGTGCTGCTCCAGGCTCTGGACGTGCCCTACGCGCCCGTGCTCGCCGTGTGGGTGGGGCTGGTGTCCCAGTTCATCCCCACCATCGGCACGTACCTCGCCGGCGCCCTGCCGATGCTGATCGCGTTCACGGTCGACCCCTGGTACGCGCTGTGGGTGCTGATCTTCGTCGTGATCTACCAGCAGTTCGAGAACTACGTGCTGCAGCCCAAGCTCACGTCCAAGACCGTCGACATCCACCCCGCCGTCGCCTTCGGCTCGGTCATCGCCGGCACCGCCCTGCTCGGCGCGGTCGGTGCCTTGATCGCCATCCCCGCCATCGCCACGCTGCAGGCTTTCCTGGGCGCGTACGTGAAGCGCTACGACGTCACCGACGACCCACGGGTGCAGGGCCATCGCTGGCGCGCGGAGGGGCCGGGACTGCTCGTGCGAGCCAGAGGGCTGTGGGGGACGCGGCGCGGCACGAGGGCGGAGCGGCACGACGACGAGGGCACCGGAGGGGACTCCTCCTGACGTCGCGTGCTCGGCCGCAGGCCCGACCACTGCGGTGAGGGACGTGCGGGACGCCCCGGTGGACCCGTGGGTCGCCCCGGTGGACGCATGGGACGCCCCGGCCGGGCACCGAGGAAGATGACACGCGGGTGCCGCGTGGTGCGCTTGACACCAAAATCGAACATCCATTCTTATGGGGTGCACCGGCAAGGCTCAACGGCGGGCGTTTCGACGTAGTTTGGGTGGAGAAGGGCCCGAGTTATCCACAGGCCGGACGGGCGTCAGGACGCATTGTCAGTGGCAGGCGTTAGCGTCATTGACGTGAAGCGATCGACTCAAGCAAATCGGGTGGAACCCATGGCAGGAACCGACCGCGAGAAGGCGCTGGATGCCGCTCTCGCACAGATTGAACGGCAATTCGGCAAGGGCGCGGTCATGCGCATGGGCGAGCGGTCCATGGAGCCCATCGAGGTCATCTCGACCGGCTCCACCGCCCTGGACGTGGCTCTCGGCGTGGGCGGCCTCCCGCGCGGCCGCGTCGTGGAGATCTACGGACCGGAGTCCTCCGGTAAGACCACCCTGACCCTGCACGCGGTGGCGAACGCGCAGAAGGCCGGCGGCCAGGTCGCCTTCGTCGACGCGGAGCACGCCCTCGACCCCGAGTACGCGAAGAAGCTCGGCGTCGACATCGACAACCTCATCCTCTCCCAGCCCGACAACGGCGAGCAGGCCCTGGAGATCGTGGACATGCTGGTCCGCTCCGGTGCCCTCGACCTCATCGTCATCGACTCCGTCGCCGCGCTCGTCCCGCGCGCGGAGATCGAGGGCGAGATGGGCGACAGCCACGTCGGTCTGCAGGCCCGGCTCATGAGCCAGGCTCTGCGGAAGATCACCAGCGCGCTCAACCAGTCCAAGACCACCGCCATCTTCATCAACCAGCTGCGCGAGAAGATCGGCGTCATGTTCGGCTCCCCGGAGACCACGACCGGTGGCCGCGCGCTGAAGTTCTACGCCTCGGTGCGCATCGACATCCGCCGCATCGAGACCCTGAAGGACGGCACCGAGGCGGTCGGCAACCGCACCCGCTGCAAGGTCGTCAAGAACAAGGTCGCGCCGCCCTTCAAGCAGGCCGAGTTCGACATCCTCTACGGCCAGGGCATCAGCCGCGAGGGCGGTCTGATCGACATGGGCGTGGAGCACGGCTTCGTCCGCAAGGCCGGTGCCTGGTACACGTACGAGGGCGACCAGCTCGGCCAGGGCAAGGAGAACGCGCGCAACTTCCTGAAGGACAACCCCGACCTGGCCAACGAGATCGAGAGGAAGATCAAGGAGAAGCTGGGCGTCGGGGTGCGTCCGGAGGAGCCGGCCGCCGCCGAGCCGGGCACCGACGCGGCGGTCTCCGCCCCGGCCGAGACGCCGGCCGTTCCCGCCCCGGCAGCGGCGAAGACCAGCAAGTCCAAGGCCGCCGCAGCCAAGAGCTGACCCGTGACACGACGAACCGACTGGGCGGAGTACGAGTACGCCGCCTCCGGTGCCCCCCGGGGGAGGGGCACCGGAGGCGACACCGACTCGGCCGGGGAAGCGGAGCACGGGTACGGGAGCGCGCCCTTCGGGGACGAGTCGCACGGGGGCGGCTCGCCCGAGGGAGGCTCTCCTCGGGGTGGCTCGCGTGACGGCGGGCCGCGCGGCCGGCGAGGGCGTCGCCGGCGCGGCTTCGGCGAGACGGCCGGTGCCGAGGACGAAGGCGCCCCCTCCTCTTCGAGGGCGGAGCAGGGGGCGCTTCCGGCAGACCCGGTGGAGCAGGCTCGGGCGATCTGCCTGCGCCTGCTCACCGGGACCCCGCGGACCCGAAAGCAGCTCGCCGACGCCCTGCGCAAGCGGCAGATCCCGGAGGACGCGGCCGAAGAGGTGCTGTCGCGGTTCGAAGAGGTCGGCCTCATCAACGACAGTGCCTTCGCGGACGCCTGGGTCGAGTCCCGTCACCACGGCAGGGGCCTGGCCCGGCGGGCCCTCGCCAGGGAACTGCGGACCAAGGGCGTCGACGCGACCCTCATCGACGAGGCCGTCTCCCAATTGGACTCCGAGCAGGAGGAGGCGACCGCCCGCGAGCTGGTCGCCCGCAAACTCCGCTCCACCCAGGGCCTCGACCGCGACAAGCGGCTCCGCCGCCTCGCCGGCATGCTCGCCCGCAAGGGCTACCCCGAGGGCATGGCCCTGAGAGTGGTCCGGCAGGCGCTGGAGGAGGGGGAGGACACGGAGTTCCTGGGAGGCGAAGGGTACTGAGCCGGGGCGCCGTCGGGAGGACCCCCACTTCCCTCACGAGCCCGGTCGGGTCGGTACCGGGCACCACACAGAGCATGAGAAGCGGGGGCGGCTCACTCCACCGGTAGCCCGGCGGCCCTCCAGGCCTGGAAGCCACCGGCCAGGTCGGTGGCCCGGTGCAGGCCCAGCTGATGCAGGGAATGGGCCGCCAGGCTGGACGCGTAGCCCTCGTTGCAGAAGACGACGATGCGCAGATCGTGACGCGTCGCCTCGGGGAGGCGGTGGGAGCCCTGCGGATCGAGACGCCACTCCAGTTCGTTGCGCTCGACGACGACAGCGCCCGGGACGAGACCGTCCCGCTCGCGCAGGGCCGCGTAGCGGATGTCGACCAGCAGTGCGTCCCCCGTCCGGGCCGCCTCGTACGCTTCCTGCGGTGCGATGCGCGCGTAACCGGCGCGCACCCGTTCCAGGAACTCGTCGATGCCTATGGGCGGCTGTGCGCCGCTCGCACCTTCCGTGACGCTCACTGCCAGTCCTCCGGTCGCTCGACCTGCTCGAGTCGCAGCACGGGGCCACTTCGACTGTAACGGCGGATCTGCGGCAGGGGCGGGTAGTAGGCGTGGACGGAGATCGCGTGCCGGTCGGGGGACTCGTTCAGCACCTCGTGCACATGGTGCCGGCCGAAGGCGCGGCCCTGGCCGACGCCCAGTCGTCGCTCCCGGTCCACGCCCTCGCTGAGCTCGAGGGTCTTCCACCCGTCGGTGGGCAGCCGGGCGGCGAGCGAGTTCTCCTTGAGCTCACCCGACGCGGTCAGGAAGGCGCCGACGGAGTCGGCGTGGTCGTGCCAGCCGGTGCCCGTGCCCGGCGGCCAGCCGATCAGCCAGGCCTCGCTGCCGCGGGGGCCGTCGAGTCGTACCCACGTACGACCCTCCGGGTCCAGCGGCAGGGAGGAGATCAGCTTGCTGTCGGCGGCCGTCCGCCGCACGAAGTCGTAGAGGTCCGCCTGGGTGGGAGCCGAACCGGAGAGGGAAACGGCAGGGGAAGCGGAAGGAGACGCAGAAGGAGACGCTGAGGGGGATACAGACACGGGTGCCGTCCTGAAGTCCTGGTGAAGGTTCGCGAAGAGGACGCGGCAGCCGACGCGAAGGGGCCGCGGCGCGCTCGGAGAGTGGGGAGATGCGAAGTCAGCAGGACGGGCGACACACGCAGCCCGCATAGCGGACGAGGTCCATATGGACCCTCCGCCACAGGCGCACACAGGTGTCGGTCACGCACCGGAGTACACCACGGCCGCCCAAGCCGGTCAACTCACTGTCACCATGCGGACGCACGGTGACAGTGAGCACGTCGGAGGCGGTGGCGGAGGCGGAGGCGGTAGCGCGTCAGCGTCAGGGCGCCCCGACGGAGGCACCGGCCCCGGCCTGGGCCTTCACCGGTCCGCCCACGGCGGCCTCCGCCGCGGCGTACAGATCGGCGGGGCGCACTCCGCTCAGCGCGGTGACGAGATGCCCGTCGGGGCGGATCAACAGGACGGTGTGGGCGGCCGCGCCCGGGTAAGCCTCGGCGACCAGCAGTTCGGCCGGGTGCGGGAGCGCCGTCACGGCTGCCGCGAGCCGGGGCATGAGGCCGGCCTTGGCCCAGTGCTTGCGCTCCCACACGCCGGTACCCGGCGCGATCAGCACCACGAGCAGCACGCCCCTGCCGAGCCGGTCCCGCAGCCGTACGAAGGTGCCGTCCTCCGCGGTGACCCGCACGTCGGTGACGGGCGCCCCGGGCGCCGTGTCCACGGGGGTCTCGCCCTCGAGGTCGCGCGGCGCGAGCGGTGAATCGCCGTACGCGCCCGGCGCGCCCAGCTGGCCGTGCCCCAGATGCCCTTCCGTGAGGAGGGTGTCGTGGCCCTTGGCGGAGCCGGGCACGTAGGAACGCAGCCCTCCGCCGCCGCGCAGCACCGGCAGCGCCTGGTCGGCGGCACGCAGCCGGGCGGCGACGACCGCCCTGCGCTCGCTCTGGTAGCTGTCCAGGAGGGCGTCGTGCGGGCCGTGGTGCCAGGCCGCGGCCAGTTTCCAGGCGAGGTTGTCGGCGTCGCGCAGCCCCTCGTCGAGACCGTGCGTGCCCAGGGCGCCGAGCAGATGGGCCGCGTCCCCGGCGAGGAAGACGCGGTCGGCACGCCAGCGCCGGGCCAGGCGGTGGTGGACCGTGTGGACACCGGTGTCCAGCAGTTCGTACGGCGGGACCGTGCCGCCCGACCAGCCGGCCAGGGTCTCGCGGATACGGTTCAGCAGCAGTTCCGGGGTGACCAGGTCCTTGCCGGGGGGCAGCAGCCAGTCCAGGCGCCACACGCCGTCCGGCAGCGGTCGCGCGGTGACCTCACCGGCCGAGGGGCCCGACATGCGCCAGGGCGGCATGCGGTGCAGCAACGCCTCGTCGTGCCAGGGCAGGTCCGTCCGCAGCGCGGCGACGGCGTGACGTTCCACCGCAGTACGGCCCGGGAAGCGGATGTCCTGGAGTTTGCGCACGGTCGAGCGGGGGCCGTCGCAGCCCACCAGGTAACTGCCTCGCCACCAGGTGCCCTTGGGGCCGCGGGTGTGGGCCGTGACGCCCGAAGGCTCCTGCTCCAGCGCGTCCAGCCGGCTCTCCACCGCGATCTTGACGAGCCGTTCGTCCGCGAGGGCCTCGCGCAGGGCGCCGGTCAGGACGTGCTGGGCGATGTGCAGCGGGGAGGGCTCGGGGCCGTCGAAGACGACCTCGCGCATCACCTGCTTGCGCCGCATCGACCGCCATCCGGCCCAATGCGCGCCGAGGCGTGACAGGGGAACACCGGAGAGCCGTTCCATGAGAGCGGCGGTGTCCTCGCGCAGGACGACGGTCCGCGCGGCACGGGGTTCGTCCTTGCCCGGGCCCTCGTCGAGGACCACGCACGGCACCTCCTGCCGTGCCAGCGCCAGTGCGAGCGTGAGCCCCACGGGCCCCGCTCCGACGACGATCACCGGATCCACGGCGCGGCGCCCCCTGCCCGTGGTGTTGTCCTGGAAGACGTAGGCGAACACGAAGGTGGAGCAGGGTGCACGATCACAGAACGTATGCAACCTATTGCGGGTGCTTGCGTCAAGTGACCAGGGGCAGTGGCGATCATGCCGCTGCTCCGGAGGTCAGGCCATACGAGTACCGGCCAGGCGGCTGCTCAGGTCCTCCCACTGCCACGCCATCCGCGCTGCTTGCATGCGGTTCTTGACACGGAGCTTGGCGTAGAGGGAGCTCAAGTGGTCCTTGACAGTGTCAGGACGGATGCCGAGAGCTTCGCCGATGTCCTTGTTGGACAGTCCGTCGCCTACCAGTGTCAGTACCTCCCTCTCGCGCCGAGAAAGGCCGGAGTCGTGGAATGGCGAAGAGGGGATCGTGCACTGCATCCGCGGCGGCCCCACGTATTCATGAATCAGTGACTCCGAGAACTCGGGAGAGAGTACGTGTGCGCCCTGAGTCAACGCCGGTATGGCCCAGTGCAGGTGGTCTCCGGCTGAATCTTTGAGGAGTAGTCCGGACGCGCCGTGCAGAAAGAGACGTCGTGCCTCCTTCTTTTTCAGGCGGTCGGTGAGCATGAGAACTGCGGCTGGCTTTCCGCTCTGATGGAGACGCTTGAGAAGTAGGATGGATTCCCCCGTGCTCGGGGTGCAGGTCAGTATGACGTTCGGGCGTACCCTTTTCACCATGTGGAGGGGGCGATGCGCCTCTGCTTCTGCAGCCACGCAGAAATCCGCGCAGGACTCCACCAAGGCGCGAAGGCCGGCTCGGACAATGCTGTCCGGACATACTATTGCAACGCGTATCATGCAGAACCCCGTTTTACCCTTCCTGTGTACAGCGGTCCGCGTAGGCGCGAACTTTGAATTCGCTCATGTCGGCTGGTCGGGCCGATTGCCTACGACCTCATTCTGTCACTCTAGAGCTGCTGAGAATCAGAATCGAGGTGCCACCGACTGTGTTGCTGAAGAAGTGTGTGCTGTTTGAGGCATTTTGAGTGGCATGTCGTGGTCCTTCGTGCGCAGTCAACCCCCTGATATGGGAGTGTCCCGAGGTGAGGCGCCGGGTGGGGGGTCTCGGCGAATCGACCACCGGCAGAGAATTCATGTCACCCGGATCCAGCTACAAACGGAGGGGATATGAAGCGCGACGAAGCTGCGGCAGTCAGTCGAAGCCTTACCCGCACGCGAAAAGGTCTGGCCGCCATTGGTGGCTCGCTGGTTCTTCTGCTCGGAGCTGCGCCGGCCATGGCTGCCCCCACGGCCGCCGCTCCCCGGGCGGCGGCAGGCTGCGGCGGTCCACAGATCAAGGCGTGGTACGACTCGGATCAGTTCGGTACGTACCTCAAAGTCGATTTCTCGAGAAAGAGCAGCTGCCGCGCTCGCGTGGGTTCGATAAAGGGCGAAGTCGTCTGTAAGAGCACCGGGAAGCGTGTGTACTACGAGTCCGAAGCTCTGAAGAACAGCACGATCATCAATCCTCTCCCGGGCAAGAGCAAGTGCAAGGCCTTCTGGGCGCAGGGGACCATCACCTATGTTGGCGTCTCCGGTTCTTACCAGGACACTTGGCCGTGGGAATGGGGTAACCACCCCGCATGAGAGAGGAACGTGAGAAGGTAATGATGCGAAATGCGCTGGCCGGCGGATTTGCTGCCACCCTCGGAAGTGCGAGCCTTTTGATCGGTCTCATGGCGCTACCGGCAAGCGCCGACAGCTCGTCCGAGGTCTACCTCGGAACTGTGACCGGTCAGATCAACGTGTCCGGCGGTACAGCTCACAAGTACTCGGACAAGCAGTATCGAAGCACCTCTCTCCCAAATCTCCGTAAGCACTCGATCCGCGTTTCCTACTCCGGCTGTGCGACCTGGAAGGCGCGTGCGGCTGTGAAGTGGGGCAGTGATGTCGACACTGTCGAGCAAGAAGTGACAGGCTGTAACAAGTCTGTCTTCCTGACTCCGATGGGCGACATGAAGGCATCCGTGACGCTCACCGTCCACTTGGAGCCGATGGACCGTACGGGAAGCAAGAGCATCAAGCCCGTCGGCTGATACCCGGGAAGCTCTCATGCGTGTGGCCCGCCGTTCGCTACGGCGGGCCACACGCATGTTGTGAGGGAACAGGCCATTCAGCGCCTGTGGCGCTGTGAGGCTCTGCGGGAAGGGATCCCGACTTGACCAGGCGACTCCTCGGGTTGAACGGTCCTGCGGACGCGCCTGGACTCTCTGCGCCGGTCGGAGTGCCTCAGTTGACGTTCTAGATTTCGGCCGCGTTGAGGTCGTCGACCTTGTCGGCACCGAGGACGGCTCCCGAACTCCGCTTGCTTCGGCGCAGCCTGCCCTCGAGCCACGAGGCGAAGGACGTGAGGATGAAGTTCAGGATGATGAAGATGACCGCCACCACGATGAAGCTGGGGATCACGTTCGCGTAGTTGGCTGCGAGGGTGCTTCGGGAATTGAGCAGTTCAGTGAACCCGAGCATCACGCCGCCCAGTGCGGTGTCCTTCACGATGACGACCAGCTGGCTGACGATGGCGGGCAGCATGGCCGCGACCGCCTGCGGCAGCAGGATGCCGGCCATCGTCTGGCTCTTCCGCAGGCCGATCGCCATGGCGGCTTCCGACTGTCCCTTGGGCAGGGACTGGATGCCGGCCCGCACGATCTCGGCGAGGACCGAGGCGTTGTAGAGCACCAGGCCGGTCACCACGGCGTACAGCGGTCGTTCGTCGCTCGGGATGCCCGTGGAGCGGACGTACAGCTCGTTGGCGAACAGCATCAGCAGCAGGACCGGGATGGCCCGGAAGAACTCGACGACCGCACCGACCGGGATGCGCACCCAGCGGTGGTCCGACATGCGTGCGATGCCGAGGGCGGCGCCCAGCGGAAGGGCGATCACCATCGAAAGGGCAGCAGCCTTCAGCGTGTCGGCCAGACCGGGAAGCAGGTACGTCGTCCAGGCCTCGGACGTGGTGAAGGGCTTCCACAGGGCCCACTTCAGCTGGCCCTTGTCGTCCAGTGTCTGCCAGACCCACCACAGGAGCAGGGCGAGCAAGACGGAGAAGACGACCGTGAAGATCACATTCCGCCGCTTGGCCTTGGGGCCAGGGGTGTCGTAAAGAACGGAGGTCATCGCTTTACCGCCAGTCGCTTGCTCAGCCAACCGAGGAAGAGGCCAGTGGGCAGGGTCAGTACCACGAATCCGAAGGCGAAGATCGCGCCGATGAACAGCGTCTGAGCCTCGTTCTCGATCATTTCCTTCATCAGGAGCGCCGCTTCCGCCACACCGATCGCGGCCGCGACCGTCGTGTTCTTGGTCAACGCGATCAGGACGTTGGCCAGCGGGCCGATGACGGAACGGAATGCCTGGGGCAGGATCACGAGCCGCAGCACCTGGCTGAAGCTGAGTCCGATGGCCCGTGCCGCCTCGGCCTGTCCGACAGGCACGGTGTTGATGCCGGACCGGATGGCTTCACAGACGAAGGCGGCCGTGTACGCGGTGAGGCCGAGCACGGCCAGGCGGAAGAACTTGGTCTCGAAGTTGTCGGGTGCGCCCATGGTCACGCCGAAGATGTCGGCGAGGCCGAGGGACGTGAAGACGATGATGACGGTCAGCGGAATGTTTCGGACGATGTTCACGTAGGCCGTGCCGAAGCCGCGCATCAGCGGGACCGGGCTGACCCGCATCCCCGCCAGGATGGTGCCCAAGATCAGCGAACCGACGGCCGAGAAGACGGTGAGCTGGATGGTGACCCAGAAAGCGCCCAGCAGGGTCGGGTCGTCATAGTCTGAAAGAAAGTCGAACACGATCTCCCGCGCTTCCGGGTGTGTGGCGTAGGGGGCGGACGTGGCGCGCCGCCGTCAGAGCAGCGACGGCGGCGCGTCTGGGGACACCCGCAGAACCTGCGGACATCCTGCGTCGGCGGAGTTCCCGCGTTACTGGACGATCTGGCCGATCTTCGGGGCGGGCTCGTTCTTGTAGTTCGCCGGGCCGAAGTTCTCCTTGACGGCCTTGTCCCAGGCGCCGTCCTTGACCATCTTCTCCAGGGCGGCGTTGACCTTGTCGAGGGTCGCCTTGTCGCCCTTCTTGACGCCCACGCCGTAGTTCTCGTTGCTCAGCTTCAGGCCGGCAAGCTTGAACTGGCCCTTGTACTGGTCCTGCGCGGCGTAGCCGGCGAGGATCGAGTCATCGGTGGTGAGGGCGTCCACCCCACCGTTCTGAAGGGCGGAGAGGCACTCCGAGTACCCACCACGCTGGTCCAGCTGAGCATCGGGGGCGAAGTCCTTCTTGACGTTCTGCGCCGACGTCGAACCCGCGACCGAGCACAGCTTCTTGTCGTTGAGGTCCGTCGCCTTGGTGATGTCCGAGTCCTTCTTCACCAGCAGGTCCTGGTGGGCCAGCAGGTACGGACCGGCGAAGTCGACCTTCTGCTTGCGCTCGTCGGTGATCGAGTACGTGGCGGCGATCAGCTTGACGTCACCGCGGGACAGCGCGTTCTCACGGTCGGCGCTCTTCGTCTCGACGAACTCGATCTGGTCGGGCTTGTAGCCGAGCTCCTTGGCCACGTACGTCGCCACGTCCACGTCGAAACCGGAGAAGGAACCGTCGGGCTCCTTCAGGCCCAGACCGGGCTGGTCGTACTTGATGCCGATCTTGATCGTCTTGCCGCCGCCGGAGCCGGAGCCGTTCGAGTCACCGCTGTCGTCACCACCGCAGGCGGTGGCGGTGAGAGCGAGGACGAGAGCCGTGGCGGCCGCGGCGGAGACCTTGCGGAGCTTCATCGTGAACATCCTTTGCCGTGAAGAGAAAGAGCCGTCGTTACGGGTGAGGCGGAGCGTCGCCGGAGCAACGCGCGCGCCTAGTGGTGCAGGATCTTCGACAGGAAGTCCTTGGCACGGTCGCTGCGCGGGTTGCTGAAGAACTGGTCGGGCGCAGCCTCCTCGACGATTCGGCCGTCCGCCATGAACACCACGCGGTTTGCAGCCGATCGTGCGAAACCCATCTCGTGGGTGACGACGATCATCGTCATGCCGTCGCGGGCGAGCTGCTGCATGACCTCCAGCACCTCGTTGATCATCTCGGGGTCGAGCGCGGAGGTCGGCTCGTCGAAGAGCATGACCTTCGGCTCCATGGCCAGCGCCCGCGCGATCGCCACGCGCTGCTGCTGGCCGCCGGAGAGCTGTGCCGGGTACTTGTCGGCCTGCGCGGCCACACCGACCCGGTCGAGCAGGGAGCGGGCCCGGTCCTCGGCCGCCTTCTTGTCCTTCTTGCGGACCTTGATCTGGCCGAGCATCACGTTCTCGAGCACGGTCTTGTGCGCGAAGAGGTTGAAGGACTGGAAGACCATGCCGACGTCGGCGCGCAGCCGGGCCAGCGCCTTGCCCTCGGCGGGCAGGGGCTTGCCGTCGATCGTGATCGAGCCGGAGTCGATCGTCTCCAGCCGGTTGATGGTGCGGCACAGGGTGGACTTGCCGGACCCGGAGGGTCCGATGACCACGACGACTTCACCGCGGGCGATCGTCAGGTCGATGTCCTGGAGTACGTGCAACGAGCCGAAGTGCTTGTTGACGCTCTTCAGGACGACCAGATCGCCGGTCGCGGCCACATCTTCCTTGGCCACCGATACTTCGGTCATCGCTCTCAGGCTCCGTCCTCCTCGGTTTCGGAGGACAGTAGTAACCCTCTACGACCTGCGTCATTACATCTGAGGTGAATCTGAGCATCACGATCCGATAGCAATCGGACACTAGTCGTAGCACTTGCGAGCAGCGCTCATACCAGCCGGGTAACGGAAGCTCCTCGCAACCGGAACCCTCTTGACGGCGTGCTCATCCATCAGCGTGACTGCACAAGGTGCACGCGCGCGCGTGCACGCGTTTTTGTACACACCTGGATCGTACGACCAGTGAACCGAAGGGGGCCCGGGTGAGACTGCTGCTCGTCGAGGACGACAACCACGTCGCCGCCGCCCTGTCGGCGGTCCTGGCGCGGCACGGCTTCGACGTCACCCACGCGCGCAGCGGTGAGGAGGCCCTCCAGGCACTCGTCCCCGAGAGCGACGGCTTCGGTGTCGTCCTCCTCGACCTCGGCCTGCCCGACCAGGACGGGTACGAGGTGTGCGGCAAGATCCGCAAGCGCACGGCCACCCCGGTCATCATGGTCACCGCCCGCGCCGACGTGCGCTCGCGCATCCACGGCCTCAACCTGGGCGCCGACGACTACGTGGTGAAGCCGTACGACACCGGGGAACTGCTCGCCCGGATCCACGCGGTCAGCCGGCGCACCTCGCACGAGGACACCTCCAGCGGCATCGAGACCGCCCTGCGGCTCGGGCCCGTGCACATCGAGCTCCCCACGCGCCGGGTCAGCGTGGACGGCGCGGTGGTCCAGCTGACCCGCAAGGAGTTCGACCTGCTGGCCCTTCTCGCGCAGCGGCCCGGCGTGGTGTTCCGCCGGGAGCAGATCATCAGCGAGGTGTGGCGGACCAGCTGGGAGGGGACCGGGCGCACCCTGGAGGTGCACGTCGCCTCCCTGCGGGCCAAACTGCGCATGCCCGCCCTCATCGAGACCGTGCGCGGGGTCGGCTACCGGCTCGTCGCGCCCGCCGGATAGCGGGGCCGGGTGCGCACGCGTCTGCTCCCGCTGCTCATCGTCCTGATGGCGGCCGTGCTGCTCGCCCTCGGGGTGCCCCTCGCCGTCAGCCTGGCCGGCGCACAGCAGCAGAAGGTCGTGGTCGACCGGATCGACGACACCGCCCGGTTCGCGGCCCTCGCCCAGTTCGTCACCGACTCGCCCGAGGGCCCCACGGGGGCCTTCGAGAACGAGCGGCTGGCCACCCTCAGCAGCGAACTGCGCAGCTACCACGAGGTCTACGGCATCCGCGCCGGTGTCTTCTACCGCAACGGCAGCGCCATGGCGAAGGCACCGGCACGCTGGTCCCTGCCCGAGGAGGGCGAGGTCCGCGAGGCCTTCGACGAGGCGAAGCTCAGCCGCCGCAGCCACGACCCGCAGCAGGTCTGGCCCTGGCAGCAGCGCAAGCTCGTGGTCGCCTCGCCGGTCATCCGCGACGGGGACGTCGTCGCGGTCGTCGTCACCGACTCGCCCACGGGTCAGCTGCGTTCGCGCACCCTGCACGGCTGGCTGCTCATCGGCGCGGGCGAGTTCGCCGCCATGCTGCTGGCCGTCGGCGCCGCCCTGCGGCTCACCGGCTGGGTGCTCAAGCCCGTACGGGTGCTGGACGCCACCACGCACGACATCGCCACCGGGCGGCTGAAGTCCCGGGTCGCCGCGGCCGGGGGACCGCCGGAACTCCGGCGGCTGGCCCGGTCGTTCAACGAGATGGCGGACAACGTGGAGGACGTGCTGGAGCAGCAGCGCGCCTTCGTCGCCGACGCCTCGCACCAGTTGCGCAACCCCCTCGCGGCGCTGCTGCTGCGCATCGAGCTGCTCTCCTTCGAACTGCCCGAGGGCAACAAGGAGATCGCCTCCGTCCAGACCGAGGGCAAGCGCCTCGCCCAGGTCCTGGACGACCTCCTCGACCTCGCGCTGGCGGAGCACAGCGAGGCCGACCTGAGAGTCACCGACATCGGTGAGCTGACCGCGGAACGCCTGGCGGCCTGGTCCCCGACCGCCGATGCCAAGGGCGTGACCCTGGTCGGCGACTGCCCGCCGACCACCGCCTGGGCCGATCCGGTCGCCCTGTCCAGCGCGCTGGACGCGGTCGTCGACAACGCGGTGAAGTTCACGCCCGACGGCGGGACCGTCGAGGTGGCCGTCGCCTCGGAGGGGGACACCGTCACCGTCACCGTGAGCGATCACGGGCCCGGCCTCACCGACGAGGAACTCGCCCGTGTCGGCGACCGCTTCTGGCGCAGCGGCCGCCACCAGAACGTCAAGGGCTCCGGCCTCGGCCTGTCCATCTCCCGGGCGCTCCTCGCGGCGGGCGGCGGCACGATCGCCTATGACCACCATGAGCCGCACGGGCTGCGGGTGACCGTACGCGTGCCGCGATCCGCGCCCGCCGTCTGACCGCGCTCGGCACCCCGGATCCGGATGTGAGCCGGTCCGCCGTCCCATCCGAGCGGGCTCGCCGTCCGAGGCCAGACTGGGTTCGCCGCCCGAGGTCCGACTGGGTTCGCCGCCCGATGCTCGGCCGGGATCGCCCTCTGCTGACCGGTCGGTCACCCCGGAGGGGGCAACGGGCTCGGCTCCGGCCGTGGCACCGCCGCTGCCGCTACGGCTTGACCGACTGGTAGTACCGCTGGGCGCCGACGTGCAGTTGCAGCGGGTCCGTGTAGATCGCCGTGCGCACGTCGACCAGTTGCGCCGAGTGGACGGTCGCACCGATCCGGTCCCGGCTGTCGAGCACCGTGCGCGTGAGCCACTCGGTGAGCCGGGGATCCGTGTCGCTGCGCGTGATCAGCAGGTTGGAGACCGCCAGGGTGGGCACCGGGTGGCCGTTCTGGACGGAGGGGTACGCCGACTCCGGCATCTTCGTGGCGCGGTAGTAGCGCGTGGCTCCGCCCTGCTCGTGCAGCGCGGCCACCAGCGTGGCGTCGATCGGCACGAACCGGAAGGCCGACGCCGACTTCTTGGCCAGCCGGCTGAGCCCGTCCGTGGGCAGTCCCCCCGACCAGAAGAACGCGTCCAGGCCGTGTCCCAGCCGCTTGGGGCCGGTGTCGATGCCGTCCGAGGCCGGCTCGATGTCCTTCTCCGGATCGATGCCGGCCGCCCTGAGCACGCCGTTCGCGATCAGTCGCACCCCGGAGTCGGGCAGCCCTATCGCCACGCGCTTGCCCCGCAGGTCGGCGACCGAGCGGATGTCCGAGTCCGGCGGCACGACGAGCTGCACGTAGTCGTCGTACAGCCGGGCGACCCCGCGCAGCCGGTCGGCCCCCGGGCGGTTGTCGTGCATGTACGTGGCGACCGCGTCCGCCGCCGCGATCGCGAAGTCGGCCTCGCCCGACGCCACGTCCGCGACGTTCTCCTGGGAACCGGCGCTGGTCAGCAACCGCACCCGCAGGTCGGGCATGTCCTTGTCGATCGCGGTGCGCAACAGCTCGCCGTACTCGTGGTAGACCCCCGCGCGCGTGCCGGTGCTGAAGTCGATCGTCCCCGACGGCGGCTCCTCCGCCCAGGGGCGCAGCCACCACAGCAGCAGGCCGAGGACCAGGACGGCGGCGGTGCCGCCCTGCGCGGCCCGGCGCCTGCCGACACGGGGGAACTTCTGGGACATGCGCGCGATCCTGCCAGCCAGAGGGTCTCGCTGACCAGGGGAGGGGGTGCCACCGCGACGGCCCCCGGTGTCGGTGGCGGCCACTACAGTCGGCCGCATGAGTGCCTCGCCCGCCGATCTGGTCCGTGAGTTCCACCGCGCGTTCGGCCTGGACGCCCGCAGCACCCCGACGGAGGTCCCGCCGGAACTCGCCGCTCACCGGGGCGCACTCCTCGCGGAGGAAGCCGCCGAGGTCGCCGAGGTGGCGGTACGGGGGCCGCTGGACCGGCTCGCCCACGAACTGGCGGACGTGGTGTACGTCGCCTACGGCACGGCCCTGGTCCACGGCATCGACCTCGACGCGGTTCTGGCGGAGATCCACCGCTCCAACATGACCAAGATCGGCCCGGACGGCACGGTCTCCCGCCGCGAGGACGGCAAGATCCTCAAGGGGGAGCACTACGAGGCACCGGACGTGTCGCGCGTGCTGCGCCGGCAGGGATGGACGCCGGGCGGGGCGTGAAACGGCGGCATGGGCCGGCAGGGCAGGGTCGGCAGCGCAGGGGCCGGCAGGGCATGAACCGGCAAGGTATGGGACGGCGGGCACGAGACGTCCACCGCCGTTGCTCGATGAGCGCCCCGCCGTCCCGCCGCCCCGCCGCCCCGCCCCCTGTTCCGCCCCGCCGCCCCGTCCGCCCCGCCCCACCGCTCAGTCGGCGACCGGAGCCTCCGCCTCCGCCTTGGCCGTCCGGGGCGCCGGTTCCGGGGCGCGAGGCTCGCGGCGCCGCGCCCACCAGGACGCCACCGGCTCGGTGTAACGCGCGGTGAGCGGACCCAGGACGACCAGGATGAGGACGTAGGCCGTGGCCAGCGGGCCGAGGGACGGCTCGACACCGGCCGCGACCGCGAGCCCGGCGATGACGATGGAGAACTCGCCTCGCGCCACGAGCGCACCGCCGGCACGCCAGCGGCCCTTGACGGAGATCCCCGCGCGCCGGGCCGCCCAGTAGCCGGTGGCGATCTTCGTCAGCGCCGTGAGGAGGGCCAGTCCGAGAGCGGGCACCAGCACGGGCGGGATGCTCGACGGGTCGGTGTGCAGCCCGAAGAAGACGAAGAAGACCGCCGCGAACAGGTCACGCAGGGGACTGAGCAGGGTGTGCGCGCCCTCGGCCACCTCCCCGGACAGGGCGATGCCCACCAGGAAGGCCCCCACGGCGGCCGACACCTGCAGCTGCTGCGCGACGCCCGCGACCAGGATGGTCAGGCCCAGCACGACCAGCAGGAGCTTCTCCGGGTCGTCGCTGGAGACGAACCGTGAGATGACCCGGCCGTAGCGCACCGCGAGGAACAGCACGAGCCCCGCCGCGCCCAGGGCGATCGCCAGCGTCACGCTTCCGGCCAGCAGCCCGGCCCCCGCCACCAGCGCGGTGACGATCGGCAGGTAGACCGCCATCGCCAGGTCCTCCAGCACCAGCACACTGAGGATCACCGGCGTCTCGCGGTTGCCGACCCGGCCCAGATCGCCCAGCACCTTCGCGATCACGCCGGACGACGAGATCCAGGTGACACCGGCCAGCACCACGGCGGCCACCGGGCCCCAGCCCAGCAGCAGCGCCACCGCCGCTCCGGGCAGCGCGTTGAGCGCGCAGTCGACCAGGCCGGCCGGGTAGTGCGTCTTGAGGTTGGAGACCAGATCGCTCGCCGTGTACTCCAGGCCCAGCATCAGCAGCAGCAGGATGACGCCGATCTCGGCACCCGTGGCGACGAACTCCTCGCTCGCGCCCAGCGGCAGCAGACCCCCCTCACCGAACGCCAGGCCGGCCAGGAGGTACAGCGGTATGGGCGACAGCCGGAAACGGGCGGCGAACCGGCCGAGCAGGCCGAGGCCGAGGATGATGGAACCGAACTCGATCAGCAGGACCGCGGAGTGCACCGGCTCACTCCCGCTCGAGTATCGTCGCGGCCGCGTCCACGCCCTCGCGCGTCCCGACGACGATCAGCCGGTCCCCGCCCGCCAGCCGGAAGTCCGGCGCCGGGGACGGAATGGCCTCCGCCCGCCGCAGCACCGCCACGACCGACGCGCCCGTTTCCGTCCGCATCTTCGTGTCGCCCAGGACCCGGCCGTTCCAGCGGGAGGTGGCGGGCACCTCGATCCGCTCGGCGACCAGCCCCAGATCCGTCGTGTACAGCAGGCTCGGGCTGTGGTGCGACGGCTTCAGCGCGTCGATCAGCGAACCCGCCTCGGAGCCGGTCAGCCGCAGGGAGTGCGCGCACGAGTCCGGGTCGTCGGCCCGGTACACGTTCACCGTGCGCGTGCCGTCGCGGTGCGCCACCACCGACAGATGGCGGTGTTCCCGGGTCTCCAGGTCGTACTGGACCCCGATACCCGGCAGCGGCGTCGCCCTCAGGCGCGGAGCTGACACGTTGCTTCCCCTTGTTCGTCGAGTTTCGGCTGGCCGATCATCGGATCGGCGACCTCCGCATGCTCCCATCCGGCCGTACGGTGACGACATGGGTGTCGTGACGGATATACGCCGCGGCCGGTGGTCGGAGAGGCTGGGACGGGCTGTGTCGTACGCGAGGGGCGGAAGGAGCGGGTCCAGGAACGTGTCGTTGTTCTGGCGGATCTTCTCGCTCGACGCCGCGGGCCTGGTCGTGGCCACCGCGTTGCTGCTCGGCCCGGTCACCGTGTCCACGCCCGTCCTGCCCGGCGAGGCCCTCGTCCTGCTCGGCGGCCTGGTGGTGCTGCTCACCGGCAACGCGCTCGTGCTGCGCTTCGGTCTCGTCCCCTTGCAGCGGCTGGACCGGGCCATGGCCACCGCCGACCTGCTGCGCCCGGGACATCGCCCCGAGGTCAGCGGCCCGGCGGAGGCGGCCGGTCTGATCACCACGTACAACACGATGCTCGACCGGCTGGAGGCCGAGCGGGCCGAGGGCGCCGCCCGGGCCCTGTCCGCACAGGAGCGGGAGCGGCACCGGATCGCCCGGGAGTTGCACGACGAGGTCGGGCAGACCCTCACCGCCGTCCTCCTCCAGCTCAAGCGCGTCGCCGACCGGGCGCCCGAGGACCTGCGCGAGGAGGTCGGCCAGGCCCAGGAGGCCACCCGGGCCGGCCTGGACGAGATCCGCCGGATCGCACGCCGGCTGCGCCCCGGTGTCCTGGAGGAGCTCGGCCTGGCCAGTGCCCTGCGCTCGCTGGCCGGTGAGTTCACCACCCACGGGCTGACCGTGAGCCACCACGTCACCGGTGACCTGCCCGCCCTCGGCCCGGAAGCGGAGCTGGTCGTCTACCGGGTCGCCCAGGAGAGCCTGACCAACACCGCCCGGCACGCCTGCGCCGACCGCGCCGAACTCCGGCTGCGGCCCGTCCCCGGCGGTGTCGAACTCCTCGTGCGCGACAACGGCAGCGGCCTCACCGAGGCCGTCGAGGGCGCCGGCATCACCGGCATGCGCGAACGCGCCCTGCTGATCGGCGCCGCCCTCGCTCTGGAACCGGCCCCGGGCGGGGGCACCGACGTGCTGCTGCGCATCCCCGTCACGGAAGAAGCCCGCTGATGTCCGTCACCGCAGGACCCCACTGATGTCCGCCCCGATCCGCGTCCTGCTCGCCGACGACCACACCCTGGTGCGGCGCGGGGTCCGTCTCATCCTGGACGGCGAACCGGACCTCACCGTCGTCGCCGAGGCCGGGGACGGGGCAGAGGCCGTGGCCAAGGCCCGGGAGACCCCCGTCGACCTGGCGGTCCTGGACGTGGCCATGCCCCGGATGACCGGCCTCCAGGCGGCCCGCGAGCTCTCCCGCCGGCTGCCCGGCCTGCACATCCTCATCCTCACCATGTACGACAACGAGCAGTACTTCTTCGAGGCGCTCAGGGCCGGGGCCAGCGGCTACGTCCTGAAGTCCGTCGCCGACCGCGACCTGGTCGAGGCGTGCCGGGCGGCCGTGCGCGACCAGCCGTTCATCTACCCGGGCGCCGAGCGGGCCCTGGTCCGCTCCTACCTGGAACGGCTCCGGCGCGGCGACGGCGTGCCCGAGCGGGCCATCACCGAGCGCGAGGAGGAGATCCTCAAGCTGGTCGCCGAGGGCCACACCTCCAAGGAGATCGGCGAACTGCTCTTCATCAGCGCCAAGACGGTCGAACGCCATCGGGCCAACCTCCTGCAGAAGCTCGGCATGCGCGACCGCCTGGAGCTGACCCGGTACGCCATCCGGGCCGGGCTCATCGAGCCGTGAGCCCCCGGCGGAGTTGTCCACAGGCGGCCGAGCCACCTGTGCCGAGCGCCTACCCTTGTCGTCATGAGCAGCATCGACCGGAGCCAGTCAGTGGGCGGCACGCGCACGTACGAGGTACGCACCTACGGGTGCCAGATGAACGTCCACGACTCCGAGCGATTGTCCGGACTGCTGGAGGACGCGGGCTATGTCCGCGCCCCGGAGGGCGCCGACGGCGAGGCCGACGTCGTCGTCTTCAACACCTGCGCGGTCCGGGAGAACGCCGACAACAAGCTGTACGGCAACCTCGGCCACCTCGCGCCGAAGAAGGCCGCCCGCCCCGGCATGCAGATCGCCGTCGGCGGCTGCCTCGCGCAGAAGGACCGGGACACCATCGTGAAGAGGGCGCCCTGGGTGGACGTCGTCTTCGGCACGCACAACATCGGCAAGCTCCCCGTCCTGCTGGAGCGCGCCCGCGTGCAGGAGGAGGCGCAGGTCGAGATCGCCGAATCGCTGGAGGCGTTCCCCTCGACCCTGCCCACGCGCCGCGAGAGCGCCTACGCCGCGTGGGTGTCGATCTCCGTCGGCTGCAACAACACCTGCACCTTCTGCATCGTCCCGGCGCTGCGCGGCAAGGAGAAGGACCGCCGCCCCGGCGACATCCTCGCCGAGATCGAGGCCCTGGTCGCCGAGGGCGTCTCCGAGGTCACGCTGCTCGGGCAGAACGTCAACGCGTACGGCTCGGACATCGGCGACCGCGAGGCCTTCAGCAAGCTGCTGCGCGCCTGCGGGAGGATCGAGGGGCTGGAGCGCGTGCGCTTCACCTCGCCGCACCCGCGTGACTTCACCGACGACGTCATCGCCGCCATGGCCGAGACGCCGAACGTGATGCCGCAGCTCCACATGCCGCTGCAGTCCGGCTCGGACCCGGTCCTGAAGGCGATGCGCCGCTCCTACCGCCAGGAGCGCTTCCTCGGGATCATCGAGAAGGTCCGCGCCGCCATCCCGCACGCCGCGATCAGCACCGACATCATCGTGGGCTTCCCCGGCGAGACCGAGGAGGACTTCGAGCAGACGCTGCACGTGGTGCGCGAGGCCCGCTTCGCGCAGGCCTACACCTTCCAGTACTCCAAGCGCCCCGGGACCCCGGCCGCCGAGATGGACGGCCAGATCCCCAAGAAGGTCGTCCAGGAGCGCTACGAGCGCCTCGTCGCCCTCCAGGAGGAGATCTCCTGGGAGGAGAACAAGAAGCAGGTGGGCCGCACGCTGGAGCTGATGGTCGCCGAGGGCGAGGGCCGCAAGGACGACAGCACCCACCGCCTGTCCGGCCGCGCCCCCGACAACCGCCTCGTCCACTTCACCAAGCCGGACGAGGAGGTCCGCCCGGGCGACGTCGTCACGGTCGAGATCACCTACGCCGCCCCGCACCACCTCCTCGCCGAGGGCCCGGCCCTGGGCGTGCGCCGCACGCGCGCGGGTGACGCCTGGGAGAAGCGCAACGCGGCCGAGAAGTCCAAGCCCGTCGGTGTGATGCTGGGCCTGCCGAAGGTCGGCGCTCCCGAGCCGTTGCCCGTGGCGGCGGGCGGCTGCGGCTGCGACTGACCCCGGCGGGAGCGCTGCCGCCCGCGGTGGCGGCGCTCCTCGAGCGTTACCCTGCCGATCATGCTTGTCGCCGCCGCAGCCTGCCCCTGCCCGCCCCTGCTCGTGCCCGAGGTCGCCGCGGGCGCGGCACCGGAACTGGACGCCGCGCGAGCCGCCTGCGTGGACGCGCTGGGCGTGCTCGCCGCCGCCCGCCCCGACCGGCTCGTGGTGGTCGGGCCGGTGGAGGGCACCGGGTACGAGTCCTACGCGGAGGGCACAGCGGGCTCGTTCCGGGGCTTCGGCGTCGACCTCGACGTCCGGCTGGGACCGGCCGGGGACGCCGAGGGGGAACGGCGGTTGCCGTACTCCCTGGCCGTGGCCGCCTGGCTGCTGGAGCGCACGGACTGGCGTGACACGGCCGTGGAGGGACTGGGCGTCGGCGAGCAGCTCGCCCCACAGCGGTGCCTCGGGATCGGGCAGGAGGCCGCCGACCGGGCCGGGCGGGTCGCGCTGCTGGTCATGGGCGACGCCAGCGCGTGCCGGACGCTCAAGGCCCCGGGGTACCTCGACGAACGCGCCGCGCCGTTCGACGCCGGGGTGGCCCGTGCGCTCGGTGCGGCCGACGTGACGGCCCTCAGTGGCCTGGACACCGGTCTGGCGCAGGAGCTGAAGGTGTCCGGCCGGGCTCCCTGGCAGGTGCTGGCGGGCGCGGCCGAGGGCGCCGGCCTCGGCGGATCACTGCTGTACGAGGACGCGCCGTACGGCGTCGGGTACCTCGTCGCCACCTGGTCGTAGACACGCGGTCGGACACCGCGGACACCGCGGACACCGCGGACGCCGCGGACACGGCGGAGACGACGGAGGCCCGACGAGCGGCGGACGGCCGGGAGCGGGGGTGCTCCGCGGCCGTCCGAGGTGTCCCGCGTGTGCCGTGCGAGATGCCTCCCGTTCGCCGTGCGCCGTGCGCCGTGCTTTTGTGCGATGCCCTTGTGCCGTGCCCGTGCCGGGCGCGAATCAGGAGGTGGGCGGAGGTACGTCGTCCGGCGGGGTGGTGCCGCCCGTGTCACGCGGGGGAGCCGTGCGGCCCGCATCCGGGGGCGTGGCTCCCGCGGTCGGCCCCGGAGGGGTACCCGGCGTCGACGTCGTTCCCGCCGCCGCTGCCGTGCCGCCCGTGCCCGGTGCGCCGTCCTCCTTGTGCGCGAGCCGGCCCATGGCGCCCTTGGCCTTGCCCGTGCCGGACTGGATCCGGTCGCTGTACTTGCCCTTGGTGCTCTTGTCGACGGCCTCGGCGGCCTTGTCCAGACCGTGGTGGATCTTGTCCTCGTGCCGCTGCGCGAGGTCCGAGACCTTGTCCTTGGCCGGGCCCAGTTTGGCCTTCACGTTGTCCAGCAGACCCATGGTTCACCTTCCCTCGCGGAGGGCGGTCACGTACGGGCGCCCTCACCGGCCTCGTTGTCCGCCGCCTCTTCGGTGGACTGCTGCTTGGGGATGTCGACGCCCTCCGGCTCGGCGCTCTCGGCAGTGGCCTCGGCGGCCGGCCCGTGCGCCTGCGCGGTCGCCTCCGCGCCCTTCGTCTCGGCGCCCTGCGTCTCCGCGGCCCCGGCTACCGCCTCCTCCGCCTCGGCCCCGGCCTTCGCCGGCTCGGCCTGAGCTTCGGCGGCAGGCGCCTGCGCTGTGGCCTTCGACCGCCGGAAGAGTCGTGCAAACACGCCCATATCCACTCCATACGTTACTCGTGCGGGCGAAAACCCGCGTTGCCCGGTGCGTCCGTCTGCGCGGCCCGGGCTACCGCCTCGGTGATCCGGCGGCAGGAACCTCGCAACGGGCAACGACCCCGCGAGCGTGGCGTCACGTAACTCGTTCGAGAGCCGGCTTCGAGGTTTGCGAGACTGTCCCGGTGAGCAGCGCACCCCCCGCCCCCCGCGTCATCGCCGTCGTCGGACCGACCGCGGCCGGAAAGTCCGATCTGGGCGTCTTCCTGGCCCAGCGTCTCGGCGGCGAGGTCGTCAACGCCGACTCCATGCAGCTCTACCGAGGGATGGACATCGGCACCGCCAAGCTGACGCCCGAGGAGCGCGGGGGAGTACCGCACCACCTGCTGGACGTCTGGGACGTCACCGTCACGGCCTCCGTCGCCGAGTACCAGCGCCTGGCCCGCGAGCACATCGACGCGCTGCTCGCACAGGGCCGTTGGCCGGTCCTGGTCGGCGGCTCGGGGCTGTACGTGCGCGGCGCCGTCGACAACCTGGAGTTCCCCGGCACCGACCCCGAGGTCCGGGCCCGGCTGGAGGAGGAGCTCGCGCTGCACGGATCCGGTGCGCTCCACGCCCGGCTGGCCGCCGCCGATCCCCAGGCCGCCCGGGCCATCCTGCCGGGCAACGGCCGCCGGATCGTCCGCGCCCTGGAGGTCATCGAGATCACCGGCAAGCCCTTCACCGCCAACCTCCCCGGCCACGACTCGGTGTACGACACCGTGCAGATCGGGGTCGACGTGGCGCGCCCGGAGCTGGACGAACGCATCACGCGCCGCGTGGACCGGATGTGGGACGCCGGGCTCGTCGACGAGGTACGCGCACTGGAGGCGCAGGGGTTGCGCGACGGACGGACCGCCTCGCGTGCGCTCGGCTACCAGCAGGTGCTCTCGGCGCTCGCCGGGGAGTGCACCCTGGAGGAAGCGCGGGCCGAGACCGTCCGTGCCACCAAGCGCTTCGCGCGCCGCCAGGATTCGTGGTTCAGGCGCGATCCCCGGGTGCACTGGTTGAGTGGGGCCGCGGCGGATCTCCCCCGACTTCCGCAGCTCGCACTGTCCTTGGTCGAACGACCGGTTACAGCCTGATCACGTCCTGGCATCGGGACGCCCAGGCCGTCATCGGGGCCTTCGGCGGCGTGCCATCATCGAGCTTCGATCGACCGAGTTGAGTCCTAGTTGGGAGGGCGCGTGGCGATGGAGGCCGGCCCTCGCGACACCGCACGAAGCACCGACCGCGTCAGCGCCGAGCGGGACGGGGCGGTGTTCGGTGACGGACCGGAGCCGGAGACCGACCGCCTCAGCGAGGACGGGCCCGACGAGACGCCGAGCGTGACGGACGACGGCCCCGAGCCGGAGGAGATGTTCGCCGACGAGGTCGAGGTCGAACTGCGCCCGCAGCGTCGGCTGCGCCTGTGGCAGCTCGCCCCGATCGTGGCCCTGGCGGCGCTCGGCTCCCTGATGTTCGCGTTCCCGCTCGCCTTCGACTTCGGCGACAGCGGGGCCGTCATCGCCATGCTCGGTCTGCTGATCTGCTCGACGGCGGCGGGCTGGGGCATGATGGCGGCCCGCCGCGTCGGCTCCACCTGGCCCGGCCTGCCGGCCCGCGGCTCCGGCCGCAGACCCGACTGGCGGGTCGTCCTGGCGTACGCACTGGTGGTGGCCGCCGTGGTCGTCCTGGCCGTGTGGCGGGTGGCGCGGCTTCGCTAGAGCGGCGCGCGCCCGGACAGTGCACGGTTGCGTCCGAACAATGCACGGCCGCGCCCGAACAACGCACGGTCGCGTCCGCGCGCCCGTCGCGCCGGGGCGCACGAGCCGCGTGGCCCTTCCCGCGCGGCAGGCGCCGGGGCGCGAGCAACGCACAGTTGTCCCCGCCGTACGGCTCTGACGCCGGGGCGCGAGCGGCGCACGGTTCCTCTCGCCGCGCGGCGCCGGCGCCAGGGCGCGAATCCCGCACGGTCGTGCCCGTCCGGCAGCCCGTACGATCGAGGACATGAGCACGCGGATCGCCTTCCTCAAGGGGCACGGCACCGAGAACGACTTCGTGATCGTCCCGGACCCCGAGAACGCCATCGACCTCCCCCCGGCCGCCGTCGCCGCCCTGTGCGACCGCCGCGCGGGCATCGGCGGCGACGGGCTGCTGCACGTCGTGCGCTCCGCGGCGCACCCGGAGGCCCGGGACATGGCGGCCGAGGCCGAGTGGTTCATGGACTACCGCAACGGCGACGGCTCGGTCGCCGAGATGTGCGGTAACGGCGTGCGCGTGTTCGCCCGCTACCTCCAGCGCGCCGGGCACGTGACCGAGGGCGACCTCGCCGTCGCCACGCGCGGGGGCGTGAAGAGTGTGCACCTCGCCAAGAACGGCGACGTCACCGTCGGCATGGGCAGGGCGGTCCTCCCCGAGGGTGACGTGACGGTGAGTGTCGGTGAGCGCAGCTGGCCGGCGCGCAACGTCAACATGGGCAACCCGCACGCGGTCGCCTTCGTGGAGGACCTGGCCCACGCGGGCGACCTGTACGCCCCGCCGCCCTTCAGCCCGGCCTCGGCCTACCCGGACGGCGTGAACGTGGAGTTCGTGACCGACCGCGGCCCGCGGCACGTCGCGCTGCGTGTGCACGAGCGCGGCTCCGGTGAGACCCGCTCCTGCGGCACGGGCGCCTGCGCGGTCGCCGTGGCCACCGCCCGCCGCGACGGCGCCGACCCCACGGTCACCGGCATGCCGGTGACGTACACCGTGGACGTGCCCGGCGGCACCCTGGTGATCACCGAGCGGCCCGACGGGGAGATCGAGATGACGGGTCCGGCCGTCATCGTGGCCGAGGGCGAGATCGACGCGGACTGGCTGGACGCCGCCACGCGCGCGTGAAGCCGATTCGGTCACCGCTGTGTGCTGTCGGCCACCCGGGCCCGAAAGCGCTGTAAAGATCATAAAGATCAAGCCAATTGGCGGGAATTCGCTCGACGCGACCCTGTCATGCAGGGGTGCAAACTTCGCATTCGTCCCTCGAATGGGTGATCAGTTTCACGCTCGGCGAGAGGCGGCCAGCCACGCGTGGTGGGCTCGGTAGCATCAAGCACCGGCCCGGACGGGGGACCGAAGCCGCCCCCTGAGCCGTGTCCGCCCTGGGGCACCCCGTCCGCCGGTTGACGCAGCCGGAGGTGCCCATGAGTGCGGAGGCCACGAATTCCGTGACCCCAGGCCCGATGCCGGGCGCGGTGTCGGGATCGCTGACGCCGACAGCGCCACGCAGAAAGGCCCGCCCCCGGATCGACCTGCGCCGCCTCGGCAGAGCCGCCCTGCTCGGCCCCGCCGCGCGCGACCGGCTGCCCGACGCGATCAGCCACGTCGTCGAGGCCCACCGCGCGCACCACCCCGACGCGGACCTCGATCCGCTGCGCCGGGCGTACGTCCTGGCCGAGTCCTCCCACCGGGGTCAGATGCGCAAGAGCGGCGAGCCGTACATCACGCACCCCCTCGCGGTGACCCTGATCCTCGCCGAACTCGGCGCGGAGACCACGACGTTGACCGCCTCGCTGCTCCACGACACCGTCGAGGACACGGACGTGACGCTGGACCAGGTTGGCGACCAGTTCGGCGAAGAGGTCCGCTACCTCGTCGACGGCGTGACCAAACTGGAGAAGGTCGACTACGGCGCCGCCGCCGAGCCCGAGACCTTCCGCAAGATGCTCGTCGCCACCGGCAACGACGTGCGCGTCATGTCGATCAAACTCGCCGACCGGCTGCACAACATGCGCACCCTGGGCGTCATGCGCCCCGAGAAGCAGGAGCGCATCGCGAAGGTGACACGTGACGTGCTCATCCCGCTCGCCGAACGCCTCGGCGTCCAGGCCCTCAAGACCGAACTGGAGGACCTGGTCTTCGCGATCCTGCACCCCGAGGAGTACGCGCAGACCAGGGAACTGATCGTCCGCAACGCCGGCCGGACGGACGACCCGCTCGCGGAGGTCGCCGACGAGGTGCGCGGCGTACTGCGCGAGGCGGACATCACCGCCGAAGTGCTCATCCGCCCCCGTCACTTCGTCTCCGTGCACCGGGTCTCGCGCAAGCGCGGCCGGCTCCGCGGCTCGGACTTCGGCCGGGTCCTGGTCCTGGTGAACGAGGACGCCGACTGCTACGGCGTCCTGGGCGAGCTGCACACGTGCATGACGCCGATGGTCTCGGAGTTCAAGGACTTCATCGCCGTACCGAAGTTCAACCTCTACCAGTCGCTGCACACGGCCGTCGCCCGGGAGGATGGCCAGGTCGTCGAAGTCCTCATCCGCACCCACCAGATGCACAAGGTCGCCGAGGCCGGCGTCGTCGCCCTCGGCAACCCGTACGCACCGGCCCCCGACGACCCGGCCGACGGGGAGCGCGTCGACCCCACCCGCCCCGGCTGGCTGTCCCGGCTCCTCGACTGGCAGGAGGCGGCGCCCGACCCCGACCACTTCTGGTCCACCCTGCGCGAGGACCTCGCCCAGGACCGCGAGATCACCGTCTTCCGTCCCGACGGCGGCACGATCGGTCTGCCCGAGGGCGCCACCTGCGTGGACGCCGCGTACGCGCAGTACGGGGAGGACGCCCACGCCTGCATCGGCGCCCGCGTCAACGGCCGCCTAGCGACGCTGAGCACCGTCCTGAAGGACGGCGACACCGTCCAGCTCCTCATGGGCCAGGACCCGGCGTCCGAGCCGTCGCGGGAGTGGCTGGAGCACGCGCACACACCGGCCGCCCGCATCGCCATCCAGCGGTGGCTGGCCGCCCATCCCGCGCAGGCCGAGGCCCAGGAGGGCCGGGCGCCGCAGGGCCAGGCGCGGGAGCGGACGGTTTCCGGGGGGCAGACCACCGCCGGTTCGGCCGGGGCCGGCGGGGACTCCGGGCAGGGTCCCGAGCGTTCCGCCGTCGCCGCCCGCGGTGCCACGGTCGGTTCGAGTGCCGGAGGCGGGCGCGGCGCGAGTGCCGAGCGCGGGCCCGGTGCGGACGTCCTCGCCGACCTTCCCGGCGCGAGCGTCCGGCTCGCCCGCTGCTGTACGCCCGTACCACCCGACGACATCACCGGCTTCGCCGTACGCGGGGGAGCGGTCACCGTGCACCGCCTGGAGTGCGCCGCGGTGGCGCGCATGAGGGACGGGGAGCGCTCGGAGGTGGGCGTGCGCTGGGGGGAGACCGCCGAGTGCCGGGTCACGCTGGTCGCTGAATCGTTCGTCCGTCCGCATCTGCTCGCCGACCTCACCGAGGCCATGGCGCTCGAAGGCGCCGAGATCGTCTCCGCGACCGTCGAGCCCCCCGCCCAGCAGCAGGTGCGCCACACCTACACCGTGCAGCTCCCCGACGCGGCCCGCCTGCCCACGCTGATGCGCGCCATGCGCAACGTGGCCGGGGTGTACGACGTGAGCCGGACGCAACCACAGACCCAGGGCGGCTGAGCCGGTCCGGTCAGCGCGTCATCCGGCGTCCTCCGCTGCCCCGATCGGTCCGGCGGGGAGCGCCCCGCGCGCGGGCGCTTCCGCCCAGGACAGGCCGATGTCCGCCACCCGGGCCTCCCCGGGCTCGCCCGCGCTCCCTGGGCTCGTCTGCGCCGGCCCGTCCCCGGCCAGTCCCGGCGGGCACCCGGCGCACGTGTCGGTCCCCGGATCGGGTGGGGCGGGTGCGCGCCGCGCTCGCCGCGCCCGCGCACGCTGGTAGCGGTGGGGCATGCCCCACGCCCCCCACGCCCCTCACCCCACTCGCCCCGGAGCCGCCCGCACCCGCCGTCGCCGGACCTCCGCCGCGCTCCTCGCCTCCGCCGTCTCCGTCTGTCTCGTCGCCGCGAGCGCCCCCGCCGTGCCGCTGGGCATCGGCGACCGCCTCTTCCCGTACCTGGGCAATCCCGGCTACGACGTCGCCGCGTACGACCTCTCCTTCGTCTACCCCGGCAGCAACAGCGAGCCGCTGCGCGCCGTGACCACCATCGACGCCTGGACCACCGCCGACCTCGACCGGATCAACCTGGACTTCGCCCACGGCACCGTGGAGTCGGTCGAGGTCGACGGCGACCCCGCGCAGTTCCGCACCGCCGGCGAGGACCTGGTGATCACACCCGAGGACTCCGTGTCGGACGGCAAGTGGGTGCGCATCACCGTGCGGCACACCAGTGATCCCGTGTCCGCCGACGGTCGCGAGGGCGGCTGGGTCCGCACCGGGGACGGCCTCGCCATGGCCAATCAGGCCGACGCGGCCCACCTGGTCTTCCCCTGCAACGACCACCCCTCCGACAAGGCCATGTTCACCGTCCGCGTCACCGCGCCCGACGGGTACACGGCCGTGGCCAACGGCCTGCCCGCCGGTACGCACAGGGCGGGCGGCTCGACCACGTGGACGTACCGCACGCACCATCCCATGGCCACCGAACTCACCCAGGTGTCCATCGGCCGATCCACCGTGCTCCACCGCACCGGACCGCACGGCCTGCCGATCCGGGACGTGGTGCCCACACAGTTCCGCGCGGCACTCGAAAGCTGGCTGGAGAAGACGCCCGCCCAGATCGAGTGGATGGAGAGCAAGGTCGGCCGCTACCCCTTCGAGGCCTACGGCCTGCTCATGGCCGATGCCGCCACCGGTTTCGAACTGGAGACCCAGACCCTCTCCCTCTTCGAGCGGGAACTGTTCACCGAGCCGGTCTACCCCCCGTGGTACGTCGAGTCGATCATGGTCCACGAGCTGGCCCACCAGTGGTTCGGCAACAGCGTCGGGCCCCGTACTTGGTCCGACCTGTGGCTCAACGAGGGACACGCCACCTGGTACGAGGCGCTGTACGCCGAGGAGAAGGCCGGCAAGCCGCTGCAGGACCGGATGAAGGCGGCCTACGGCGCCTCCGACCGCTGGCGTGCCGCGGGCGGGCCGCCCGCCCTGCCCAAGGCACCGGAGGCGGGCCACAAGATCGGCATCTTCCGGCCCGTCGTCTACGACGGCTCCGCCCTCGTCCTGTACGCCCTGCGCCAGGAGATCGGCCGGCCGGCGTTCGAGCGGCTGGAACGGGAGTGGGTGGGTCGCCACCAGGACGACACGGCCGCGACCGAGGACTTCGTCCGGCTCGCCGCCGAGGTCTCGGGACGCGACCTGGACGACTTCTTCCAAGGCTGGCTGTACGAGGAGAAGACCCCGCCGATGCCGGGGCATCCGGACTGGAAGCCGGAGGCGCCCGCGAAGCCGGAGCCGGCTGCCAGTCCGGCGTCGGCTGCCAGTCCGGAGCCGGCTGTAGGGCCGTCGCCGTCCGCGAAGCCGGAGTCCGCTGGTGGGGCCCGTGGGGCTGGTGGGGCCGGCGGGGCAAGGCGGGTCGCGTCGGGCGGGAGTGCGGCGTAGGACGTGCTGGGGCGACCGGGCGTGACGGCTGCTGCCCACCGGCCTGCCGGTCGCCCCCGGGTGAACTCCCCGGGACGGGCAGGAGGGCCGCTGCCATGCGGCCCCCAGGGCCCCGAAACCCGCCCGGGTGGGCCCGACCGAGCCCCGGAATCCGCCCGGGCGGGCTGTCGCTCCCGTCCGATAACCCGGTGACGAGACGACCCGTGCCGTGCGACCATCGTCAGGTCGGCAGGGCACGGAACGCCGGGAATCTCGCGGACCGCCCGTGCGTTGTGGACAGTGACGGCAGAGCACATCGCACTCCGTCGCAGAAGTCGGTTTCCCAGCTACGTAAGGATCCAATGACCTCCTCTTCTTCCTTTTCCCAGGACACCAAGCGCTTCGCGCACAGCCACCCCGAGGGTCTTCGGGCCGATGCCCTGATGGAAGAGGACGTCGCCTGGAGCCACGAGATCGACGGAGAGCGGGACGGCGACCAGTTCGACCGCTCCGAGCGCGCGGCCCTGCGCCGCGTGGCGGGCCTCTCCACCGAGCTCGAGGACGTCACCGAGGTCGAGTACCGCCAGCTCCGCCTGGAGCGGGTCGTCCTCGTCGGTGTCTGGACCTCGGGAACCGTGCAGGACGCGGACAACTCCCTCGCGGAGCTCGCCGCCCTCGCGGAGACGGCCGGCGCACTGGTGCTCGACGGTGTCACCCAGCGCCGCGACAAGCCCGACGCGGCCACCTACATCGGCTCCGGCAAGGCCGAGGAACTGCGCGACATCGTCCTCGAGACGGGCGCGGACACCGTCATCTGCGACGGTGAGCTCAGCCCGGGCCAACTCATCCACCTCGAGGACGTCGTCAAGGTCAAGGTCATCGACCGTACGGCCCTGATCCTCGACATCTTCGCCCAGCACGCCAAGTCCCGTGAGGGCAAGGCGCAGGTGGCGCTCGCGCAGATGCAGTACATGCTGCCGAGGCTGCGCGGCTGGGGTCAGTCGCTGTCCCGGCAGATGGGTGGCGGCAAGGGCGGCGGCCTCGCCACCCGTGGTCCCGGTGAGACCAAGATCGAGACGGACCGGCGACGGATCCGCGAGAAGATGGCGAAGATGCGCCGTGAGATCGCGGAGATGAAGACCGGCCGTGAGATCAAGCGCCAGGAGCGCAAGCGTCACAAGGTGCCCTCCGTCGCCATCGCCGGTTACACCAACGCGGGCAAGTCCTCGCTGCTCAACCGCCTCACGGGCGCGGGCGTGCTCGTTGAGAACGCGCTGTTCGCGACTCTCGACCCGACCGTACGCCGGGCCGAGACCCCGAGCGGACGGCTGTACACGCTGGCCGACACGGTCGGCTTTGTACGCCATCTGCCGCACCACCTGGTCGAGGCGTTCCGCTCCACGATGGAGGAGGTCGGCGAGTCCGACCTGATCCTGCACGTGGTCGACGGTTCGCACCCGACACCGGAGGAGCAGCTGGCGGCCGTGCGCGAGGTGATCAGGGACGTCGGCGCCACCGGCGTGCCCGAGATCGTCGTGATCAACAAGGCCGACGCGGCCGACCCGCTCACGCTGCAGCGGCTGCTGCGTGTCGAGAAGCGGTCCATCGCCGTCTCGGCCCGCACCGGCCAGGGCATGGAGGAACTGCTCGCGCTGATCGACAGCGAGCTGCCGCGCCCGTCGGTCGAGATCGAGGCGCTCGTGCCGTACACGCACGGCAAGCTGGTCGCCCGTGCGCACGACGAGGGCGAGGTCCTCTCCGAGGAGCACACCCCGGAGGGCACGCTGCTCAAGCTGCGGGTGCACGAGGAACTGGCGGCGGAACTCGCGCCGTACGTCCCGGCACCGCTCGCCTGACCCCTCCCGGTCATCGCGAAGGCCCGCCCCCGAGGTCATCGGGGGCGGGCCTTCGTTCGTCCGTCCGGGCGCCCGGCGCCGTGTGCCGGTCCGGCTGCCGGGATCAACGACCGCCGTACGTCCTGCTCATGTTCCGGTAGAGCGCCTCCGCGTCGTGGCCCAACTGCGGGCCGGCCAGCCACGTGTTGTCGGCGGGGCCGATCGAGGTGTTGGAGACCAGCACGGACTCGCCGTTCAGCACGCGGAACCAGCCGCCGCCCGAGGACCCGCCGGTCATGGTGCAGCCGATGCGGTACATGGCGGCGGGGTGCGCGCCCGCTATGCCGCCTGCGAGGGCTCGGATGCCGGGTGCGCCTGCGTGGACGGAGGCGCACCCGGTCCCGCCGGGCGATGCGGCTGGTGACGCTCGCCGGCGGTCCGTCCCCACGCTCAGCGCTGGATCACTGACCCGCGAACTTCTTGCTCACCGAGTCGTACACGCCCTTGGCCACCTCGCCCAGGCGCGGCCCGGCGAGCCAGCCGGACGTCACCGGGCCGATCGAGGTGTTGGACACCAGCGCCGGCTTGCCGTCGGACCGCGTCGCGACCCAGCCACCGCCCGACGAACCGCCGGTCATGGTGCATCCGATGCGGTACATCGTCGGGTCCGACTCGGTGATCGACAGCCGTCCGGGCCGGTCCTGGCACCGGTACAGCTTCTGCCCGTCGTACGGCGGCGCGGCCGGGTAACCGATCGCCGTCACACTCTGGACATCAGGCACGGCAGGCGCCTTGAAGTCGACCGGCAGAGCCGAACCCACCATCTCCTCCAGCGACTTGCCGCCACTGCCCTTCTCGGGAGTCACATGGATCACCGCGAAGTCGTACGGCGCGCCGTCCCCGCCCGTCGAACCGCCCTGCTCGATCCACTGGTCCGAGGTCTGCGCCCAGTCACCCCACCAGACGCCGTACGGGGCGACCTCCTCACGGGTCGGGTTCTCCAGCTCCTCGACCGCCTTGCCGCCGTCGTTGTACGAGGGCACGAACGCGATGTTGCGGTACCAGCCGCCCTTCTTGCCCGCGTGCACACAGTGCCCCGCCGTCCACACCAGGTTGGACTTGCCCGGGTGGGCCGGGTCCTCCACCACCGTCGCCGAGCAGACCGCCGAGCCCTCCGGGGAATCGAAGAACACCTTCCCGGCAGTGGGCTCGTTGGCGTGGTACGACGCCGGAACCCCCTCCGCCCGGACAGGCTTGGGCGCCGGGTCCGTGACCCCCTGGTCACCGGAGATGTCGCTCTCGCCGACGCCCTGCTCGGGCTCCTCGGCGTCCCGCATGCGGTCCGGGTTCCACAGGCCCTCGATGATCGGGTTGATGTACTCGTTGGCCTCGCGCAGCCAGTCGTCCCGGTCCCAGTTCTTCCAGGCGCCGTCCTTCCACTTGTCGATGTCGATCCCGTGTTCGCGCAGCCGGTCGCGGATGTCGTCCGGCAGCTTGAACTTGCCGTCGTCGGACGCCGTCGCGGAGGCCGACGCCTCACCGCCGGCTTCGGCGTCGCCCGAGTCACAGGCGGTGGCGGTCAGCGCGAGGGCCGAGGCCAGGGCCACGGCGGCCAGCACGGGGGAGTTCCTGCGGCGCGCCCTCCCCCCTCGGCCGGTGCTGGACGACTGCCGTATGGATCGCATGATCTGACTCCCCCTGGGGTGAACGAACTGGGACGAACCTCGTCCAGGGCATGATCTCCAGCCCACTCGCGGGAGTTGGGGCCGGCCTCACGGCGTCCGGGACGGCACCACACACTATGCGGTGCCTGTGGGGGAGGTCCGACGGAACCGCAACAGTTCCGTCACGGAGAAGATCTTGAAGCAACCCGTAACCCCGAACGAGGCCGGGGGTTGGTAGCGGTGAGGGTCCTGCTGTCCGTCTGCGATCCCCCGTGCCCGTGCGCCGTGGGAGGTCAGGGAAGCCGTGCCGGAGTCCGCTGGTGGGGGTCGCGTGTCCGAGGAGGCCGCCGTGGTGTGTGCCCAGGTGAAACTGACACCGGGTGGAGCCTTCGACGCCGCGGTACGGGAAGCCCCTCGTGCGCAGGAGGGAATCCGGCGCCGTCAGTCCGCCCGCGACACCGCCGCCCGCACCTACGCCCGCGCCCTGCCCCTGGTGCCGGTGCGAGCCCGAGGGCTGACCATCGAAGGCGCGGACGGCCGACGCTACTTGGACTGCACCTCCGGCGCCGGGGCGCTCGCCCTCGGGCACAACCACCCGGTCGTCCTGGAGGCCATCCGCGCCGTCCTCGATTCCGGAGCCCCCCTCAACACCATCGATCTCGCGACTCCCGTCACGGAAACCTTCCTCGACGAACTCCACCGGACTCTGCCGCCGGGGCTCGCGCACCGAGCGCACGTGCGGTTCTGCGATCCGTCCACCGGTGACGCACTGGAGACCGCCTGCCGATGGGCACGCGCGACGACCGGACGGACCGGCCTCATGACGTTCACCGAGGCCCACCGGCGTGCGGCGTTCCAGCCCTACGACTCCTGCGCGGCCGCGCAGCCGACCGCCGCCCTTGCCGGGCTGCGGGACCCCCACTACCCCGACGGCCTCGCCGACGGGCGGGAACTCGACCTCGCCGCCGACTGGGCCGAGTCCTTGCTGGACACCCCAGGCACCGGCGGTGTTCTTCCCGCGGGGGTGATCGTTGAGCCTGTGCAGGGAGAGAGCGGAGTCCTCCCTGTGCCCGGCGCCTGGTTGCGGCGCATCCGCCGACTCACAGCCGACCGCTCCATCCCTCTCATCGTCGACGAGACACACACCGGATTCGGACGGACCGGTGCCTTCTGGGCGGTCGGGGACAGCGGCGTGACCCCCGACGTGATGATCCTCTCCCCGGACATCGGCGGCAGCCTGCCGCTGGCCGTCGTGATCCAGCGCGACGAACTCTCCGGCGAGCAACCAGTCGCCGACACGGCCCCCTTCCGCGGTAACCAACTCGCCATGGCCGCCGGTGCGGCAACCCTGGCCCACGTGCGCGAGAACGGTCTCGCCGAGCGGGCCGCGCACCTCGGTGCCCGCATGCTCGCTCAACTCCGACTGCTGGCCGAGGAGTCGCCGATCGTGGCCCGAGTGCGGGGGAGAGGGCTGCTGATCGGGGTGGAACTGGTCGCCACGGAGGAGGCGGAGGAGGCGGTGGAGGCGGTGGAGGCGGGGGAAGCGCGCACGGCGGACGCTGGCGCGCTGGGACAGTGCGGCGCCGCGGGCACGGGACCCGGGTCCGCCTCCGCCCTGGCGGCCGCCCTCCAGCGCGAGTGCCTGCGGCGTGGCCTCATCATCGGGCTCGGCGGGCACGGGGGAAGCGTTCGCCTGTCGCCGCCCCTGACGATCACCGACGAACAGGCGACCGCCGTGCTCGATCGTCTTGCCGACGCGGTCGAGGCGGTGGCGCGGGCCCACGGGGCGGCACGACAGCAGCGCCGACACCGGATCCGCCGGTGATTCACGAGGACGTGACACGTCAGGCAACGAGTGCGTCTCCCCTCGTGTCTTCGCACAACCGCCGCTTCGACGCGTGCCCACGCCGCCCGGGCTTACAGGTCGGCCCTCACCGGCCTGGCGTGATTGCTGTCGAGTAGCCCTGCTGGTCCGCACGCGCATCCCCACCCACCGCATGTCCCGCACCCCCCTCCGAGGTATCCGCCTTGAACGCCATCTCCGGGCCCGAGCCCGTCCGTCATCCCGCGACGACGCCGGACCAGGACCCCGACCACCCCGGAACCTCGCAGACGCCGGCCGTGTCGACACCTCCCGTGGTCCCTCGTCAGAGGCCGGGGAGGCAGCCGACCGGAGGCGTGGAGGGCGAGACCCCGGGCACCGACCCGCTGTGCGATCCGGAAGCGCACACCGTTGCCGAAGCAGCCGCCGTCGAGAACCTGCTCCGCTGCTGGGCGCGCGAGACCGGCCACTCCGCCCCTGCCGACGGCCTGCTGCGTATCCCGCTTCCCTCCAGCGGCGTGTCCCTGTTCGCTCCGGTCCGCTACTGGTCCCCCACCGGCTGGCACCGCTTCGGCCCCGCACGCTTCGCCGGCGCCCCCGACCATGTCCCGCCGGTCGACGCCGTCACGATCGCCGCACTGCTCGCCCGGGAGTCCACCGCCGGCGGACTCGCCCCGGCCCGCTGGGGCGAGCAGAGTCACGACCATGACCCGGGCCGCGACCATGCCCAGGGCCGCGTCCCTGATCAAGGCCGCGCTCTTGAGCAAGGCCGCGTCCGTGAGCAGGGATACGCTCAGGGCCAGCGGCACGATCCCGACCACGGGCACGATCCCGAGCACAGACATGGTCACGGCCAGGGACATGGTCACGACCAGAGCCCGAGCCGCGACCGAGGCCCTGGGCCACGTCAGGGCGGGAGCCCAGCCGACTGCCCCGCAGGTGACATCGCCGCCACTGACAGCGTCGGGTTCGTCGCAGGTGTCGCCGACTCGGTACGCCGCGTCGCCACCTTCATCCGCGACCGGCGGGAGCACCCGGCCGACATCGCCGACCTGTTTCTCTCGGCTGAGCAGGCACTCCTCCTCGGGCATCCTCTGCACCCCGCTCCCAAATGCCGCGAGGACCTCACGGAAGCCGAAGCTCGGCTCTTCTCACCTGAGTCGCATGGCACCTTCCCCCTGCACTGGATGGCTGTCGCTCCCTCGATCCTCGCCACCGACACCTCCTGGACCGAACGTGGTCGCCCCGTGCCCGCGACCACACTCACCGCGCGCCTCGCCGGACCCGGTCTCCCGCCGCTCGACGGGTACGCCCTGCTACCCCTTCACCCCTGGCAGGCCCGCGAGGTCCGCCACCGGCCCCACACCGCCGCCTTGCTGGACAGCGGACTGCTCCGCGACTTGGGAGCCCACGGAACTTCCTGGCACCCCACCTCCTCCGTTCGCACTGTCTACCGCTCCGGCTCCCCGGCGATGCTCAAGCTGTCGCTCGGCCTGCGCATCACCAACTCCTGTAGGGAGAACCTGCGCAAGGAGCTCCACCGCGGCGTGGAGGTCCACCGTCTGCTCCGCAGCGGCCTCGTCCGGCAGTGGCAGGCCGTCCACCCGGGCTTCGACATCGTGCGTGATCCCGCCTGGCTGGCCGTCGACGCTCCGGACGGCGCCCCGTTGCCCGGCCTGGACGTCGTGATCCGCCACAACCCGTTCACCCCGTCCGACGATGTCTCCTGCGTCGCCGGGCTCGTCTCCCTGTGTCCACGCCCGCCGGTCCCACCTTCATTTGTGCCGCCTTCGTTCGTGCCTCCTTTCCCCGTGTCTCCCACGCTGGTCCCGGCGTCGCCGGGCTCGTCCCCGTCGGGGCCGAGAGCACGCCGGCGCGGGGCGGCCCAACCGCTCATGCAGTCCCGCCTGGCGCGGGTCGTCACACATCTCGCCCGCCGGACCGGCCGTCCCCGTGGAGCCGTCGCCGCCGAATGGCTGCTGCGCTACCTCGAGCACGTGGTGCGCCCCGTCCTGTGGCTCGACGGTGAGGCGGGCGTCGCCCTGGAAGCGCATCAGCAGAACACCCTGCTTCTGCTGGACCCCGCCGGCTGGCCGACAGGCGGCCGCTATCGGGACAACCAGGGCTACTACTTCCGCGAATCCCGACGCGCGGACCTCGACGCGCGGCTGCCCGGCATCGGTGAACGCAGTGACACGTTCGTGCCGGACGGCGTTGCCGACGAGCGCCTCGCGTACTACCTGGCGATCAACAATGTGCTCGGACTCATCGGCGCGTTCGGCTCTCAGCGACTCGCCGACGAACGGCTGCTGCTCGCCGCCTTCCGCCGGTTCCTGCAGCGCGTGGCCTCCGGCCCCGACCGGTTGCGATCCTCCCTGCCCACCCGGTTGCTCGACTCGCCGGTCCTGCGCTGCAAGGCCAACCTGCTGACCCGTTTGCACGGCATGGACGAGCTCGTCGGCCCGGTGGACACCCAGTCCGTCTACGTCACCATCGCCAACCCCCTCCACTGTTGATCACATCGGCCGCCCGTGACCCGGTCGGCCACCGCCGACCGCCCGGCATCCCTCCTATGGACCCACTGCGAACACGCTTCACCACCTCCTTGTCCGACCGAGAGGAGCCCTCGGTGCTTCCCGCTGAGCCGACAGCCGAGACACACCTCGCCGTCACCGCCCCCAATGACAGCCATCCCGACAGTGGGGACCCTGCCGAGCCCGGCCCTCGCCCTGCGTCCGTTCGTCCTCACGCCGACCCCTCTGCGGGCGATGGGGACGAAGCCGGCGAGAACGCGGGTAGGGAGGGCCCGGGAGATTCCAGCGGCGACGCGCAGGGCGAGGACACCATGGACCTGCGTCTCCCGGACGAGTTCCTCACTTCCCTCGAGGAAGAAGCCACAGGGTTCGGCGGATGCGGACCGAAGTCGGACGGGTCCTCTGGTGGAGCGCATCACTGGCTCTCCCCTTCCGACCACGCGACCTCCCGCCCAGCGATCGACGACCTCCTGGACGGGATCGCCGGCTGGGGGCCGCTCCGGACGCCTGTGGGTGCGTTCCACCTCGTCCCCGTGCGCCTGAAACGCGACCTCCGGATGATCAGCCGCTGGATGAACGACCCCGCCGCCGCGGCCTTCTGGGAGCTGTCCGGTCCGCAGAGCGTGGTCGAGGACCACATCCGTGCCCAGCTCACCGGGGACGGACGCAGCGTGCCGTGTGTCGGAGTGCTGGCCGGAAGGCCGATGAGCTACTGGGAGATCTACCGCGCCGATCTGGATCCGGTGGCTCGGTTCTATCCGGCCCGGCCCCACGACACGGGGCTGCATCTCCTTCTCGGTGAGATTCCCGACCGTGGACGCGGTCTCGGCGGCCTGCTGCTCCGCGCCGTGGCCGATCTCGTTCTCACGCAGCGACCCTCCTGCGCACGCGTCATCGCGGAACCCGACATTCGCAACACCCCCTCCATCGCCGCTTTCCTCACCGCCGGTTTCCGGCTCTCCGCCGAGGTCGACCTGCCCGGCAAGACAGGCGCCCTCATGGTCCGAGACCGGTCACTCCGGAATGTCTTGTAGCGCAGTGTCACCGCGCCATCACTCATTGAACGTGGCGCCGGCCGCCGTGGTTCCCGCTCACCGACAAAAGGTGGATTGCCTCCCCGGCCTCGGCCGCCCGGTCCACTCCGGCCAAAGGAGCGGCTCCAAGGGCCGCCCTCACCCGCCGCGCCCTCACGACCCGCCCCGCCGTGCCGAGGAGTCCACCTTGAGCTCGACACCCGCCCCCACTGCGTTCCCTCCTTCCTTCGCCGCCCTGCCCCTCACCTCCTCCGCCACTCCGACCCCGCTCTCCTTCCCCGCCGCGATCACCCGTTTGTCAGTGCCGGGTCGTAGGGTGGTCGCGCTATGACGAAGCCCTCACTCCCCGAACTCCTGCACGCTGCCGTCGCTGCCGTCGGCGGTACGGAGCGCCCCGGTCAGGTAGCCATGGCCGAAGCCGTCGAGGAAGCGATCGACGACGGCTCCCATCTGCTGGTCCAGGCCGGCACCGGCACCGGCAAATCGCTGGGCTACCTGGTGCCCGCGCTCGCGCAGGGGGAGCGCGTGGTGGTCGCGACCGCCACCCTGGCCCTGCAGCGGCAGCTGGTGGAGCGGGACCTGCCCAGGACGGTCGACTCGCTGCACCCCTTGCTGCGCCGCCGCCCGGAGTTCGCCATGCTCAAGGGCCGGTCGAACTACCTGTGCCTGCACCGCATGCACGAGGGTGTGCCGCAGGACGAGGAGGACGGCCTCTTCGACCAGTTCGAGGCGGCCGCCCCCACCAGCAAACTGGGCCAGGACCTGCTGCGCGTGCGCGATTGGGCCGACGAGACCGAGACCGGCGACCGTGACGACCTCACGCCGGGCATCTCGGACCGGGCCTGGGCCCAGGTGTCGGTCTCGTCCAGGGAGTGCCTCGGCGCATCGAAGTGCGCGTACGGCGCGGAGTGCTTCGCCGAGATGGCCCGTGAGCGGGCGAAGCTCGCCGAGGTCGTCGTCACCAACCACGCACTCCTCGCGATCGACGCCATCGAAGGCGCCCCGGTGCTCCCGCAGCACGAGGTGCTCATCGTCGACGAGGCCCACGAACTGGTCTCACGGGTCACCGGGGTGGCCACGGGGGAACTCACGCCGGGCCAGGTCAACCGCGCGGTGCGGCGGGCCGCGAAACTCGTCAACGAGAAGGCCGCCGATCAGCTGCAGACCGCCGCGGAGGGCTTCGAGCGGCTGATGGAGCTTGCCCTGCCGGGTCGCCTGGAGGAGATCCCTGAGGATCTCGGGTACGCCCTCATGGCCCTGCGCGACGCGTGCCGCACGGTCATCTCCGCGATCGGCACGACGCGTGACAAGTCCGTCCAGGACGAGGACGCGGTCCGGAAGCAGGCCCTCGCCTCGGTGGAAAGCGTGCACGACGTGGCGGAGCGGATCACCAACGGCTCCGAATGGGACGTCGTCTGGTACGAGCGCCACGACCGTTTCGGCGCATCCCTGCGCGTCGCCCCCATGTCGGTCTCGGGCCTGCTGCGGGAGAAGCTCTTCGCCGACCGCTCGGTGATCCTGACGTCCGCGACGCTGAAACTGGGCGGTGACTTCAACGGCGTCGGCGCCTCCCTGGGCCTCGCTCCCGAAGGCACCGAAGGGGACGACATCCCGAAGTGGAAGGGCATCGACGTCGGCTCGCCCTTCGACTACCGCAAGCAGGGCATCCTGTATGTCGCCAAGCACCTGGCGCGCCCCGCTCGGGACGGCGACCGCGCCGACATGCTCGACGAGTTGACCGAACTGATCCAGGCGGCCGGCGGCCGCACCCTGGGCCTCTTCTCCTCCATGCGCGGGGCACAGCTGGCCGCCGAGGAACTGCGCTCGCGCATCCCCGAGTTCCCGATCCTGCTCCAGGGCGAGGAGACGCTCGGCGAGCTCATCAAGAACTTCGCGGCCGACCCCAAGACCTGCCTGTTCGGCACGTTGTCCCTGTGGCAGGGCGTGGACGTTCCGGGTCCCAGCTGTCAGCTGGTCGTCATGGACAAGATCCCGTTCCCGCGTCCGGACGACCCGCTGATGAGTGCCCGCCAGAAGGCCGTCGAGGACGCGGGCGGCAACGGTTTCATGGCCGTCGCCGCGACCCACGCCGCCCTTCTGATGGCCCAGGGCGCCGGCCGCCTGGTGCGGGCGTCCGGAGACCGCGGCGTGGTCGCCGTGCTGGACCAGCGTCTGGCGACGGCGCGGTACGGGAGCTATTTGAAGGCGTCGCTGCCGGACTTCTGGTTCACCACGGACCGGAACCAGGTGCGCAGGTCGCTGTCGGCGATCGACGCCGCGGCGAAGCAGGCGGAAGCGGTGACGGAGCCGGCGGAAGACGCCTGACCCCTGGGGTCGGTCTGCAGCTACGGCGAGACAGGCCGGCCCAGCCCTCCGCGCCGGTGCTATGGAGCGCGCGGCCGCTCCACCGCGGTGCGGCGAGCAGCGCCCCTGCTCCTGTCCGCACACGGACTCCTGTCCGCACACGGACCCCGAGAGCGCTGAGGGCCGTGGCAGCGACCCCGCACGGTGCAGGGCCCGGGCAGCGCAGGACCCCGGAACCGGCGCAGGGGTTCCGGGGCCCGGTCTGAGGGCGGGCCGCTTGGCCCGTCCGACGCGGCGCGCTGGGTCAGACGCGGCGCAGTACGGCCACGACCTTGCCGAGGATGGTCGCGTCGTCGCCCGGGATCGGCTCGTAGGACGCGTTGTGCGGCAGGAGCCAGACGTGGCCGTCCTCGCGCTTGAAGCGCTTGACGGTGGCTTCGCCGTCGAGCATGGCGGCCACGATGTCGCCGTTCTCGGCGACCGGCTGACGGCGCACCGTGACCCAGTCGCCGTCGCAGATCGCGGCCTCGATCATCGAGTCGCCCACGACCTTGAGGACGAACAGCTCACCGTCGCCGACGAGCTGGCGGGGGAGAGGGAAGACGTCCTCGACGGACTCCTCGGCCAGGATCGGGCCACCTGCGGCGATGCGGCCGACCAGCGGGACGTACGAGGCGGCCGGCTTGCCCGCCGTGTCCGTAGGCTGCACGGTGGCGGCCTGGTCCGAGCCGCGCACTTCGTAGGCGCGGGGGCGGTGCGGGTCGCGGCGCAGGAAGCCCTTGCGCTCCAGTGCCATCAGCTGATGGGCGACGGACGAGGTGCTGGAGAGGCCGACGGCCTGGCCGATCTCCCGCATCGACGGGGGGTACCCGCGCCGCTGCACCGAGTCCCGGATGACCTCGATCACCCGGCGCTGGCGGTCGGTGAGTCCGGAGCTGTCCGCCCGGATGCCCGGAGGTCGGCCCGGCAGGGAGCGCTTGTGCCCCTCAGGGTTCGTGGCTTCGTTCATCGCATGCACCGGCTCCAGTCGACCCTGGGAGCGGTCCTGGGCAGTAATGGCGGCACTGTCTGCGGTGGTGGTCACGT
Organism: Streptomyces sp. NPDC026246; assembly: GCF_055567995.1. Lineage (NCBI taxonomy): Bacteria > Bacillati > Actinomycetota > Actinomycetes > Kitasatosporales > Streptomycetaceae > Streptomyces > Streptomyces sp. NPDC026246. The sequence continues at coordinate 170,948 of NZ_JBVHPJ010000013.1, read as the reverse complement.
CGGCCCCTCTCGATGGTCTCCCTGCTGGACAACGGTAGTTGCTTTCGAAAGGTTGCGCCAAACACACGTTCGAGTGAAAAAACGTGGATTGGTGGGCGCGATCGCGTGTCCGGGTGTATTGGAGGCCGCGCCGCCCGGCGGGCAAATGGGCCCATTGCTGTACTCTTCACCGCCGGGGTGATCGCCTCGTGGACTGCTGCCCCAGTCTGCCATCCGGCATTCCCCTGCCCTGGGACCGGCCCTCATCTGTGCGGGAGTCCCACGCCCCCTCCCCGCGGCGCCCACGGTATCTCCGCATGTGCCGCAGCGATACGGCTGTGCAGAAAGTGCGGCCGGCCGGGCCGCGATCCGGGGCCGTACGGCGGCCCCTCAGGCGTGGAGCGGGGCCTGTGTGGCCGGACGCGCGGCCTCTCGCCGGGGCGCGCGCCTGCGACACGCGCGTACGACCTCGATGTATGCGCCAATCCCTACATCTAGTGGTTGGATTGCTACAGCAGCCCAGAAGTTGTGGTGCCCCGGGTCTCCGAGCCCAAGGTCATCGCCTATGCTTGGGGCTGCTTCGCGGGGCGCAAGAGGTCCTACGAGGCTATTGAGTCTGCTGTGAGGAGGGTTGGAGTCCATGCACTGCCCCTTCTGCAGGCACCCCGACAGTCGCGTGGTCGACAGCCGAACGACCGACGACGGCACGTCGATCCGCAGGCGCCGACAGTGCCCTGACTGCTCCCGTCGTTTCACGACCGTGGAGACGTGCTCGCTCATGGTGGTCAAGCGGTCGGGGGTCACCGAACCCTTCAGCCGCACGAAGATCATCAACGGCGTGCGCAAGGCGTGTCAGGGACGGCCGGTCACCGAAGACGCGCTCGCCCAGCTCGGCCAGCGGGTCGAGGAGGCGGTGCGGGCCACCGGAAGCGCCGAGCTGACCACCCACGACGTGGGGCTGGCCATACTCGGCCCGTTGCAGGAACTGGATCTCGTCGCCTACCTGAGGTTCGCGTCCGTCTACCGAGCCTTTGACTCGCTCGACGACTTCGAGACGGCCATCGCGGAACTCAGGGCGCAGACGGGAGACCCCGACGCGGGTGACGAAGGCCGCGACGAGGCGGGGGGCCAGGAAGACGACCGCGGGCCCGGCGGGACGAAACAGGTCCCCGAGCCCGCAGGCGCCGCCGACTGAGTGGCGGGCCGGACCCGGAAGGCAGCTCCGGGGCCGGCCGGACGGCGGCGATGTGAAGACCTGTTGCGGGCTGTGTGAGTGGGTGCCCGCAACATCAGACAGAACACCGTGCACCGGGAACAACGGGGCACTTCAGGGCGTTTTCGCCCGTACAGGGAGGCGGCATGACAGAGACGGCGAGCGGTCCGGCACGGAGTTCCCGCGCCAAGAGCGCCAAGGCGAGCAAGGGCCTGCGTATCGAGCGCATCCACACCACTCCTGGGGTCCACCCCTACGACGAGGTGGCCTGGGAGCGCCGTGACGTCGTCATGACCAACTGGCGCGACGGCTCGGTCAACTTCGAGCAGCGCGGCGTGGAGTTCCCCGACTTCTGGTCGGTGAACGCGGTCAACATCGTCACCAGCAAGTACTTCCGCGGTGCCGTGGGCACCCCGCAGCGCGAGACCAGCCTCAGGCAGCTGATCGACCGCATCGTGAAGACGTACCGGAAGGCCGGAGAGGACCACCGGTACTTCTCCTCCCCGGCCGACGCCGAGATCTTCGAGCACGAGCTGGCCTACGCCCTCCTGCACCAGATCTTCAGCTTCAACAGCCCCGTGTGGTTCAACGTGGGCACGCCGCAGCCCCAGCAGGTCTCCGCCTGCTTCATCCTGTCCGTCGACGACTCCATGGAGTCGATCCTCGACTGGTACAAGGAAGAGGGCATGATCTTCAAGGGCGGCTCCGGCGCCGGCCTGAACCTCTCCCGCATCCGCTCCTCCAAGGAGCTGCTGTCCTCCGGTGGCAACGCCTCCGGCCCCGTCTCCTTCATGCGCGGTGCCGACGCCTCGGCCGGCACGATCAAGTCCGGTGGCGCCACCCGGCGTGCTGCCAAGATGGTCGTCCTCGACGTGGACCACCCCGACATCGAGGACTTCATCGAGACCAAGGTCAAGGAAGAGGAGAAGATCCGCGTCCTGCGCGACGCCGGCTTCGACATGGACCTGGGCGGCGACGACATCACGTCCGTCCAGTACCAGAACGCCAACAACTCCGTCCGCGTCAACGACGAGTTCATGAAGGCGGTCGAGCAGGGCGGCCAGTTCGGGCTGCGCGGCCGGATGACCGGCGAGATCATCGAGGAAGTCGACGCCAAGGCGCTCTTCCGCAAGATCGCCCAGGCCGCCTGGGCCTGCGCCGACCCCGGCATCCAGTACGACGACACGATCAACAACTGGCACACCTGCCCCGAGTCCGGCCGGATCACCGCGTCGAACCCGTGCAGCGAGTACATGCACCTGGACAACACGTCCTGCAACCTGGCCTCGCTGAACCTGATGAAGTTCCTCAAGGACGACGGCAAGGGCAGCCAGTCGTTCGAGGCCGACCGCTTCCAGAAGGTCGTCGAGCTGGTCATCACCGCGATGGACATCTCGATCTGCTTCGCGGACTTCCCGACCCAGAAGATCGGCGAGAACACGCGCGCGTTCCGCCAGCTGGGCATCGGCTACGCCAACCTCGGCGCCCTGCTGATGGCCACGGGTCACGCCTACGACTCCGACGGCGGCCGCGCCCTCGCCGGCGCCATCACCTCCCTGATGACCGGCACGGCCTACCGCCGCTCCTCCGAGCTCGCCGCGGTCGTCGGTCCGTACGACGGCTACGCCCGCAACGCCGACGCCCACAAGCGCGTCATGAAGCAGCACTCCGACGCCAACGACAAGGCCGTCCGCATGGACGACCTGGACACCCCGGTGTGGGCCGCCGCCAGCGAGGCCTGGGGCGACGTCCTGCGCCTGGGTGAGAAGAACGGTTTCCGTAACGCGCAGGCGTCCGTGCTCGCCCCGACCGGAACGATCGGTCTCGCGATGTCCTGCGACACCACCGGTGTCGAGCCCGACCTCGCGCTGGTCAAGTTCAAGAAGCTCGTCGGCGGCGGCTCGATGCAGATCGTCAACGGCACCGTCCCGCAGGCCCTGCGCCGCCTCGGCTACCTCGAGGAGCAGATCGAGGCGATCGTCGCCCACATCGCCGAGAACGGCAACGTGATCGACGCCCCCGGCCTCAAGCCGGAGCACTACGAGGTGTTCGACTGCGCCATGGGCGAGCGGGCCATCTCCCCGATGGGTCACGTCCGCATGATGGCCGCGATCCAGCCGTGGATCTCCGGCGCCATCTCCAAGACGGTCAACATGCCGGAGACGGCGACCGTCGAGGAGGTCGAGGAGATCTACTTCGAGGCCTGGAAGCTCGGCGTCAAGGCCCTCGCGATCTACCGCGACAACTGCAAGGTCGGCCAGCCGCTCTCCGCCAAGACCAAGGAGAAGGAGAAGGCGGAGATCACCGAGAAGGCCGAGGAGACGATCCGTACCGCGGTCGAGAAGGTGGTCGAGTACCGCCCGGTCCGCAAGCGCCTGCCGAAGGGACGTCCCGGCATCACCACGTCCTTCACCGTCGGCGGCGCCGAGGGCTACATGACCGCCAATTCCTACCCGGACGACGGCCTCGGTGAGGTCTTCCTGAAGATGTCCAAGCAGGGCTCGACCCTCGCGGGCATGATGGACGCCTTCTCCATCGCGGTCTCCGTCGGCCTCCAGTACGGCGTGCCACTGGAGACGTACGTCTCGAAGTTCACCAACATGCGCTTCGAGCCGGCCGGCATGACGGACGACCCGGACGTGCGGATGGCGCAGTCGATCGTCGACTACATCTTCCGCCGCCTGGCGCTGGACTTCCTGCCGTTCGAGACGCGCTCCGCGCTCGGCATCCACTCCGCCGAGGAGCGCCAGCGCCACCTGGAGACCGGTTCGTACGAGCCGTCCGAGGACGAGGTCGACGTCGAGGGCCTGGCCCAGTCGGCGCCGCGCGCCCAGGAGCTGAAGGCAGTCGCCGCCCCGAAGCCGGAAGAGGCGGCCAAGCCCGCCCCGCAGCAGGCGCACACCAGCGCCGAGCTGGTCGAGATGCAGCTGGGCATCCAGGCGGACGCCCCGCTGTGCTTCTCCTGCGGCACGAAGATGCAGCGCGCCGGTTCCTGCTACATCTGCGAGGGCTGCGGCTCCACCAGCGGTTGCAGCTGACGCCAAGCGCCTGTTCGCATGACAAGCGCCTGACCGCATGACAGAGGGGCACCGGCTTCGGGCGGTGCCCCTCTCGTCGTCATGAGCCCTGTGCCACTGGGCCGCGACCGGCCGGCCTCAGCGTCCGGACCTTCCCCGAGCCCGCTGTACCGGCCGTCCGATACGTCCGGCCCGTCCGGTCAGGGACGGTGAGCCGCCCCCATCGTCCGGGTGAACTCCGCCGGGTCACCCTCGAAGCCGTGCAGACCCGAACGGAACTCCCACGGACCGGAACCGTCCCGGACGAACTCGGCGACCGTGGTGGCCGTCGCTCCGAGGACACCGCCGAAGTCGTCCTCCGCCAGGACGGTGTAGCCCTCACGGATCCGCAGGCCGGGGTTGATCACACTGACGAAGGTGCGCTCCGCGGGCCGCTGCTGGATGACGACGCCCACCACCACGCGCGCGTAGCGGACGTCCAGCCGGTCGAGCTCCAGCGTCATGACCTCGTCGTATCCGAAGCCCTGCCCGTCCTGGCTGTCCCGGTTGAGGTAGATGGTGCCGTCGGGCGAGCGGCTGTCGAAGTGCACGACGTAGGCCGGGTCGCCGTGCGGGTCGTCCGACAGGTACGTCGCCGCGACCAGATCCAGGTCCGTGGACGGCTGCCCCGCCGGACTGGGGTCCCACCGCATCGCGATCTCGATCTTGCGAAGCCCCTTGTTCAGCCCGTCCACCCAACTCCCCTTCCCCGCACCGACCGCATGTTCGCCCCAACTGCCGGGCTTTCACGACTGCTTGTCCATCCTGCCACGCGCGCGGGTGCGTGCGTGGGGGAGCGGTACGGCGGAGAGTGACCGACGCCACGCCCGGGGCCTTACCATGGCGCGGTGCTGGTCAAGTGGATTCGCTGCACCGTGGTGGACCGCCGCGGTTTCGAGCGGGGGCAGCGGAAGTGGGCGGGGCTTCTGGGAGAGCCGGGATTTCGGGGGCAGGGGGGTGGCTGGAGCCGGGGACGGCCCGACGTGGCGCACATCTTCGCCTTCTGGGAGAGCCGGGCCTTCTACGACTCCTTCATGGCGCGCTCCCACGACCGGCTCGCGACAGCGCAGTCGGGCACGTTCAAGGACGCCCGGGTCAGACTGTTCGATCACCGCTTCGACGTGAAGACCGGTTTCGAACCGCGCTTCACGGACGCCGACCTGCTGCGGGTCGCGCTCTGCCGTGTCCACGCGGAGCGGGCGGAGCACTTCGTGCTGATGCAGGAGAAGGTCTGGAACCCCGCGATGGCGGGTTCCCCGGGCATGGTGCGCGGCCTCTTCGGTGAGGCACCGGGGAACGAGTACATGGTGCTGTCGATGTGGCGGTCGGCCGCCGAACACGGCAAGTACCGCACCGAGCGGGTGGAGCGGCTCGCCCTGCGCGCCCAGACGGAAGCCGACGTGGCCGCCCTCACCGGCGCCGTCGTGGACATGGAGCCCAGCTGGACGGTGTGAAGCGCGGCCGGCCCGGGACCTGCGCGGTGCGCAAGGACGCCGATGCCGGCCGGGCCCTGTCGGGCGGGCGTGACCGATCGCGGGGAGGCGGGACCTGTCGCCGCAGGCGTGCGGTGGATGTGACCTGAGGTGCGGGAGCTGTGTGACCTACGCTGTAACGGTGCGGCATGTGTGCTCGACGGGCCGCCACTCGATCTAGGGTTTCGGCATGGCACGACCACGGCGCATCGTCCTTGTCCGGCACGGCGAGTCAACGGGCAATGTTGATGACTCCGTGTACGAGCGTGAACCCGATCACGCCCTGGCTCTGACCGAGCGGGGCAGACAGCAGGCCGAGGCCACCGGCGAGCACCTGCGCGAGATCTTCGGCGAGGAGCGCGTGAGCGTCTACGTCTCCCCCTACCGCCGCACGCACGAGACCCTGCGCGCCTTCCACCTCGAACCCGATCTCATACGGGTCCGCGAGGAGCCCCGGTTGCGCGAGCAGGACTGGGGGAACTGGCAGGACCGGGACGACGTGCGGCTGCAGAAGGCCTACCGGGACGCCTACGGCCACTTCTTCTACCGCTTCGCCCAAGGGGAGTCGGGGGCCGACGTCTACGACCGGGTCGGTGGGTTCCTGGAAAGCCTTTTCCGCAGTTTCGAGGACCCCGAGCATCCGCCGAACGTGCTGATCGTCACGCACGGCCTGGCCATGCGGCTGTTCTGCATGCGGTGGTTCCACTGGACGGTGGCGGAGTTCGAGTCCCTGTCGAACCCGGGGAACGGCGAGGTGCGGATGCTCGTTCTGGGGGACGACGGCAAGTACATGCTCGACCGGCCGTTCGACCGCTGGCGAGACCCCGAACCGTACGGGGTCACCGGATAGAGTGGCAGGGCGATGACCGCTGACTCCTCCCTCGACGTGCGCCTGGACCGCGCCCTGGCCGGCCTGCGCGGGCTGTCTGTCGGGGATGCGCTGGGCTCCCAGTACTTCGTGCCGGTGAACTACCCGCTCCTCAAGCGCCGCGAGCTGCCGGATGGGCCGTGGCGGTGGACGGACGACACGGAGATGGCCTGCTCCGTCGTCGCCGTGCTGGCCGCCCACCACCGCATCGACCAGGACGCCCTGGCCCGGTCCTTCGCCGAGCACCATGACGCCGAACGGGGCTACGGCCCTGCGGTGGGCCGCTTGCTGCAACGCGTCCGGAAGGGCGGTGACTGGCGCGAACTCGCCGCGGCGCTGTTCAACGGGCAGGGGTCCTGGGGCAACGGCGCCGCCATGCGCATCGCCCCGCTGGGCGCCTGGTACGCGGACGACCCAGAGCAGGCGACCCATCAGGCGGAGATCTCCGCCTACACCACCCACCAGCACCGCGAGGCCGTCGTCGGCGCGATGGCCGTGGCCGCGGCCGCCGCGTTCGCCGCCGCACCGGACGGACCGCCGGGCCCCGAGGCCCTGCTCGACGGGGTCATCGACCTGGTCCCGAAGAGCGCCGTGGGTGCGGGTCTGCGCCGGGCCCGGGACATGCTCGACTACGGGGACGCGGCCACGGTCGCGGCGGTGCTGGGCTGCGGGCGGCGGAAGACCGCCCACGACACCGTGCCGTTCGCCCTCTGGTCGGCCGCGCGGAGCCTCGGCGACTTCGAGCAGGCGTTCTGGACGACCGCCCGGGCCGGCGGCGACATCGACACCACTTGCGCCATCGTCGGGGGCGTGATCGCCGCCGGGAAGGCCGGAGCACCTCCTGCCGAGTGGGTGGCACGCACCGAAGAGCTCCCCGGCTGGGTGCCTGCGACCGCTTAGTTCGCCTTCTCGGGAGACTCTGCGTACACACCGGGAACTCTGCGTGATCGGCCGAGCGTTGTCATGACATCGGCTGCGTGGGCCTCGGGGGTCCTACCGCCGACTGTGGGGCAAGGGTTCGTACGCGAGCGCAGGGGGTGGTCATGCGAGTTCTGTCGGCACTTCTGCGCTCCTGCTGGGCGGTCCTCGCACTCGCTGTGCGCTGCACGTCGATGGCCAGGAGCGGCCGGGTGCCCGTGCCGCGCGTCTCCGGTTGCGGAGGTGGCCGTCCGCCCATGCGCGCGGACCGGCCCGGCAGCCGTCGGCGGGATTCTGTGAGAGCTGCCGGTGAGCTGCTGGAGCCGGTCCGCAGTGGGTTCCGCTCAGCCGATGCCCGGTCCCGCAGAGCCGGACAGTGCCTCCAGGTCGCTCTTGCGTACCCGGATCACCACCGCTGCGGTGATCAGAGCGAGGACGGCCATCGAGGCCGCCGGTATGAAGGCCGCGGAGATGCCCTGGGCCAGTACCTCGTGACCCCATGGCGCGGGCAGCTGGTGGGTCGTCGCGAACTCCGCCTTCTGCTCCGCGGAGCCCTCGGCCATGAAGTGCGACAGCTGCTCCTCCGCCTCGTTACGGGTCGCCGTGCCGAAGACGGTCGTGAGGATCGACAGTCCCAGCGAACCGCCCACCTGCTGCATGGTGTTGAGCAGGCCGGAGGCGGCGCCGGCCTCGTGCTGGGCGACGCCGGACACCGCGGTGAGGGTCAGAGTCACGAAGTTCAGGCCCATGCCGAAGCCGAACACCAGCATCGGGCCGAGCACCCCGCTGACGTACGAGCTGTCCGAGCTGATCAGTGCCTGCCAGGCGAGACCGATCGTGGCGAGCGCCGTGCCCGTGAGCATGAACGGCTTGGGGCCGAGCACGGGCAGGAAGCGCTGGGACAGCCCCGCGCCGAGCGCGATCACGACCGTCACGGGAAGGAAGGCGAGGCCCGCCTGGATCGGGGTGTATCCCAGCACGTTCTGCACGAACAGCACGATGTAGAAGAACATGCCGAACATCGCCGCGGCCAGGCTGAGCATGATCACGTAGGTGCCCGAGCGGTTGCGGTCGGCGAACATCCGCAGCGGGGTGATCGGCTCCTTGGCCCGGGATTCGATGACCACGAAGGCCGCCAGCAGTACCACGGCGGCGGCGAAGGACCCGATGGTGAGGCTGTCGCGCCAGCCCTCGTCCGCGGCCCGGATGAAGCCGTAGACCAGGGACGCCATGCCGGCGGTCGAGGTCACCGCACCCGCTATGTCGAACCGGCCGGTGTGTCGCTCGCTCTCGCTGATGTAGAGCGGTGTCAGTACGGCGATCAGCACACCGATCGGCACATTGACGAAGAGGACCCATCGCCAGTCGAGCCACTCGGTGAGCATGCCGCCCGCGAGCAGACCGATGGCGCCGCCGCCCGCGGAGACCGCGGCGAAGACACCGAAGGCCCGGTTGCGTTCCGGACCCTCGGGGAACGTGGTGGTGATGAGGGCCAGCGAGGTGGGCGACGCGATCGCGCCTCCTACGCCCTGCAGGACCCGTGCAGCCAGCAGCTGCCAGGGTTCCTGGGCGAGCCCGCCGAGCAGGGAGGCCAGGGTGAACAGCAGGATGCCGGTCATGAAGACCCGGCGCCGGCCCAGGATGTCACCGGCGCGGCCGCCGAGAAGCAGCAGACCGCCGAAGGTGAGCGTGTAGGAGCTGACGACCCAGGTGAGGTCGGTGGTGCTGAACTGGAGCGCATCTTGAATGTGCGGGAGCGCGATGTTCACAATCGTCGCGTCGAGTACCACCATGAGTTGGCAGGCCGCGATGACTGTGAGTGCGATGCCGGGGCGTCCTTCCCGGCGGGCCGCGCCCGGCTTCTGGTCCTGGAGCAATGGAGAGGTTGTCACTATGGGTCCCCCACGAGTGCCTTAGTGAACGCTCGCGTTCACTGTCGCGTCAACCGTAGTGAGTCCCCAACAGTGAACGCAAGCGTTCACTCGCGGCGGCGTCGTCCGGTACGTCCCCCGTTGCGATCGCACGGCGCGTCCCCCGCCCCCGAAATCCCCGCTTCCCTTGTTCGTTGGAGAGACAGATGGTCACCCCCAGCTGGGCGGACGCTCCCGCTCAGACGACCGCCCGCCGGCGCGGTGCCGTGCTGGAGCGCGCGATCCTCGACGCCGCTCTGGAGCAGCTCAGCACGGTCGGCTGGAACGGCCTGACGATGGAGGGCGTCGCCGCCGGCGCCCAGACCGGGAAGGCCGCGGTCTACCGTCGCTGGCCCTCCAAGGAGGACCTGGTCGCCGATGCCCTGCGCGCCGGGCTGCCCCGGTTCGACGAGACGCCGGACGAGGGTGGTGTGCGTGAGGACCTCCTCGTGCTGTGCCTGCGGGCCCGCGACGCGATGTTCTCCCGGCCTGGTTTCGCACTGCGCTCGGTCATTCACGAATGCGACACGGCACAGGCCGAACGCTTTCACGCCGTGATCTTCGACGGGGTAGTGGAGCCCACCCTGAAGATGCTGCGTGCGGTCATCGATAGAGGGATCGAGCGGGGGGAAGTGCGTCCCGAGGCTGCCAACGGCTATGTCTTCGACGCCATTCCGGCGATGATGATGTACCGCTCCAAGATGTGCGGCTGCGAATGGCAGGATCATGAAGTCGAGGAGATGATCGACCAGTTGATGGTTCCGCTCCTGCGGCCGGCTGACGGCTGAGACGGCTCCGTCGGGGCTTCGGCCGGAGGGAGACCGACCGGGGTGTCGCCGGGGGATCGGGGCGGCGTAATGTAGGGGCGCCATGCCGTACGAACCACCTACTCACACCGTCGAGCGCTCCCTTCGAGCCACGACCGGAGCGAAGATCGTTGCGGGTGTCGACGAGGTGGGGCGCGGTGCGTGGGCCGGTCCCGTCACCGTCTGCGCGGCGATCACCGGACTGCGCCGCCCGCCCGAGGGCCTCACGGACTCGAAGCTGCTCACCATCAAGCGGCGCACCCTGCTCGCCGAGGAACTGCGTACCTGGGTGACGTCGTTCGCCCTGGGGCACGCCACCCCCGAGGAGATAGACGCTCTCGGCATGACTGCCGCGCTGCGCCTCGCGGCGGGGCGTGCTCTGGACGCCCTGCCCATCCGTCCCGATGCGGTCATCCTCGACGGCAAGCACGACTACCTCGGTGCGCCGTGGCGGGTCCGCACGGTGATCAAGGGTGACCAGTCGTGCGTGGCGGTCGCGGCGGCCTCGGTGATCGCCAAGGTCCAGCGCGACAAAATGATGGCCGAACTGGGTATCGACCATGCAGACTTCGGTTTTGCGGACAACGCCGGGTATCCCTCACCCGTGCACAAGGCCGCACTGGCGGAGCGGGGTCCCACTCCCCACCACCGGTTGTCCTGGGCGTATCTTGATGCGCTGCCCCAGTGGCGGCACCTCAAGAAAGCCCGCAGCTGGGCGGACGGAAGCGTTCCGGAGATCGAGGGTCAGCTCGGCTTCGACTTCTGACCGATTCGTTCGTGCGCATGCACCACCCGCCGACGCGGGTCGTACCAACGTTTGATAAAAATCAACTCATGCCTCTCATTCCCGAGGAGCCTCAGATTCACGAGAGTGCCCAGGGTCCCCGCGCCACTCCGGCCAGCGGCCGCATCGCGCCGACCCCCCGCCCCGTACCCGGCCCCCGTCCCGCGGCGCCGCCGCGTCCCGGTCGTCCAGGGCCTCTCCGGCCCACGCCGCCGGCGCAGCGCGCAGCCCGTGAGGTGGCCGCCAAGCCCGCTGCGGCGGGCCCCGTCCCCGGCCCGGCGACTCCCGCCGGACCGCAGATCCAGCTGATCCCCGCTTCCGTCGAAGGCGCGCTCGACGCTGCCGAGGAAGCCGTGGACCTGCTGCTGGACTCCGGTCGCGCCCCCGGCGAGGTCCTGGTGATCACGACCGGTGAGCAGCATCCGTGGGCCGCCCACGAGCTGTCGTTCGGTGACGCCTCCTACTGGGCCCAGCACGATGCCGGTGACGACGTCTTCTACACGGACGCGACCATCGCCACCCGTGCCGCGTCGCGCCCGGTGGTCGTGGTCGCCGTCAACGGCGGTGACGAGCCCGCGGCGGCCAGTGCGCTGTCGCTGGCGCTCTCCCGGGCCAAGACCCTGCTGATCGTCTGCGGCGACCCGCAGCGCATCAACTCCGTGCTCGGCGCGGGCGTCTGACCCGTAGTAGGGCGCTCGTTCCGGCCGACGTCGGGACAGGGCCGCTGCGGCGGCACTCCGTCGGCACTGCAGCGGCTCAGCAGGGTGGGCGGATCGGCGTGCTTCGAGGGCTTCCCCGTCCCCGGCCTCGGGGGCGCCCCGCTGACGGCAGCTTGGCGGGGTGCCGACCAGGGGCCGGGCCAGTCGCTCGGTCTGTCTGTCGGGCTCGACAGCCGACGGGTTCTGGAAGCCCTGCCGTGCGAGACGAGGGTGGCCCCGGTTCGAGCCGGGGCGGGCCGTCGGAGGTTCAGCGCGCGGCTGCCGCGCGCCGCAAGATCTCGGAGGCGGCGCCACCGGCACGTGGTGCGGGCGGCGGCGCCTCGGACGTCGCGAAGGGTTCGGGTTCCGAACCCGAGTGGGGGCGGCGCCCGCCACGTCCCTCGCCGAGAACCTGCCAGCCGTCACGGGTCAGCGTGACGTACGCGCCGCAGCGCAGCCCGTGCAGCGTGCAGGCGTCGCGCAGTCCCCACATCCAGGCGCCGTCCTCCTCCGTCCAACGGGCGTCGCCCTCACGGCAGTAGAGCAGCACCGCAGTGCGCACCGGCGTACGGCGGCGCAGGTCGTGCGGGATGATCCGGCGCAGCTGGGCAAGCAGCACGTTGCGGAACATCCAGCCGTCGGCGGCTGCCGGGCGGCGGACGAACGAGGCGCTGGCGCACAGCCGTTCGTCCGGATCGAGTACGGCGACGACCGCGGTCGCCGGCTGGGGATGGTGCCGCGCGTGCAGTCCGCTGACGACCTCGCGCGGGTTGCGCAGCAGAGGGATCCCGGCGGCGGCCCATTCCGCGGGCTCGAGCAAGCGGTTGGCGGCGGCGGGCGTCGGCGCCGCTGCCGGAGCGAATCCGAAGGTCACGGTCCTCCCTTCGGCTACGCGCCCACACTGCGGGCGGGGTCGGATTCCTGGGAGCGCGCACCGCGGCAAAGCCCTGCCGGAGCGGCGGACGAGCCGTGCGGGGAGCGGACCTCAATTGTTCCTGTCGAACTTGAATGCGGCAACGAGCAATTGAGGCAGCAGACCGTTATCGGATGATGCGCGGCGAATATCCCCGCCGAGTGTGGCACCGGGCCACGCATGGGGCGTTCGAGCCCGATACGTTCGTACGCCACGGAAGTGTGCGGCGTCCAGGGGTGTGCGCGTCCTGTGCCGCGAGACGACGCACCTGCCGGGCGGTCGAAGGGTGTCGGGGTGCCCCCGGCCGCACCGGGCACAGGCCGACGACGTCCGGCGCGGCACCGCTGCCTCGTCATCCCTGCACTGCCAGGACCAGGGGATACACCCCCTGCGCGCCGGCGCGCCGGAGCAGTCGGGCCGCGACCGCGAGGGTCCAGCCGGTCTCCGTGTAGTCGTCGACCAGGAGAACCGGGCCCGAGACGTCGGCCAGGGCGGACGCGAGGGCGGGCGGCACGGTGAGAGCGCCGTCGAGTGCCTTCAGACGCTGAGCACTGTTGCTGCGGGAGACCGGGTGGGTGTCGCCCGTGTGCTCGACGGCGCCCAGCACCGGCAGCCGTCCGACCTCCGCGATGCGTGAACCCAGCGAACGGATCAGCTCGGGCCGGGTGCGGGAGGCCACGGTGACGACGCCGACCGGCCGGGGCTGCGCGTCCGGCACGCCCGGAGCCCAGCCGCCGGGGCCCTTGGCCCAGTCGGCCAGCACGCCCACCACGGCCGTCGCCACGTCGTCCGGCACGGCACCGTCATGCGCCTGGGGCGCGAACATGGGACGCAACCGGTTGCCCCAGCCGATGTCCGACAGACGACCCAGCGCGCGCCCCGCCCCGGCTTGCTCACCGGCCGGAATGCGCCCCTTGAGGTCCACTCCGATCGCCGGGAGCCCGGTGGGCCACATCCTGCGCGGTTCCACCTCGACACCCGCCCGGCCCAGGTCCACACGCGCCGCGTCGAGGGCCTCCTCGGACATGTCCACCGTGAAGCGCGGTCCCGCGCAGTTGTCACAGCGCCCGCACGGCTTGGCGCCCTCGTCGTCCAACTGGCGCTGCAGGAACTCCATCCGGCACTCTGTCGTGGACGCGTACTCGCGCATGGCCTGCTGCTCGGCCTCGCGCTGGCGCGCCACCCACGCGTAGCGCTCCGCGTCGTACGTCCACGGCTGTCCGGTCGCGATCCAGCCGCCCTTTACGCGCTTGACGGCTCCGTCCACGTCGAGGACCTTGAGCATGGTCTCCAGGCGGGAGCGGCGCAGCTCCACAAGGGGTTCGAGTGCGGGCAACGACAGGGGCTTTTCCGCCTGTGCGAGGAGGTCGAGCGTACGGCGCACCAGGTCCTCCGACGGGAACGCGAGCGATGCGAAGTACTTCCAGATCGCCTCGTCCTCCTTGCCCGGCAGCAGGAGAACCTCCGCGTGCTCCACTCCGCGGCCGGCCCGTCCGACCTGCTGGTAGTACGCGATGGGGGACGAGGGCGAGCCGAGGTGCACCACGAAACCGAGGTCGGGCTTGTCGAAGCCCATGCCGAGGGCGGACGTGGCGACCAGTGCCTTCACCTTGTTGGCGAGCAGGTCCTCCTCGGCCTGCTGGCGATCGGCGTTCTCCGTCTTGCCCGTGTAGGAGGCCACGGTGTGCCCGCGCTGCCGGAGGAAGGCGGTGACCTCCTCGGCGGCGGCCACGGTGAGGGTGTAGATGATGCCGGAACCCGGCAGTTCGTCGAGGTGCTCGGCGAGCCAGCCCATCCGATGAGCCGCGTCGGGCAGCCGCAGCACGTTGAGGCTCAGACTGTCCCGGTCCAGCGGACCCCGGAGCACGAGGGCGTCCGAGGCGCCTCCTGTGCCGAGCTGCTCCGCCACATCGGCGGTCACGCGGGCGTTGGCCGTGGCGGTGGTCGCCAGCACCGGCACACCGGCCGGGAGGTCGGCGAGCATCGTGCGCAGCCGGCGGTAGTCCGGCCGGAAGTCGTGCCCCCAGTCGGAGATGCAGTGCGCTTCGTCCACCACGAGCAAGCCGGTGGCCGCGGAGAGCCGGGGCAGCACCTGGTCCCGGAAGTCCGGGTTGTTCAGCCGCTCGGGACTCACGAGCAGGACGTCCACGTCGCCTGCCGCGATCTCGTCCTGGACGGCGTCCCACTCCTCGGTGTTGGCGGAATTGATGGTCCGAGCATGGATGCCGGCCCGGGCCGCGGCCTCGACCTGGTTGCGCATGAGGGCGAGCAGGGGGGACACGATGACGGTCGGGCCGCTGCCCTGCGCCCGAAGCAGCGAGGTCGCCACGAAGTACACGGCGGACTTGCCCCAGCCGGTGCGCTGGACGACGAGGGCGCGGCGTCTGTCGGCGACCAGCGCCTCGATCGCCCGCCACTGGTCCTCGCGCAGCCGGGCCTTGCCGGAGGGGTCGCCGACGAGACGGGCGAGGACCGTGTCGGCCGCTGCTCGTAGTTCCGCGTTGCTCGTGTGCTCCATGCGTCCCATACAACAGGACCACACTGACAGCGCGAGCCGGTGGCGGGGATGACGGGCGTGCGCGTCCGGTTCGTGCACGGCCTGACTCGTCAGGTGCGCGCACACCCGTTCGTGTCCGGATCATGCAGTGCTTCGTGCCGCTGTCACGGGTTGGGGGAGCCGGGCGCGATGGACGCGCTCACGGGGCGATGCGACGGCCGGTGTTCGGGTGACGTGTCCCTGATCGGACTTATCCACAGGCTCAAGCGAAAGATCGCATTCCGCGAGATCGTCTCCGCATGACGAACCACAGCGAAGCGACTGGATCCTCTGATAACGGCGATATCACCGAAGGGGCCCAGCACATGGGGCATCGCGGACACACGAGCGGCGTACCGGAGAAGCGGCGGGGCGACGGACCCGGCCTGCCCGCAGCGGACACCACCTACGACGGACCCGGCGAGCATCAGGTCACCCTTCGCACCCCGGCCGAACTCGCCGACGCCCTGCCCTACCTGCTCGGCTACCGCCCCGAGGACAGCATCGTGCTGGTCACGCTGCACGACAGGGACGGACGCGGTCGGTTCGGTGGTCGGGCCCGGCTCGGGATCCCGGAGAGCGCGGACGACTGGCCGTCCGCAGCACGGCAACTCGCCCACGGTCTGGTCAGGGGCAGCGAGCGCCGGGGAAAGCGGCCCGAGTCGATGGTCGCCTTTCTCTGCCAGGAACCGGCCAGGGGCGAGACCGGACGGGAGGTCATGGAGCGGCTGAGGCCTCTGGCGCAGGGGCTGCGGACCGAGTGCGGTTCCCTCGACGCCGTGGTGGTCGAGGCTCTGTGCATCTCTGACGGACGCTATTGGTCCTACTGCTGTGACAATGAGGCCTGCTGCTCGCCCGAGGGAACCCCCATGGGCCTGCCCGGCACTTCCGTGCTGGCGGCCGCCGCCACCTACGCCGGCATTCAGGTACGCGGCACCCTGCGCGAGCTGCGGGCCCGATTGCTGCCCTGGGAGAACGCGGCCGCCCTGGAGCAGGAAGCCGCACTCGACCGGGCCAGCATGGAACTGGTCCCCCGGATCCTGGACGAAGCGGGCAGGGCCGCGGTGGCCGAACAGACGCTGGAACTGGCAGCCGCCGCCCTCGACCGCTTCGCCAAGGCACAGCCGGTGTCCGGAGTGCTGCTGGCGGACCTCCGTGACGACGAACTGCTGGGATGCGACGAGGCCGCGAAACTGGTCCTGGGCCTGCAGGACCGCTCGACCCGCGACCGTGCGGCCGAGTGGATGGAGGGCGACGAAGCCAGTTCCGCCCTGCGCCTGTGGCGGACACTGGCTCGCCGATGCGTAGGGCCGTACGGCGAGCACGCCGCTGCGCCGCTCACCCTCGCCGGGTGGGTCGCCTGGTCGGCCGGCGATGAACTGGAAGCCCGAGAAGCCCTCGCCATGGCTCTGGGGGCGGACCCCGATTACCTCTTCGCCCGCCTGCTGCACCAGGCCTGCAACGAAGGCCTCGACCCGGAGTCCATCCGCACCTGCCTGCGATCGGAGCGCACGGGCCGTACCGGAGCCGACGTCAACGGCAGGTCCCCGCAGCCGAACGATCAGATCCAGGCAGGTGATCAGCGCCAGGACATGGGGGACCAACGCTGCGGGGACGGCCGAGTCCAGGCCGGTGGCCACGGGGTACTCGAAGCAGACACAGCCATGGACGAGCCGTCACCAGCTCAGCGGCCCGTACGACGCCGCCGGCGTGCACGTCCCGCTCTCGACGCCGCTCCCGGTCGAGCCCTCTCGGACAGTCGTGGCCAGGGCACCCGACGTCCCGGCCGCACACCGGCTGGTACGGCGGGGCCCGGTCGTCGCCCGACGGCGGCGGATGCTGGCCGATCCCTCAGCGCGAGCGCAGGCCCCCGTCCGGATACCGAGGGCGCGCCCCTGCGCGAGAGCTCAACCACTTTCCGCCGGACCAGCAAGCGGGAAGGCGTGCAGTCCGGCCGCACGGTCGAGGACAAGGAATGAGCACCCGCCGGACCATCCCGACAGCCACAGGTCAGGACTGCGGAAGCCGGACGTCGCGACTGCGGAAGTCAGACGTCGGGACTGCGGAAGTCATACGCGGCGACTGCGGAAGGCACAGGCCGGGACTACAGGCGTGACTCCAGGCGTGACTCCGGGGCAGCCCTCACCGTTCACCTGAGTGGCGGAACACCTGGACGGGGTGTGACGCCGCTCCGCCCCTGCTCCGCCGGAGCCCTCAGGCGCCGGCGTGGAACTCGATCCAGGCACACAGAGCGCAGAGGAAGCCTTTCGATGCCACAGCGGACTCCGCACTCCTCCGCCCCTGACGGCTTCCCCCCGGCCGGACCCCCCTCCCGGCAGGACCTCATCCCCCGAGACCCTCCTGCCTCGGGAGGGCGGGGAAGCCTCCCGCCACCGCCGACCAGCCGTGACGGCAGCAAGCCGGGGCTGAGGGACGACGTGCTGGACGACGTGCTCGCCACCGAGGGCGACTCACAACCCGCGCTCGAGGGACTCGCGCCGCTGCCCTCGCCGTCATCCTCGCCCTCACCCACAACCGTTCCCTTCACCCGGACGAGACGCCCAACCCTTTTGGGCAGTGGCGCCATAGGCCGTGCCGCCAGCACTCCACCCCGGGGCGGAGCTGTGGCAGGAACGCGTCGTCCTGACGAATTGCCCCCTGCCCACTCGGTCATGATCTGCGTGGCCCTGCCCGGGCTGGCCGTTTCGACGGAGGGCGGTCAGTTGACCGGACGCGGGCTGGAGGGTTTCTACCGCGCCGGCCGCCGGGTGCTCTCCCGCTGCGAGGTCCGTGTGGCCGGGCAGGAACCCCTCCCCGTACAGGCCCGGCTGGCCGCGGCCGACCGCGCCCGGTTCGTCGGCACGCTGCGCACGACCGCGCAGACCGGCCCCGACCCGAACGTGTTCGTCGAACGCAACCGCTTCGCGGACGGCACGGAGCGGATCACCCTGCACAGTTCGTCGAGTCGTCCGCTGCCGGTGCCGGTCGAAGTGACGCTGGGCACGGACCTCGCCGACCTGAGGGCCATCGCCTCGGGCGAGGCAGGACCGGAACTGCCCGCCAGCGTTCATGGTTCCGGTCTGCGCTGGTCCTGCGCGGCAGGCAACGCCACCGTGACCGCCGAGCCACCGCCCGCGGACGCCCTTGCCGCGACGGGGTTGCTGCGATGGGAACTCGTGCTGCCACCCGGCGGCAGCACGAGCGTGGAGCTGCGGGTGCGGCCGGACGGAGCGGGTCCGCTGCGCACCGCGGGTCGTGCGGCGACGAGCCCACTCGCCGCCGCAAGCGCAGAGGGCGACGATCCCAGAGCGGCCACTCTCCTCCGGACGAGCATTGAGGACCTGCAAGCGCTCCTGCTGCGTGACGCCGCGCATCCCGCCGACATTCACTTGGCCGCAGGCGTCCCCTGGCGGTGCGGTCCGGCTCCCGCCGATGCGCTCGTGGCGGCCCGGATGGCGCTTCCGCTCGGGACCGGCCTGGCCGGGGGCACCCTGCGCGCGATCGCTCGCACGCAGCTCGCCGGCCCGGGATCGCAGGCGGGGATGATCCCGGGACCACGACGGGACGCCGGCCCCTACCTCCCTCCGCACTGCACGGGGACGGAGGCCACGCTGCTCTTCCCCGTGCTGCTCGCCGAAGCGCGCCGCTGGGGACTTCCCGAGCAGGAGGCGGAGGAGTTGCTGCCCACCGCCGAGCGCTGTCTGAACTGGCTGCGGAGATCCGCGGGTGACGCCGTGTACCTGCGAGACCCGTACCCGGGTGGACTCATCCGCTGCGAGACACAGGCGCATGCCCACCGAGCAGCGCTGCTCGGCGCCGACCTGCTCAACGCCTGCGGACGGACGGGCGCCGAGGGCCTGCGGCAGTGGGCACAAGCTCTGCGAAACGCGTTCCGGAGGGACTTCTGGATCGACGATCGAGGGGGCGGTCGGCCTGCTGCGGCCCGCACTCCTGACGGCAGACCCGTGCCTTGTCTGGGTGCCTCCAGCGTCCACCTCCTCGACACCGGGTTGCTGGGGCACGGCGAGCCGGCCCCGGGCCTGCTCGACAAGGTGCAGACGGAGAACCTCGCCCGGTTGCTGGGCAGTCCCCTCATGAACTCCGGCTGGGGCCTGCGTGGGCTGGGGGCCAAGGAGCCCGGCTACAACCCGTTCGGCCACCGTGCCGGTGCCGTCCGGATCCAGGAGACGGCACTCGCCGTGGCGGGACTGGCCGCCGCGGACTACGAGAAGGAGGCGGACGCACTGCTGCGCGGCGTCCTCGCGGCCGCGGAATCCTTCGCCTACCGCCTGCCCGAGATGTACGCGGGTGAGCAGCGCATGCAGGGCAGCACACCTCTGCCCCACCCGGCGGCCTGCCGCCCCGCCGCCACCCCGGCGGCGGCAGGGGTCCTGCTGCTGACCACACTGGCCGGTATCCGCCCGGATGCCCCGGCCGGCACCGTGACCCTCCGCCCTATGCGCAGCGCACCCCTGGGCGAGATCGGCTTCACGGGGCTGCGGGTGGCCGGGGCACCCTTTTCCGTGCGAGTCAGCCGACTCGGTCTCGCCATGGTGGAGGAGGCGGCCGACGGACTGCAACTGGGGGTGTGACCAGCCAAGACCTGTCACCGCCGGGCACCTGTCACCGGACGGCGGAACCCATGCGGCACGGAAGTGGATCAGTGGCCGGGGGAAGCGGCGAAGGGAGTGTTTATCGTCAGGCAGACGACTATGATCGCCGCATGCCCTACGACCCGTCAGCGTTTCCGCCCTTCGCCGTCACCGTGGACCTGGTCGTGCTGACCGTGCGCCGCCACGCCCTCTGTGCGCTGGCGGTACGCAGGGGCGAGGCGCCGTTCCAGGGCCGATGGGCGCTGCCCGGCGGTTTCGTACGGGCCGACGAGAACCTGGCGCAGGCCGCGGCGCGCGAACTCGCCGAGGAGACCGGGCTGCGGGTCCACGACCCGTCCGCCCCCGCCCAGGACAACGGCGCGCATCTGGAGCAGCTCGCCACCTACGGCGATCCCGAGCGTGACCCCAGGATGCGGGTCGTGAGCGTCGCGCATCTCGCTCTTGCTCCCGATCTGCCGGCGCCCCGGGCGGGCGGCGACGCCAGCAACGCGCGATGGGCGCCGGTGGAGGAACTGCTGCAGCAGGGCGGTTACGGCCGCGACGCGGAGCTGGTCGACCCGCTCGCCTTCGACCACGCGCAGATCCTCGCGGACGGGGTGGAGCGGGCCCGCTCCAAGATCGAGTACTCGTCCCTGGCGACGGCCTTCTGTCCGCCAGAGTTCACCGTGGGGGAGCTGCGCCGGGTGTACGAGGCGGTATGGGGCGTGGCGCTGGACCCCCGCAACTTCCACCGCAAGGTCACGGGCACCCCGGGCTTCCTCGTCCCGACCGGCGGGACGACCACCCGCCAGGGCGGACGCCCCGCGCAGCTCTTCCGTGCCGGTGGCGCGACGCTGCTCAACCCTCCGATGCTGCGCCCCGAGGTCTGACCGACGACACGGGCGGAAGCGACACCGATCGCGATACTCCCTCGCGCCGCTTCGAATTCGCCGTTCCGCCTTGCCCTGCGCCAGCCTCACGCTGCCCGAAAAAGGGGACATAGCGCGCTATCTTGCTGCGGGTGATCGAGGCCTTCGGACTGACCAGCAATCCCCGCAAAGAGCTCCCGCCCGCAGCCGATGACGTCTCCTTCGAGGCGCGAGCCGGTCGCGTCACCGCGCTGCTCGGAGCACCGGGCGCCGGCAAGACGACAGTGCTCAGACTCATGCTCGAACTCCAACAAGGCCGCGGCATCACACACTTTCGGGGCCGGCCGCTCCACCGGATCGCCCACCCCTCACGAGAAGTCGGAGTACTACTGGGCGACGTACCGGGGCACCCGGCCCGTACGGTCCGCGGCCATCTGCGCATGCTGTGCGCGGCCGCCGGCGTTCCGGTACGGCGAGCGGATGAAGTCCTCGAGGCCGTCGGGCTGGTGAGTCTGCGCGACGAGCGCCTCGGCACCCTCTCGCGCGGCATGGACCGCCGGCTCGGCCTGGCGTGCGCGCTCCTTGCCGACCCGCACACCCTTGTCCTGGACGGCCCGACCGCCGGGCTCTCGATCCGGGAGGGCACCTGGATGCACACCACGCTGCGCGCCCTTGCCGCCCAGGGAGGAACGGTCCTGTTCACCACGGCCGACCCCAAAGAGGCCGCTCGCAACGCCGATCAGGTCGTCACGCTCGAACAGGGCAGGCTCGTGGCCGACCAGGAAGCAGCGGAGTTCGCCCGCACCCGACTCCGTCCCCGGGTCGCCGTCCGCAGTCCGCACGCGGTCCGTTTGGCGACACTCCTGGCCAAGCAGGCACGCGCCACGCGCCGTTCCGTCGAGGTCGTCCGCGAGGGCGGCAACCGCCTGTCCGTCTACGGCAGTAGCTGCGCGGACATCGGCGAGGTTGCCTTCCGGTACGGCATCGTCGTGCATCAACTGGCCGACGAGATCGGCGACATGGGCCCCGGCGCAGGAACCGTCGCCCACGCGCGGCCGACACCCCACCATGAACCGGACGGCACTGCCCTCGAGGCGCAACCCTCGCCTGCCGGGCCGCCGACGCTCACGCCCAGGCCCACGCTGTCGGCACCTTCCGGCGACAGCGCACTCGACGATGTCGGTACTCACCAGCCTGCCTTCGACGAGACGGAACAGGTACCGGTCACCCCCGAGAGGCACCCGACGCCCGACCGACCGCCCACCATGGAGGACGCAGGGCCCGGTGACGCACAACCGGCAGACACGGAGCCGCACCCAGTCCTCGGCCCACAGCCGGTCCTGAACCAGCAGCCGGCTATGAACCACCAGCCGACTCCAGGCCAGCAGCCGACGCCAAGCCGCCAGCCGACTCCAGGCCAGCAGCCGACGCCAAGCCGCCAGCCGGCTCCCGAGCAGCCACCGTCAATCTCAGGGCGACCGTCGTGTGGCGAACCCCGCGCCACGCAGGAGGAACACGCCCGGCCCATCGCCCGTGGCGGCCCGCACCCCGCTCCCGGAACCCGCACCCTCGACCAGCTTCCCCCTCTGCCGCCGCCCATCTCCGTCCGTCCCGCACCCAGTCCCCTCCGCCCGCTGCGCTACGAGATCCGCCGTGCCGCCGGAGTGGGCACCGGCTTCCTCACCGGTGCCGTCGTCCTCGTCGTCTCCGCCGTGACCGCTGTCGTACTGGCCCGGATCGGGCACACGCCGCAGCCGCGTCTGCTCGCCGCCTGGCCGCGGGAGCTTCCCCTGCCGCCCGCGGCACTCGGCGCGGGACTGCTGGGCGCCCTGTCCTTCGGCGACGAGTTCCGTCACCCCGCCCTCGCGGCGGACCGCGGCACCGTCCCCCGCCGTCTGGGGCTGCTGGCCGCCAAACTGGCCGTCTCCTCGGTCACCGCCCTGATGCTGGCCGTGCTCACCGTCGGCTGCGACGCCGAGGTGCTCCACCTCGTCTACGGACCGGAGCTCGCCCGGGTTCCCGCCGACTGGCCCGCGCTCAGTGCGGAGTGGATCGGCCTCGTGGTCGGCTGCGCCTGGGCAGGAGTGCTGGCGGCGGGAGTCTTCCGGTCCACCTCGGCGGGGCTCGCCGCCGTGGCGGCGGTGCCCCTCCTCGTCGTGCCCGTCGTGCACAAGCTCGTGACCGGCCCGTCCGTGCGCACCGCGGCCGGACTTCCCGCGCGGCTGCGGGAGGCCTTCCTTCCGCGGTGGCCGTTCGGGGGCGAGCGGTACCTGGAGGTCGTGTTCGGTGCGGTCTCCCAACCGGTCGGCGGCGCCCTGATGTTGTCGCTGGTCACGCTGCTCTGCGCCTACCTGTTCACCTCGTTGCGGAGCAGGCTCAGATGACGACTGTCCGTGACCCTTAGTTCGGCCATGCGCACAACTCCCCATAGAACGCCCATTTCTTTCCGATAAGGCGTCAATTGCGACGGGGTGAGCGATCACCCTTTCGTGTGCTTTTCACCAAAGACCTCAAGGGAGTTGGAGACGGCGCCGACAAAGGATGTGTGAGTACCCTTGCGCACACCATGATGACCGCCGCCCGCTCCGCCGACTCCGGCCTCGCGAACCCGGGCGAACTCGACCGCTACCCCTACGCGGAGGCGCCCGCCGTCGACCGTGTCGGGATGCCTGCCTGGGACGGAGCGGACCACGAGCTGGGGCGCGTGGGCCGGCGCGCCGCGGGCAGCCGCGGCCGCGGACTGCACGGCCAACTCGTCCAGCAGCTGGGTCAGATGATCGTCTCCGGCGATCTGGGGGCCGACCGTCCCCTGGTGCCCGAGGAGATCGGCCAGCGTTTCGAGGTCTCCCGCACCGTCGTGCGCGAGTCCCTGCGCGTTCTCGAGGCCAAGGGCCTCGTGAGCGCCCGTCCGAACGTCGGTACGCGTGTGCGCCCCGTGAGCGACTGGAACCTCCTCGACCCGGACATCATCGAGTGGCGTGCCTTCGGTCCGCAGCGCGACGACCAGCGCCGCGAGCTGAGCGAGCTGCGCTGGACGATCGAGCCGCTCGCCGCCCGCCTCGCCGCCGGGCACGGGCGTGAGGACGTCCAGCAGCGCCTGACGGACATGGTCGAGATCATGGGGCACGCGATGGCGCAGGGGGACGCGCTCACCTTCTCCCGCGCCGACGCCGAGTTCCACTCGATGCTCATCCAGGTCGCGGGCAACCGCATGCTCGAGCACCTGTCGGGCATCGTGTCCGCCGCCCTCCACGTCTCCGGCGGCCCGGTCACGGGCTGTGACCGCCCCAACGAGGCCTCTCTCGCCCACCACGGCCGCATCTGCGACGCCCTCGCCGCCGGCGACGGGGCGGGCGCCGAGGCGGCGATGCGCCAACTGCTCACGGTCCACCCCGAGGTGGAACGGGTGGTGCCCGCCCCGCGCGAGCACTGACCTCGTTCCGCGGGCGGCGCGGCCGGGTGTGCCACCCCCCTCCTGTGGCAGTGCCCAGTCGGTGATCCGCCCCCGTCGGACCCCGCCGGATCATGGCGATCCGGCGGGGTCCGTCTGCGCTGGGGACCTTCGCCCGGGCCGTCGCGTGCTTCCGTTGCGGGCCCCGTGAGCTCCCCGACCCGAGCGCTGCGGAGTCGTCGCTTCACGGGCGGCCGGGTCGGTACCGTAGGTGCCCGTATGTGTTCGCGTCTGACCGTTTTCGTCCGCTTACGGGGTGTGACTCGGGCCACGGAGATTAGGCGTAACGCTCGCGGGAAGAACGCGATGACCTAAGAGGTGACAGCCGCGGAAGGAATACGGACGTCGGTGACGGCGCTGTGCATCTTCCCCGGCCCCCGCCCGCACCGTCGGCCCATCCCCAAGCCGGCGGTCGGCTCCTGTCCCCCCGTGGATGGGGCCGGAAGCCGTTTTCCAACGTTCCGAGAGGTTGTTCGTGTCGGCCAGCACATCCCGTACGCTCCCGCCGGAGATCGCCGAGTCCGTCTCTGTCATGGCGCTCATTGAGCGGGGAAAGGCTGAGGGGCAGATCGCCGGCGATGACGTGCGTCGGGCCTTCGAAGCTGACCAGATTCCGGCCACTCAGTGGAAGAACGTACTGCGCAGCCTCAACCAGATCCTCGAGGAAGAGGGTGTGACGCTGATGGTCAGTGCCGCAGAGCCCAAGCGCACCCGAAAGAGCGTCGCAGCGAAGACCCCCGCCAAGCGCACCGCCACCAAGACGGTCGCGGCCAAGGCGGTGACCACCCGCAAGGCCACTGCCACCGCCACCCCGGCGGCGCCCGCCGAGGAGCCCGCCGGCGAGGAAGAGGCGCCCGCCGCGAAGAAGGCGGCTGCCAAGAAGACCACCACCGCCAAGAAGACGGTCGCGAAGAAGGCGACCGCCAAGAAGACGGCGGCGAAGAAGGCCGGTGGCAAGAAGGACGACGCCGAGGTCCTCGAAGAGGAGGTGCTCGAGGAAGCAGCCCCCGGCAAGGCCGGTGAGGAGCCCGAGGGCACCGAGGCCGCGGGCTTCGTGCTGTCCGACGAGGACGAGGACGACGCCCCCGCGCAGCAGGTCGCGGCCGCCGGCGCCACCGCCGACCCGGTCAAGGACTACCTCAAGCAGATCGGCAAGGTGCCCCTGCTCAACGCCGAGCAGGAGGTCGAACTCGCCAAGCGCATCGAGGCCGGCCTGTTCGCCGAGGACAAGCTGGCCAACGCCGACAAGCTGGCGCCGAAGCTCAAGCGCGAGCTGGAGATCATCGCCGAGGACGGCCGCCGCGCCAAGAACCACCTCCTGGAGGCCAACCTCCGTCTGGTGGTCTCCCTGGCCAAGCGCTACACCGGACGCGGCATGCTGTTCCTGGACCTCATCCAGGAGGGCAACCTCGGTCTGATCCGCGCGGTCGAGAAGTTCGACTACACCAAGGGCTACAAGTTCTCCACGTACGCCACCTGGTGGATCCGGCAGGCGATCACCCGCGCCATGGCCGACCAGGCCCGCACCATCCGTATCCCGGTGCACATGGTCGAGGTCATCAACAAGCTCGCGCGCGTCCAGCGCCAGATGCTCCAGGACCTGGGCCGCGAGCCCACCCCGGAGGAGCTGGCCAAGGAGCTCGACATGACCCCCGAGAAGGTCATCGAGGTCCAGAAGTACGGCCGCGAGCCCATCTCGCTGCACACCCCGCTGGGCGAGGACGGCGACAGCGAGTTCGGTGACCTCATCGAGGACTCCGAGGCCGTCGTCCCGGCCGACGCGGTCAGCTTCACGCTTCTGCAGGAGCAGCTGCACTCCGTCCTCGACACGCTCTCCGAGCGTGAGGCGGGCGTCGTCTCGATGCGGTTCGGTCTCACCGACGGTCAGCCGAAGACCCTCGACGAGATCGGCAAGGTCTACGGCGTCACGCGTGAGCGGATCCGCCAGATCGAGTCGAAGACCATGTCGAAGCTGCGCCACCCGTCGCGTTCCCAGGTGCTGCGCGACTACCTCGACTGATCTTCGCAGCACGGCGCAAGGCCCGGTTCCCCGCGAGGGACCGGGCCTTTCCCGTGCCCTCTGCGCGGGTGCGAGGGGCGGCACGGTGGATCACTCTGGGTGTCTCAACGGCACCAAGGAGTGAGGAGCAGGTATGCGTCGTCGCCTTGCCCGAGCCGTGGCCCTCGCCGCCACGCTGTCCGTCATACCCGTCGGCATCGGCGCCGCCGAGGCATCCGACCGGGTCGTCATAGGCGGCTTCCCCGTCGACGTGGCGCAGAGCCCCTGGACGGTGGCTCTGGCGAGCCGTGACCGGTTCGGGGGTACGCGGGCCGGGCAGTTCTGCGGAGGCGCCCTGGTGGGCCCCAGCACCGTGCTCACGGCCGCCCACTGTCTCGGCCGGGAGGCACTCGGCGGGCCGCCGGAGCGGGTGCGGGACCTGAAGGTCATAGCCGGGCGCACGGACCTCGCCGACGGAGCCGGCCGGGAGGTCGCCGTGCAGCGCACCTGGGTCAACCCGGCGTACGACGGCGCGAGCAACTCCGGGGACTTCGCCGTACTCGGTCTCGCGGAACCGCTGCCCCGCGAGTGGGTCGTCGGGATGGCCCCGGACGGTGACTCCGCGTACACGGCGGGTGGCGCGGCGACCGTGTACGGCTGGGGCGACATCTCGGGCGCCGGGGAGTATCCGAGCAGCCTGCGGGCGGCGCCGGTGCGGGTGCTCGACGACGCGGTCTGCGAGGAGGCGTACCCGGGGGGCGTGGACGGGACCTACGACGCCCGGACGATGCTCTGCGCCGGAGAGGTCGAGGGCGGCCTGGACGCCTGTCAGGGGGACAGCGGGGGGCCGCTGGTGGCCCAGGGGCGGCTGATCGGGCTCGTGTCCTGGGGGATCGGCTGTGGCCGGGCCGGCAACCCGGGGGTCTACATGCGCGTGTCGGAGGTCATCCGCGCCCTCGGCTGGGACCGGGCGTGAAGAGGCCCGGAAGGGCGTCCGACGGGGCCTGAACCGCCGTGCGGGGACGCGGACGGGCGGCTTCCTCCGGGTGCGGAGGAAGCCGCCCGTTCACCGGCCTGTGCCGTGCTGGCTCGTCGTCGGACGCGAGGTGTCAGCGCTCTTCTTCGGAGGCAGCTGCGGGAACGGCCGTGAGCCGCTCCGTCTCGTCCTGTATCTCAGCGGCGATCTTCTTGAGTTCCGGCTCGAACTTGCGCCCGTGGTGGGCGCAGAAGAGCAGCTCTCCGCCGCTGAGCAGGACGACGCGCACGTACGCCTGGGCGCCGCAGCGGTCGCAGCGATCAGCGGCCGTCAACTGGCTCGCAGGGGTCAGAACAGTAGTCACGTCGCCTCTTCTCTAGCTCGACGAGCTGTCGTACCAGGGTCAACATCCAACCAGCCCCAAAACGTTCCCGCTCGTGGCTTTTCCTCGAAAAAATCTTGCGAGGCGGCTGTCTGCTGCCGGTTGGCGGCGAATGTGCCGTATTGCGTGTCTCTGTGTCTTACGGGGCTTCGCTTGTATCGGTGGTCGGTCCGCCGGCTGGGTTGCCGGTTGTTCATGAGGACGTGCCCGGAGCCTAAATGGTTCATGCCTCGAAGGGAACGTGATGTGTGCTTCACTCCATCGAAGGATCGAACAAGCATGCGACTGTGGACTAGTCTGAGTTTTCGACGAGGGTGGCGTGACAACGGCTCTACCAGGCCTCGGTACCCTCTCACCGGTGAACGAAGCCGCGCCCTTACCCACGAGGGCCCCATCTGAAATTCAGCGAGGAGCGAACCGCGTGACCGCCGATACGTCCGTGCCGTCCACAGCTCTGCTGGCAGGAGCAGACCGGGACGGTTCCAACTACACCGCGCGGCACCTGCTCGTCCTCGAGGGGCTCGAGGCCGTGCGCAAGCGCCCCGGAATGTACATCGGCTCGACCGACAGCCGTGGCCTGATGCACTGCCTCTGGGAGATCATCGACAACTCGGTCGACGAGGCCCTCGGCGGCTTCTGCGACCACATCGAGGTGATCCTCCACGACGACGGCTCGGTCGAGGTCCGGGACAACGGCCGGGGCATCCCGGTCGACGTCGAGCCCAAGACCGGCCTCTCCGGTGTCGAGGTCGTCATGACCAAGCTGCACGCCGGCGGCAAGTTCGGCGGTGGCTCCTACGCCGCCTCCGGCGGTCTGCACGGCGTCGGCGCCTCCGTGGTGAACGCCCTGTCCGCCCGCCTGGACGTCGAGGTGGACCGCGGGGGCCACGCCCACGCGATCAGTTTCCGCCGCGGTGTCCCAGGCGCCTTCTCCGGCAACGGCCCGGACGCCAAGTTCGAGGCGAAGAGCGGACTGCGCAAGGCCAAGAAGATCCCCAAGTCGCGCACCGGCACGCGCGTGCGCTACTGGGCCGACCGCCAGATCTTCCTCAAGGACGCCAAGCTCTCCCTGGAGAACCTGCACCAGCGCGCCCGGCAGACCGCCTTCCTGGTGCCCGGCCTGACCATCGTCGTGCGCGACGAGTACGGCCTCGGCGAGGGCGGCAGCAAGGGCGAGGAGTCCTTCCGCTTCGACGGCGGCATCAGCGAGTTCTGCGAGTACCTGGCCACCGACAAGCCGATCTGCGACGTCCTGCGCTTCTCCGGCCAGGGCACCTTCCGGGAGACCGTCCCCGTCCTGGACGAGCACGGGCAGATGACGCCCACCCAGGTCACCCGTGAGCTCGACGTCGACGTCGCGCTCCGGTGGGGTACGGGATACGACACGACCCTGAAGTCGTTCGTGAACATCATCGCCACCCCCAAGGGCGGCACCCACGTCGCCGGTTTCGAGCAGGCCGTCGCCACGACGATGAACGAGGTGCTGCGGGCGAAGAAGCTGCTGCGCGTCGCCGAGGACGACGTCGTCAAGGACGACGCCCTGGAGGGCATGACGGCGGTCGTCACCGTGCGCCTCGCGGAGCCCCAGTTCGAGGGGCAGACCAAGGAGGTCCTGGGGACCTCGGCGGCCCGCCGCATCGTGAGCAACGTGATCAGCAAGGAACTGAAGGCGTTCCTGACGTCCACCAAGCGGGACGCGGCCCAGCAAGCCCGTGTCGTGATGGAGAAGGCCGTCGCCGCGGCCCGTACGCGTATCGCCGCCCGGCAGCACAAGGACGCCCAGCGCCGCAAGACGGCCCTGGAGTCCTCGTCCCTGCCGGCCAAGCTGGCCGACTGCCGCAGCGACGACGTGGACCGCAGCGAGCTGTTCATCGTCGAGGGGGACTCCGCGCTCGGCACCGCCAAGCTCGCGCGGAACTCCGAGTTCCAGGCGCTGCTGCCGATCCGGGGCAAGATCCTCAACGTTCAGAAGTCGTCCGTGACGGACATGCTGAAGAACGCAGAGTGCGGAGCGATCATCCAGGTCATAGGAGCCGGCTCGGGCCGCACCTTCGACATCGACACGGCCCGCTACGGCAAGATCATCATGATGACCGACGCCGACGTCGACGGGTCCCACATCCGCACGCTGCTCCTGACCCTCTTCCACCGGTACATGCGGCCGATGGTCGAGGCGGGCCGGGTCTTCGCCGCGGTGCCGCCGCTGCACCGGATCGAGATCGTCCAGCCGAAGAAGGGCCAGGACAAGTACGTCTACACGTACTCGGACCGGGAACTGCGCGACAAGCTCATGGAGTTCCAGACCAAGGGCATCCGCTACAAGGACTCGATCCAGCGCTACAAGGGTCTGGGCGAGATGGACGCCGACCAGCTGGCCGAGACGACCATGGACCCGCGCCACCGCACCCTGCGCCGGATCAACCTGTCCGACCTGGAGGCCGCGGAGCAGGTCTTCGACCTGCTGATGGGCAACGACGTGGCGCCGCGCAAGGAGTTCATCTCCAACTCGGCGGCGACGCTGGACCGGTCGCGGATCGACGCGTAGCCAGACCGAGCCGCGAGGTGTCTCCACCCCCGGGTGGAGACACCTCCGCCGGGGATCCACGGCCCGTTACGCCTACGGAAGGCGCACGTGCGGCCACCGACAGGGTGAGTCACCTGATGGGGTGAAGAGCGCGGGGAAGAAGAGTCGGGGATCTTCCCGTTCTGTCCATCCTTGGACATGCAGTCAAGCAAGGATCGTTCCCGCGGAGTCGGGGCCGGTCAGGAGAGTCCGGGCGAGCAACCCCACGGCCGTGCACCGGACCTGGCCGGGGCGGCCGGACAGCCGAGGTACGACGACCCCTGGTACGACGCCCTCGCCAGCGGCTGGGGCGAGTCGGCCGACGTCCCTGCGCAGGCGGTCGTCCCGCCGGCACGCGGGGGGCAGACCGGCGTCGCCGCCGCGGACATCTACCTGGAGGTGCAGCGCAGCGCGGCCTTCCAGGAGGTGCGACGGCGGTACCGGAGGTTCGTGGTCCCGGCCTGCGCGGCGTTTCTCACCTGGTACGTGGGATACGTCGTGGCCGCGACGACGGCGCCGCAGCTCATGGCGCGGCCCGTGGCCGGGGCGGTGAACGTCGGGATGGCCGCAGGGCTCGGGCAGTTCCTCACGACCTTCCTGCTGACCTGGGCGTACGCGCGGCACGCTCGGTTGCGCAGGGACCGGGCCGCGCTCGAACTGCGGTGGGACACCCAGGAGCTGACGCGCGAGGCGAACGGAGGAGCCTCGTGACGAGTGAGCATCAGACGCTGGCGCTGCTGCTGTTCAGCGTGTTCGTCGCGGTCACCCTGGGGATCACCACCTGGGTGAGCCGCAACCGGCGGGGCTCGGCGGAGGAGTTCTACGCGGGCGGGCGGCTCTTCTCGCCCATGGAAAACGGTTTCGCCATCGCGGGTGACTACATGTCGGCCGCGAGCTTCCTGGGAGTCGCCGGGCTCATCGCGCTGTTCGGCTACGACGGACTGCTGTACGTCGTCGGGTTCCTGGTGGCCTGGCTGGTGGTTCTCTTCCTGGTCGCGGAACTCGTCCGCAACTGCGGGCGCTTCACCCTCGCCGACGTGGTGGCGTCGCGGATGAGGGAGCGGCCGGTACGGATCGCGGCGGGGACGTCGTCCGTGACCGTGTCCGTGCTGTACCTGGTCGCGCAGATGGTCGGCGCGGGCAGCCTGGTGGCGCTGCTCCTCGGCGGCACGAGCGAGGCGGCGAGGTCCTGGACCGTCATCGGGGTCGGCGTGCTCATGGTGATCTACGTGTCGCTGGGCGGCATGCGGGCCACGACGTGGATCCAGATCGTCAAGACGGTACTGCTGCTCGGCGGCAGCGTCGCGCTCACCGTGCTCGTCCTGCTGCGGTTCCACGGTGACCTGGACCTGCTGCTGCTCACGGCGGCCGAACGCAGCGGCCACGGGCAGGCGTTCCTGGCGCCGGGGTTGAGATACGGCGGGGACTGGACGGCCCGGTTCGACTTCATCAGCCTGGGACTGGCCCTGGTCCTGGGGACCGCGGGGCTGCCGCACATCCTGTCCCGCTTCTACACGGTGCCCACCGCCCGGGCCGCGCGTCGCTCCGCCGTCTGGGCCATCGGTCTCATCGGCGGCTTCTACCTGATGACGATCGTGCTCGGGTTCGGCGCGGCGGCCATCCTGGGACCGGACGTGGTGCGCGCCTCCAATGCGTCCGGGAACACCGCGGTTCCTCTGCTGGCGCTCGACCTGGGCGGTGGCGCCGGGTCCACGGGCGGCACGGTGCTGTTCGCGATCGTCGCCGCGGTCGCCTTCGCCACGATCCTGGCCGTGGTCGCCGGTATCACGCTCGCGTCCTCCGCCTCCGTGGCCCATGACCTCTACGCGTCCCTGCGGCGCACGGGCAAGGGCGGCAAGCCGCGCAGCGAGGTGGCGGTGGCCCGTGTCGCGGCCATCGGGGTCGGGGCGCTGGCGATCGCCCTCGGGCTGCTCGCCAGGGACCTGAACGTGGCCTTCCTGGTGGGCCTGGCCTTCGCCGTCGCCGCGTCGGCGAACCTCCCCGTGCTGCTCTACTCCCTGTTCTGGCGCGGCTTCACCACGCGGGGCGCGGTGTGGGCCGTCTACGGAGGGCTGATCCCCGCGGTGGTCCTGGTGGTGCTGTCCCCGGTGGTCTCGGGCAGCCCCGACGCGCTGTTCCCCGACGCCGACTTCCAGTACTTCCCGCTGCAGAACCCGGGCCTGGTCTCGATACCGCTGGGCTTCCTCGCGGGCTGGCTCGGCACCGTCACCTCGGCGGAGGTGCCGGACGAGGCCAAGCAGGCGGAGACCGAGGTGCGGTCGCTGACGGGGGCGGGGGCGGCGTAGGAGCGACCGCGGGCGCCTTTCCCACGGAAGCCGATACCGGAGGCGGGGGCCTCATCGGGACCGCCCTGCCGGCCGACCGGCCGGAGCGTCAGCCGCGGGATGCCCACACGTAACGGTGTTCCGGGCGGCCCGCGTCGCCGTACTTCAGGGTCAGCCTGGCCCTTCCGGTCCGTTCCAGGAGCTTCAGATAGCGCTGGGCGGTCTGACGGCTCACGCCGGTCCGTTCGGCGATCTCCTGGGCGGACAGGGGGCCGTCGGCGTTGATCAGGGACTGGCGGACGAGTTCCGCAGTGGTGGGGGAGTGCCCCTTGGGCAGGGAAGGCTCCGAACCGGCCGACAGCGCCCCGAAGATGCGATCGACCTCGGCCTGCTCCGCCTCCCCGCCACCGTCCAGCGTCCGGCGCAACTCCGCGTACGCCTCCAGCTTGGCGCGCAGTCCGGCGAAGGCGAACGGCTTGACCAGGTACTGCAGCGCCCCGTGCCGCATGGCCGCCTGGACGGTCGACACGTCCCGGGCCGCCGTCACCATGATCACATCGGTGTGCAGGCCGCGCCGGCGCATCTCCTGGACCACGGCCAGTCCCGTCTCGTCGGGCAGGTAGTGATCCAGCAGCACCAGATCCAGCCTCGGCAGAGTCTCCATCCGTCGCAGGGCGTCCGCGGCACTGTGCGCCTCACCGGCGACATGGAAGCCGGGCACCTTCTCCACATAGGCGGCGTTCACCCGGGCCACCCGGGCGTCGTCGTCCACGACCAGCACCTCGATCATCACGACTCCTCCTGTGGGGCCGGGCGGGACGGCGGTGCCGTCAGGGCCGGTGCGGGGCCGGCCTCGGTCAGCGCGTCGGGCAGGACGACCGTGAACTCCGCGCCCCCGCCGTGTGCCTCGCCGACCGTGGCACTGCCACCCTGCCGCTCGGCCAGCCGGCGCACCAGAGACAGTCCGATGCCCCGCTCCCGGTGCGCCGGGGGCTTCTTCGTGGACCATCCCTCGGTGAAGATCAACTCGCGCTGTTCGGGCGGGATTCCCGGGCCGGTGTCCCGCACCCGCAGGACCGCCGTACGGCCCTCGGTGCGCAGTTCCACCTCCACGCGCGCGTGCGGCTTGCCCGCCACGGCGTCCAGAGCGTTGTCCACCAGGTTCCCGACGACGGTGACAAGCCCTTGCGGGTCGACCAGCCGGTCGGGCAGCCGGGTCCGGTCGGACACCCCGAGGGCGACGCCCCGCTCGGCGGCCACGGTCGCCTTGCCCACCAGCAGGGCGGCGACCAGAGGGTCCTCGATCCGCCCGGTCACCTGCTCCGCGGTCGCCCGGTGGTCGCCGACGACCTCGCCGACGAACTCGACGGCGTCGTCGTACATCTCCAGTTCGAGCAGCCCCAGCAGTGTGTGCATCCGGTTGGCGTGTTCGTGGTCCTGGGCGCGCAGGGCGTCGATCAGACCGCGTGTGGAGTCGAGTTCGCGACCCAGTTGCTCCAGCTCCGTGCGGTCGCGCAAGGTGGCCACGGCGCCGCCGTCGTCCGTGGGCATGCGGTTGGCGACCAGCACCCGCCGGCCGCGCACGGTGAGCAGATCGGTGCCGGTGACCCGCCCGGCCAGCACGTCGGCCGTACGGCCCGTGCCGAGCGCCTCCTCGGGCGTGCGGCCGACCACGGTGTCCCCGAGGCCGAGCAGGCGCTGTCCCTCGTCGTTGACGAGCCGGATACGGCCGGTGCGGTCCAGGGCGACAACCCCCTCGCGAATGCCGTGCAGCATCGCCTCGCGTTCCGACAGCAGCGCCGCGATGTCCGAGAAGGCCAGGTCCCTGGTCTGCCGCTGGACCCGCCGGGAGATGAGCCAGGCGGCCAGCGCCCCCACGGCCAGGGCGCCGCCGGCGTAGGCGAGCAGGCCGGGGATGGCGTGGATCAGCCGGGCCCGGACACTGTCGTAGGCGATCCCGACGGAGACCGCGCCGACGATGGTGCCGTCACCGTCGCGCAGAGGCACCTTGCCGCGGGCGGAACGGCCCAGCGTGCCGTTGTCGATCTCCATGACCTCCTTGCCGGCCAGGGCCCGGCCGGGGTCGGTGGAGACGATGCCGCCGATCTGCTTCGGGTCGGTGTGGGACCAGCGCACGCCCCGCCAGTCCATCACCACGACGTACTCGGCCTTGGTGGCCTCGCGGATCCGCTCCGCATCCTTCTGCACCGGGCCGTTCACCGTGGGCGGCGTGTCCCGCACCTCCTGGGCCAGCCCCGGCTGCTGCGCGGTCGTCTGCGCGATCGCCAGCGCGCGGCGCATCGCCTGGTCGTCGAGCTGGTCGCCGAGCGGCGCGAGGAACAATCCGGTCGCCAGGACCGCCACTCCCGCGGCGATCGCCACCTGCATGAGCAGCACCTGCGAGAACACCCGCCGGGGCAGGCCGAGGCGCAGGCGGCGAACGGGGGCAGTGGGACTCATACCCAAGACGGTACGTGCGGCTGTCCACCTGCCGTAATGGGTGTGGCATGGATCTCTTGATCAATACCTGGACGTGATCAAGGGGTCCACACGGCACGGTGGACGGCACTGAGATCGCAGCCGTGCGCCAGGGGACCTCCGGCTGTGCGGCAGCAAGCCTGCGGCCGTGTGGCAGCGGACCCTTCCGGCCGAGCCGGGGTCCCGGTCACACCGGACGGTCAGCTCGCCAGGGCCGACGCCAGACGGTCCTCGCGCACCGCCACCACGTCCATCCGCGCGGGGGAGCCGAGGACGGCAGCCCCGCAGCTCTCCGGACGCGGCGGCAGCGCGGCGCCCTGGGCCACGTCGACCCGCCAGCGGCGTCCGTCGACGTGGGCGACCGTCACCTCCCAGCGCGGTGCAGCGCCCGCCGTCCGCACCACGCGCAGAGCCTCCGCCGCGTCCTCACCCGTCTCGCGGCGCACGGCCAGCTCGGCCGCCTGGCCGGGCCGCTCCCAGGCCGACCTGCCCCGGCAGCCCGCCACGACGACGCGTCCCTCCTGGGCGCGGTGCAGGACCTCTTTGAGGGCGTGGGCCTCCGCACGGCCGTAGGCGTAGCCGTGCGGCAGGACCAGTGCCGTCGGGGAGAAGCGGTGACCACCCAGATGGGTGACCTCCCAGACGCCCTGAACCCCGGAGGAGGCCAGTTCGGCGGCGAGCGGCCGGCCCAGGAGGGCGCAGCAGCGGTCGCGCTTGCCGTTGGTGCAGACGAGGGCGAGGGGGTCGCCCTCATGGGCCCGGCCGCCGAGTACGGCGTCGAAGCCGGAGTGCTCACCCCGGCCCAGGGCGGCGAAGTCGAGGTCGAGCAGGCGGGCCGGATCGGAGGTCGTGGCGCTGTGCAGCCAGACGTTCCCCGGGACGGTGTGGGCCGCGAACACCCTGCGCGTGGCCGGCATCCTGCGGTCCGCGTGCCGTCCGGGGCGGCGGATGAGCACGATCCGTACGCCCGTGTCCTTGGCGGCCGCCTCCAGGGCACGTCCCACCACGGGGTCCAGGTGGCTCGAAGTGAGCGCCTTGGCACCCCAGGGGCCGGGCTGTTCCAGCAACAGCCAGGTCCTCGCGATGGCCGCGGTTCCCGCAACGGGCTCGTCGGAGTCCCGGGAGACGCTTGAGCACGTACTCACAGAGGTGAGCCTAACCTGAGTTGGGCGGGAGCTCATTTCGGCCCCGCCGCTCCCTACTCCGGCAGGGGTTGCGGCGGCCTCGGCCCGACGTACTGACCGCTCGGGCGCATGCGCAGGGGGCGTTCGCCGTACTCCTCCAGCGCATGGGCGACCCAGCCCGCCGTCCGGGCCACGGCGAAGATCGTCTCGCCGGCGCTGGCGGGCATGCCGCAGGAGGTGGTGAGCACGGCCAGCGCCAGGTCGACGTTGGCGTGCAGCGGTGTGTGGCGGGCGGTCGTCTCGACGATGTCCCGGGCGGCGAGCAGGGCGGGCTCCGCGCGCGGGACGCGCTCCAGGAGGGCGAACAGGGCACGCGCGCGTGGGTCCTCGCCCGGATACAGGCGGTGGCCCAGTCCGGGGATGCGGCGGCCGGCACGGAGTTCGTCCGCGATCACCGGTGCCGCGTCACCCCGGTCGAGCACGTCGTGCAGGAGCCGGTGCGCCAGCCCGCTGGCCGCGCCGTGCAGCGGGCCCTCGATCACGCCGAGTCCGGCGGAGACGGCCGCATAGGCATGGGCCCGGGCCGAGGCCGCGACACGCACCGCGAGCGTGGAGGCGGCCAGGTCGTGGTCGACGAGGAGGGCCAGTGCGGTGTCGAGGGCCCGCAGGGACGCCTCGTCCGGGTCCTCGCGGTGGGACAGGCGGTTCCACAGGCGGTGGGCCAGCGGCCCGTCGTCACGTCGTCCGTGCCAGGTCGGGGGGAGCGCGGCGACGAGGGTGGGGATGAGCGTGCGCGCGGTGCCGAGCACGGCGTCCTCGGACAGGTCGAAGCGCAGCGGGTCGGCGGTGGCGGCGGCGATGGTCGCGACACGCAACCGGTCGGCGGGGGAGGCGTGTTCGGGCAGGGCCTCGACCGCGCGGCGGGCGACGGCGACGGCGGGCGCGGGCGCGTCGAACGTGACGCCCGGACGCATGCGGCCGGTCCACAACCACTCGGCGACTTCTTCGTAGGTGTGCCGGGCTGCCAGGTCGACCGCGTCGACGCCGCGGAAGTGGTACCGGTCGCCCTCGATCAGCGTGATGCGGGTGCGTACGCCCAGCTCTCCGCCGGAGCCCGAGACGGTGGCGCTCTCCCGCCGGTTGCGCCGGGCGAGCGCTTCGACCTCCGCGGCGTCGAAGGTGCTGCCCCGGCCGCCGGCCGCTCGCCGGCTGCTGAGCTGCCCACGACTCACGTACGCGTACAGGGTCTCCGGTTTCACGCCGAGCAGCTCGGCGGCCTCCTTGGTGGTCAGCCGCCGTTCCGCGTCCGGTGAGACGGTCTCTTGATCGCGCATGGGGGTCACCGTATCCGTCCGTCGGTCTGTTGACTGATGTGTTGATCTAATCAACATTGACAGGCTTTCAGTCAATCATGGACAGTCGAATCAAGTTCAGGGAGGCAGAGATGTCCGTCAACAGGTCAGCAAGCGCTCTTCTCGACGTGCCCCGGGGGCTCGCGGGCGTCGTCGTCACCGACACCCGCATCGGCGACGTCCGAGGGCGCGAAGGCTTTTACCACTACCGGCAGTACTCGGCGGTCGATCTCGCCCGCAGCCGCGGATTCGAGGACGTCTGGCACCTCCTCGTCCACGGCGAACTGCCCGACCCCGCACAGCGCGCCGCCTTCGCGGCGGACACCGCCGCGCTGCGGGCGCTGCCCGGCGAGGTGCGGGCGGCGCTGCCCGCCATCGCTGCGGCGGGCGGACGTTCCGGCCCGCTCGCGGGGATGCGCACGGCGCTGTCGCTGCTGGGCGCGGCGAAGGGCTTCCGTCCCGTGTACGACATCGACGAGGAGGAGCGCCGGCGGAACACGCTGGAGGCGGCGGCAGCCGTTCCCACCCTGCTCACCGCACTGCACCGGCTGGGGCACGGGCAGCAGCCGATCGAGCCCCGGCCGGACCTGTCCTACGCGGCCAACTACCTTTACATGTTGACCGGATCAACACCGGACGAGCGGCACGCCCGGGCGATCGAGCAGTACCTGATCTCCACCATCGACCACGGCTTCAACGCGTCGACGTTCACCGCCCGGGTCATCGCCTCGACGGGGGCGGACGTGGCGGCGTGCCTCGCGGGCGCGGTCGCGGCGCTGTCGGGGCCGCTGCACGGTGGTGCGCCGAGTCGCGCGCTGGACACCCTGGACGCGATCGGCAGCCCGGACCGCATCGACTCCTGGGTGCGGGAGCGGGTGCTCGCCGGGGACCGCATCATGGGGTTCGGGCACGCGATCTACCGCACGGAGGACCCGCGGTCACGGATGCTGCGGGAGGTCGCCCGGTCGTTCGGCGGCCCGCGGGTGGACTTCGCGATCGAGGTCGAGCGGCACGTCGAGGCGATTCTGGCGGAGCTGAAGCCCGGCCGGGAGCTGCACACCAACGTCGAGTACTACGCGGGTGTGGTGATGGAACTCTGCGGTCTGCCCCGCGAGATGTTCACCCCGACCTTCGCCGCCGCGCGGGCGGTGGGCTGGAGCGCGAACATCCTGGAGCAGGCGGAGGACACGAAGATCATCCGCCCGGTGGCCCGGTACGTGGGGCCGGAGGCGCCGGAGCCGGTGCCTGTGGCCTGAGCAGGGTGCCCGGGCGAGGAGAGGTCCGGAGCGGCCGGGGCAGGGGCACGGTCAGGGTGCCGAGCGGCTCTGATCGGCAGGGAGGCGGAGAGGAAGAGCACGGAGGGAAGCGAGGAACACAAACCGGCGCCACGCTCGGCGTCTGCCCAACGCGTGCTGCCAACCATCGTTCACCTCGGCGCGACTTGCGCGGCTCGTATCCTGGACCGGCATCCCATCCCCTGCGTGTGCCGCCCACGTGAGCCGGTGCGCGCGTCGGCGTGAAAGAGGTCGCACGGTGCGTCAGGCGAGCCCGCAACCGCAGCAGATTCCGGTCGTGGTCCTGGCCGGGTTCCTCGGCTCGGGCAAGACCACTCTGCTCAACCACCTCCTGCACCGCAGCGGCGGCAGCCGCATCGGCGCGATCGTCAACGACTTCGGGGCCGTCGAGATCGACGCGATGGCCGTGGCCGGGGCGCTCGGCGACTCGACGGTCTCCCTGGGCAACGGATGCCTGTGCTGCGCGGTCGACGCGAGCGAACTCGACACCTACCTGGAGCGGCTCGCGGCACCCTCCCTCGGCATCGACGTCATCGTCATCGAGGCCAGCGGCCTGGCCGAACCGCAGGAACTGGTCCGGATGCTGCTCGCCAGCGAACACCCCGGCATCGTCTACGGCGGACTGGTCGAGGTCGTCGACGCCGCCGAGTTCGACGCGACCCGCTCCCGCCACCCCGGGATCGACCGCCACCTCGCGCTGGCCGACCTCGTCGTGGTCAACAAACTCGACCGCGCGGCCGACGGCGAACGCGTCCTCGGGCTGGTCCGGTCGCTCACCGACGGCGCCGCCGTCGTCCCGGCCAGCTACGGCCGCATCGACCCCGAGTTCCTCTTCGACTGCCGGCCGAGCGAGGAGCGCATCGGACAGCTCACCTTCGACGACCTGCACGCGCACGACGAGCACCACGAGCACCACACGCCCGGCGGGCCCGGCGAGCACGCCGGGCACCTGCACACCGCCTACGACAGCGTCTCGTTCGTCTCGTCCGCGCCCCTCGAACCCCGCCGGCTGATGGCCTTCCTCGACAGCCGCCCCCCGGGCCTGTACCGGATCAAGGGCTACGTCGACTTCGGGCCGTACGACGTCCGCAACCGGTACGCCGTCCACGCCGTGGGGCGCTTCCTGCGCTTCTACCCCGAGCCCTGGCCGGCCGGCGACGAACGCCTCACCCAGCTCGTCCTCATCGGCTCCGGCATCGACCCCACCGCACTCGGCAAGGAACTGGAGGCGTGCAAGGACGACGCCCCGCACGCCGACGAGCACGGCATGTGGGGCGTCCTGCGCTACGTGCGCACCGGCGGGGAGGAACCCGCGGAGGAACCGCCGGCCTAGACCGGCCCGGCCACCACGGCCACCGTCTTCGCCAGGGACACGCCCGACCCGTCGCGTCGAGGGTCGATGTCCGGCAGGGCGGCCGGGGTGCCGTTCTTCTGGGCGGCACGGGCCGGGACGGGCCCGGCCCAGGCCAGGGACAGGCAGTCCTCGCCCTTCAGGAACCGCTGGCAACGGACACCGCCGGTCGCGCGGCCCTTGCGCGGGTACTGGTCGAACGGGGTCAGCTTGGCCGTCGTCTGCACCGAGTCGTCCAGCGTCCCCCGCGAGCCCGCGACCGTGAAGACGACCGCGTCCGCGGCCGGGTCCACCGCCGTGAAGGAGATGACCTTCACCCCCTCGGCCAGCTTGATGCCGGCCACACCGCCGGCCGGACGCCCCTGCGGGCGGACCTGGGACGCCTGGAAGCGCAGCAGTTGGGCGTCGTCGGTGATGAACACCAGGTCCTCGTCCCCGGTGCGCAGCTCCACGGCACCGACGATCCGGTCACCCTCCTTGAGGGTGATCACCTCCAGCTCCTCCTTGTTGGACGGGTAGTCCGGCACCACGCGCTTGACGACGCCCTGCTGCGTGCCGAGCGCCAGGCCCGGGGACGACTCGTCGAGCGTGGTCAGGCAGACGACCGTCTCGTCGCCCTCCAGGGTCACGAACTCCGCCAGCGGGGCCCCGCCCGCCAGGTTCGGCGTCGGCAGGGGCTCCGGGAGCTGCGGCAGATCGACCACGTTCAGCCGCAGCAGCCGGCCCGAGGAGGTCACCACGCCGATCTCGCCGCGGGCCGTCGCCGGTACCGCCGAGACGATCACGTCGTGCTTGACGCGCTTGGCACCGGCGTCCTCCGCGAACGGCTCGGCGTCGGCCGTACGGGCCAGCAGACCCGTCGAGGACAGCAGCACCCGGCACGGGTCGTCCGCCACCTGCAGCGGTACGGCCGCGACCGGGGCGCCGCCCGACTCCAGCAGGACCGTGCGCCGGTCGGTGCCGAACTTCTTGGCGACCGCAGCCAGTTCCGAGGAGACCAGCTTGCGCAGCTCCGCGTCCGAGTCGAGGATCCGGGTCAGCTCCTCGATCTCCGCGTTGAGCCGGTCCTTCTCCGTCTCCAGCTCGATGCGGTCGTACCGGGTCAGCCGGCGCAGCGGCGTGTCGAGGATGTACTGCGTCTGCACCTCGCTCAGCGAGAAGTGCTCCATCAGGCGCTGCTTGGCCTGGGCGGAGTTCTCGCTGGAGCGGATCAGGCGGATGACCTCGTCGATGTCCAGCAGGGCCGTCAGCAGGCCCTCGACCAGGTGCAGCCGGTCGCGCCTCTTGCCGCGGCGGAACTCCGAGCGCCGCCGCACCACGGTGAAGCGGTGGTCGAGGTAGACCTCCAGCAGTTCCTTCAGGCCGAGCGTGAGCGGCTGACCGTCGACCAGGGCGACGTTGTTGATGCCGAAGGACTCCTCCATCGGCGTCAGCTTGTACAGCTGCTCCAGGACCGCCTCGGGCACGAAGCCGTTCTTGATCTCGATGACCAGGCGCAGGCCGTGCTCGCGGTCGGTGAGGTCCTTGACGTCGGCGACGCCCTGGAGCTTCTTCGAGCCGACCAGGTCCTTGATCTTGGCGATGACCTTCTCGGGGCCGACCGCGAAGGGCAGCTCGGTGACGATCAGGCCCTTGCGGCGGGCCGTCACCTGCTCCACCGTCACGGTCGCGCGGATCTTGAACGTGCCCCGGCCGCTCTCGTAGGCGTCGCGGATGCCGGACAGGCCGACGATGCGGCCGCCGGTGGGCAGGTCCGGGCCCGGGACGTGCTTCATCAGGGCGTCGAGATCCGCGTTCGGGTGCCTGATCAGGTGGCGGGCCGCGGCGATGACCTCGCGCAGGTTGTGCGGCGGCATGTTCGTCGCCATGCCGACCGCGATGCCCGAGGCGCCGTTGACCAGCAGGTTCGGGAAGGCGGCGGGCAGCGCGGCCGGTTCCTGCTCCTGGCCGTCGTAGTTCGGGTTGAAGTCGACGGTGTCCTCGTCGATCGACTCCGTCATCAGGCTCGTCGCCTCGGCCATGCGGCACTCGGTGTACCGCATGGCGGCCGGCGGGTCGTCGTTGCCCAGGGAGCCGAAGTTGCCGTGGCCGTCCACCAGGGGGACGCGCATGGAGAACGGCTGGGCCATGCGCACCAGGGCGTCGTAGATCGACGCGTCGCCGTGCGGGTGCAGCTTGCCCATCACCTCGCCGACGACGCGGGCGCACTTGACGTACCCCCGCTCGGGACGCAGGCCCATCTCGCTCATCTGGTACACGATGCGCCGGTGCACCGGCTTGAGACCGTCGCGGGCGTCCGGCAGGGCGCGGGAGTAGATGACCGAGTACGCGTACTCGAGGAAGGAGCCCTGCATCTCGTCGACGACGTCGATGTCGAGGATCCGCTCCTCGTACGAGTCGTCGGGCGGCGGGGTCTTCGTGCTGCGGCGGGCCATCGCTGCCGGCTCCTTGCTGCTGCGATCCAGATCTGACGCGGACCATTGTGGACCGCCGCACTGACAAGCGGGACCAGGCCCCGGGGCAAGCGGCGCCCGCGCCCCCGGAAGGAGGCCGGCACCGGGAACTTCACCAGGGCTTCGCGCGCTTGCATACAGTGGCAGGACCGGCACGAATCCGCGGTTGTGAAGACCGCTCCGCGATCGAAGGGACGTACATGCCCATGGGTCACACGGCCACAGCCCAGGCAGGCTCCGGAGGCCTGACAGCAACCGAGCACCGCCTGGCCAACGGCTTGCGCGTGGTGCTCTCCGAGGACCACCTGACCCCCGTCGCGGCGGTGTGCCTCTGGTACGACGTCGGCTCGCGCCACGAAGTCAAGGGGCGTACGGGCCTGGCTCACCTATTCGAGCACTTGATGTTCCAGGGATCCGCCCAGGTCAAGGGCAACGGCCACTTCGAACTGGTCCAGGGCGCGGGCGGCTCGCTGAACGGCACCACCAGCTTCGAGCGGACCAACTACTTCGAGACCATGCCCACCCACCAGCTGGAGCTCGCCCTCTGGCTGGAGGCCGACCGCATGGGCTCCCTGCTGGCCGCCCTCGACGAGGAGTCGATGGAGAACCAGCGCGACGTCGTCAAGAACGAGCGCCGCCAGCGCTACGACAACGTCCCCTACGGCACCGCCTTCGAGAAGCTCACCGCCCTCGCCTACCCGGAGGGCCACCCCTACCACCACACCCCGATCGGCTCGATGGCCGACCTGGACGCGGCGACCCTGGAGGACGCCCGCGCGTTCTTCC
Organism: Streptomyces sp. NPDC026246; assembly: GCF_055567995.1. NCBI lineage: Bacteria > Bacillati > Actinomycetota > Actinomycetes > Kitasatosporales > Streptomycetaceae > Streptomyces > Streptomyces sp. NPDC026246. Next base: position 127,839 of record NZ_JBVHPJ010000013.1, on the reverse strand, counting down.
GCACGTACTACGCGCCGAACAACGCCGTGCTCTCCGTGGTCGGTGACATCGACCCCGAGCAGACGCTGGCCTGGGTCGAGAAGTACTTCGGTTCCATCCCCGGCCACGACGGCAAGCCCGCCCCGCGCGACGGCTCCCTGCCGGAGACCATCGGCGAGCAGCTGCGCGAGGTCGTCGAGGAGGAGGTCCCGGCGCGTGCCCTGATGGCTGCCTACCGGCTGCCGCACGACGGCACACGCGCGTGCGACGCCGCCGACCTTGCCCTGACCGTCCTGGGCGGCGGCGAGTCCTCCCGTCTGTACAACCGCCTGGTGCGGCGCGACCGTACGGCCGTCGCGGCCGGGTTCGGCCTGCTGCGGCTGGCCGGGGCGCCCTCCCTGGGCTGGCTGGACGTCAAGACGTCCGGCGACGTGGAGGTGCCGGTCATCGAGGCCGCCATCGACGAGGAGCTCGCCCGGTTCGCCGAGGAGGGCCCCACGGCCGAGGAGATGGAGCGCGCCCAGGCGCAGTTGGAGCGCGAGTGGCTGGACCGCCTCGGCACGGTCGCGGGCCGCGCCGACGAACTGTGCCGGTACGCGGTGCTGTTCGGCGACCCCCAGCTCGCCCTGACCGCCGTCCAGCGCGTGCTGGAGGTCACGGCCGAGGAGGTCCAGGAGGTCGCCAAGGCCCGCCTGCGCCCCGACAACCGCGCGGTGCTCGTCTACGAGCCCGTCGCCGACGAGACCGACGATGCCGGGGACACCGCACCCGCGGCCGGCGACGAGAACGAGGAGGCGGCCAAGTGACCGAGCTCGCCACGATGGACTTCCACCCCCGGCCGCAGGCGGGCGAGGCCAAGCCGTGGGCCTTCCCGGCCCCGGAGCGCGGCACCCTCGGCAACGGCCTGACGGTCCTGCGCTGCCACCGCCCCGGCCAGCAGGTCGTCGCCGTCGAGGTGCTGCTGGACGCGCCCCTGGACGCCGAGCCGGCCGGCCTGGACGGCGTCGCCACGATCATGGCGCGGGCCTTCTCCGAGGGCACGGACAAGCACTCCGCCGAGGAGTTCGCGGCCGAACTGGAGCGCGCGGGCGCCACCCTGGACGCGCACGCCGACCACCCCGGGGTCCGGATCAGCCTGGAGGTCCCGGCCTCCCGGCTCGAGAAGGGGCTCGGTCTGCTGGCCGACGCCCTGAGGGCGCCCGCGTTCGCGGACAGCGAGATCGAGCGGCTGGTCCGTAACCGCCTCGACGAGATCCCGCACGAGCTGGCCAACCCCTCGCGCCGGGCCGCCAAGGAGCTGTCCCGGCAGCTGTTCCCGGCCGACTCGCGCATGTCACGGCCCCGGCAGGGCAGCGAGGAGACGGTCGCCGCGATCGACTCCGCCGCCGTGCGCGGCTTCTACGAGAAGCACGTCCGGCCCGCCACGGCCACCGCCGTCGTCGTCGGCGACCTCACCGGCATCGACCTCGACGCCCTGCTCGGTGACACGGTGGGCGCCTGGACCGGCTCCCGGGCCGAGCCGCGTCCGGTGCCGCCGGTCACCGCCGACGACACGGGCCGGGTCGTCATCGTGCACCGCCCGGGCGCCGTCCAGACGCAGCTGCTCATCGGCCGCACCGGCCCGGACCGGCACGACCGCGTCTGGCCCGCCCAGGTGCTCGGCACGTACTGCCTCGGCGGCACCCTGACGTCCCGTCTGGACCGCGTGCTGCGCGAGGAGAAGGGCTACACCTACGGGGTGCGGGCGTTCGCCCAGGTCCTGCGGTCCGCCCCGGAGGGCACCGGCGCCTCGATGCTCGCCATCAGCGGTTCCGTGGACACGCCCAACACCGGCCCCGCCCTGCAGGACCTGTGGGCCGTGCTGCGCACCCTGGCCGCCGAGGGGCTGACCGACGCCGAGCGGGACGTCGCCGTGCAGAACCTGGTCGGCGTCGCGCCGCTGAAGTACGAGACGGCGGCGGCCGTCGCCTCCACGCTGGCCGACCAGGTCGAGCAGCACCTGCCCGACGACTACCAGGCCGCGCTGTACCGGCAGCTCGCCGCGACCGGCACCGTGGAGGCCACCGCGGCGGTCGTCAGCGCCTTCCCCGTGGACCGCCTGGTGACCGTCCTCGTCGGTGACGCGACGCAGATCAAGGCGCCCGTCGAGGCCCTCGGCATCGGCGAAGTCTCGGTCGTCACCGCGGAGTAGGCCACACGCGCGCGGGAGCCCTGGTTGTCATCGAAGGCACCAGGGCTCCCTTATGCCCGAATTGATACGGAGGTGGCCTGTCTGCCCTGTGGGATGCGCTACAAAAGGCGGGTTTCGTTTGGGAATTGAAAGCGGCGCCGCTTAGCGTCATCCGGGCTGTTCGTCAGGCAGTGCGCCGCACCCGCGGCACCGGACAGTCATCGCCGAGTCCCCGTACGGCGCGAGCCAGGGGAGCCGGGGACCCAACCGCAGTCCCTGGGGTGAATCGGACGCCCGCGCGAGCCGCGAGGGGGTCCGTAGGAGACCTTCCTGCTCCGAACCCGTCAGCTAACCCGGTAGGCGAGAAGGAAGGAAAGGACCAGCCACTTCATGGCGTTCACCCGCGCCACCGGGAAGCACCGTCGTCCCAGCCGCATCCAGCGCGGCACGGCCCGTGCGGCGGGCGTCGCGGCCCTCGCCACGACCGGCGTCATCGGCACCGTGGCCGCTCCGGCCGCCTTCGCCGCCGAGCCGGCACCCGAGCAGACCGGTCTCACCCCCGTCGTCACCATGGGCGACACCGTCGCCGAGCAGATCGACGCCCAGGCCGTCGCGCAGAAGCAGGCGGCCGAGGAGGCCGCCGCGAAGAAGAAGGCCGAGGAGGCCGCGCGCGAGCGGGCCGCCGAGGCGGCCAAGAAGGCCAAGGAAGCCGCCGAGAAGGCGCGCGAGGCCAAGGAACGGGCCGCACGCGAGGCCGAGCGCAAGCGCCTGAACACCTTCGTGTCCCCGATCTCCGGCTCCTACGTGTCCACCAGCTACCAGGCCAGCAGTGGCCTGTGGTCCTCCGGCAGCCACACCGGCGTCGACTTCCACGCCGCGACCGGCACTTCGGTCCACTCCGTCGGCGCGGGAACGGTCGTCGAGGCCGGCTGGGGCGGCGCGTACGGCAACCAGGTCGTGATCAAGATGAACGACGGCACGTACACCCAGTACGGCCACCTGTCGTCCGTCGGTGTCTCGGTCGGCCAGCAGGTCACCCCCGGCCAGCAGATCGGCCTGTCCGGCGCGACCGGCAACGTCACCGGCCCGCACCTGCACTTCGAGGCCCGCACGAGCCCCGAGTACGGCTCCGACATGGACCCCGTCGCCTACCTGCGCTCGCACGGCGTCAACCTCTGACGTCACCCCGAGATTCGTGACAGCCCCGGCCCGCAGGCCGGGGCTTTTCGCGTCCCGGACGGCTCGTCGCCCAAAAACTTCTCCCTGATTTCCGTCCGCCGCCGGAAAGTGCGGCACATTGCAATAGAGTCACGTGCAATGAAGCCGTGGAGCGCGCGTCGGCGTTTTCCCCGGGAATCAGACGGAGGTCGGTCATGCGCATTCCCGCGCACTCGGTGTGCACGGCCATCCGGGACGACATCGTCGCCGGCGTCCACCCGTGCGGGGCCCGGCTCACCGAGGAGCTGCTGGCCCGCCGCTACGGCGTCTCCCGGGTCCCCGTGCGGGAGGCCCTGCGCACGCTGGAGGCCGAGGGCTTCGTGGTGACCAGGCGGCACGCGGGCGCCTGTGTCGCCGAGCCCACCGAGCAGGAGGCCGCCGACCTGCTGCAGATGCGGGTGCTGCTGGAGCCGCTCGGCGCGGCCCGGGCCGCACAGCGCCGCACCGAGGCCCATCTCAAGGTCCTGCGCGGCCTGGTCCGGCTGGGCCGGGAGCGGGCGCGCCAGGGCGGCGGCGAGGACCTGCGCTCCCTGGACGGCTGGTTCCACGAGACGCTGGCGCAGGCCTGCGGGAGCCCCGCGCTGACCGCGGTGCTCACCCAGCTCCGGCACAAGATCGCCTGGATGTACACGGTCGAGGCGCAGCCCGGCCCGGTGGAGTCGTGGAACGAGCACGGCGCGATCGTGGACGCCGTGGCGCGCGGGGACGGCGAGCGCGCGCGGGCCGCCGCGGCCGCGCACGTCGAGCGCGCGACCGCCGCCCACCGCCTGCGGTCCGGCTCGGCCGGGGAGCGCGGGCGGGTGAGGAACTCGCAACATCCCCTCAACACGGCGAGCCCGCGGAATTAACACGCGAGCCGTATACAAAGAGCAGGGAATGCCGGAGGGGTGGAATTTCCCCTTTCCGCTGCCCCCTTTTCCGCTGCCTGTTTTTGGAATGCCGCCCCCATGCGGTGCGCAATTCGTCCGCGCGGACGAAAACATGGCCGGACATGCGAAGGGCCCGCCCGGTCGACACCGGACAGGCCCCGCACGCACCTGAGAGGCGCTCTCACATCAGACGGTCTCGGGCAGTTCCTCGAGACCGTCGGCGACCAGCTTGGCCAGCCGGTCCAGGGCGGCGTCCGCGCCCTCGGCGTCGGAGGCGAGGACGATCTCCTCGCCGCCCTGGGCGCCCAGGCCCAGGACGGCCAGCATCGAGGCCGCGTTGACGGGGTTGCCGTCAGCCTTGGCGATCGTCACCGGGACGCCTGTGGCCGTGGCGGCTCGGACGAAGATGGAGGCGGGGCGGGCGTGGAGACCCTCGGCCCAGCCGACGTTGACGCGGCGCTCAGCCATGTGTTGCTGCCCTTCGGTGTTCAGGGTTGTCTAGACCAGTTTCCCATACGTGAAGCCCACCGGGAGCGGTCCTGTCGTTCCACCGCCCCGGGGCGGAGATCAGATCGCGGCCTCGACCCGACCGGCGCCCCCACAGACTGCCCCGCGCCGCTGTCGGACGCGAGCCGTACTCTGGGGCCCATGCAGACCTCGCCGGACCGGCACGAGTATCCCGCCCACTGGGAGGCCGACGTGGTGCTGCGCGACGGTGGCACCGCACGCATCCGGCCCATCACCGTCGATGACGCCGATCGCCTCGTCAGCTTCTACGAGCAGGTCTCCGACGAGTCCAAGTACTACCGCTTCTTCGCGCCGTACCCTCGCCTGTCCGCCAAGGACGTCCACCGCTTCACGCACCACGACTTTGTGGACCGGGTGGGACTCGCGGCCACGGTCGGCGGCGAGTTCATCGCCACCGTACGCTACGACCGGATCGGCGCCGACGGAACGCCCGCGTCCGCCCCAGCCGACGAGGCCGAGGTCGCCTTCCTCGTGCAGGACGCACACCAGGGCCGCGGGGTCGCCTCCGCCCTGCTCGAGCACATCGCCGCGGTCGCCCGCGAGCGCGGCATCCGCCGGTTCGCCGCCGAGGTGCTGCCCGCGAACAACAAGATGATCAAGGTGTTCACGGACGCCGGGTACACCCAGAAGCGCAGCTTCGAGGACGGCGTGGTCCGTCTGGAGTTCGACCTCGAACCCACCGACCGCTCGCTGGCCGTGCAGTACGCGCGCGAGCACCGAGCGGAGGCCCGCTCCGTGCAGCGACTGCTGGCGCCCGGCTCGGTCGCCGTCATCGGCGCGGGACGCACCCCCGGCGGCGTGGGACGCAGCGTCCTCGGCAACATCCGCGACGCCGGTTACACCGGCCGCCTGTACGCCGTGAACAGGGCCCTGCCCCAGGAGCAGAAGGAACTCGACGGGGTGCCCGCCCACCGGTCGGTGCGCGACATCGACGGCCCCGTCGACCTCGCGGTCGTCGCCGTGCCCGCCGAGCACGTGCCCGAGGTCGTCGCCGAGTGCGGCGAACACGGGGTGCAGGGACTGGTCGTGGTGTCCGCCGGCTATGCCGAGAGCGGGCTCGAAGGGCGCGAGCGCCAGCGTGCCCTCGTCCGGCAGGCCCGCACGTACGGCATGCGCATCATCGGGCCCAACGCCTTCGGTGTCATCAACACCTCGCCCCGGGTGCGGCTCAACGCCTCCCTCGCCCCCGAGGTGCCGCGCCCGGGCCGCATCGGGCTGTTCGCCCAGTCCGGTGCCATCGGCGTAGCCCTGCTGTCCCGGCTGCACCGGCGCGGCGGCGGCGTCACGGGCGTGACCGGCGTGTCCACGTTCGTCTCCTCCGGCAACCGCGCCGACGTCTCCGGCAACGACGTCCTGCAGTACTGGTACGAGGACCCCGACACCGACGTCGTCCTGATGTACCTGGAGTCCATCGGCAACCCCCGCAAGTTCACCCGCCTCGCCCGGCGCACCGCCGCCGCCAAGCCCTTGGTCGTCGTCCAGGGCGCCCGGCACGGCGCCGCCCCCCAGGGGCACGCCGTGCGGGCGACGCGCCTGCCGCACGCGACCGTCTCGGCCCTGCTGCGGCAGGCCGGGGTGATACGCGTCGACACCATCACCGACCTGGTGGACGCGGGCCTGCTGCTGGCGCGCCAGCCGCTGCCCGCCGGACCCCGGGTGGCGATCCTCGGCAACTCCGAGTCGCTCGGCCTGCTCACCTACGACGCGTGCCTGGCCGAGGGCCTGCGGCCGCACCCGCCGCAGGACCTCACCACGGCGGCGTCGGCGGCGGACTTCCACGCGGCCCTGTCCCGGGCGCTCGCCGACGACCGTTGCGACGCGGTCGTCGTCACGGCCATCCCGGCGGTGGGGGAGGGCTCCGTCGCCGACGCGGCCCTCGCGCAGGCGCTGCGCTCCGCGACGGCCGCGGCCCCGTCCAAGCCGGTCCTGGTCGTGCACGTGGAGCTGGGCGGTCTCGCGGAGGCCCTGTCGGCGGCGGCCAGCACGGCCCCGCAGGCCAGGACGGACGACGCACCGCAGCCCGGACCCCACCGGGCGACCCCGGACCAGCGACCGGCACCCGCGGACGAGCCCCGCCCGCCCGCGGACGAGCGACCAGTACCTGCGGACCAGCCCCGCCCGCCCGCGGACCATCGACCGGCACCCGCGGACGAGCCCCGCCCGCCCGCAGCCCAGCCCCGCACACCCGGGGACGGGCACGCGGCGGCCCCCGACCGGCACGCGACCGGCCCGGCCCGGCCCGCGGCGGCCCCCGAGGCGGCCGAGGGCGCACACCTCATCCCCGCCTACCCCGCCGCCGAGCGGGCCGTCCGCGCCCTCGCCCAGGCCGTCGCCTACGCCCAGTGGCGGCGCGACGCTGCCGACCCGGGCAAGGTGCCCGAGTACGACGACATCGACGTGAAGGGCGCCGCCGCGCTGATCGACGGCCTGCTCGCGCGCGGGCAGAGCCCCGCCCTCGCCCCGGACGAGGCCTGTGACCTCCTCGGCCACTACGGCATCGAGGTCCACCGCTCCCTGCCCGCACCGACGCCCGACGCGGCCGCCGAGGCCGCCCGCACGCTCGGGTACCCGGTGGCGCTCAAGGCCACCGCCCCGCACCTCAGGCACCGGGCCGACCTGGGCGGGGTACGCCTCGACCTCGCGGACGAAGAGCAACTGCGCCGTGCGTACGCGGAGTTGACCGAGATGTTCGGCGCTGCCGAGGAGCTGCGCCCGGTCGTGCAGCGCATGGCACCGCGCGGCGTGGACGTGGTCGTACGGGCCGTGATCGACCCCGCGGCCGGGGCGGTGCTCTCCTTCGGGCTCGCCGGCGCCGCCTCCCAGCTGCTCGGGGACACCGCGCACCGGCTGATCCCGGTCACCGACCGCGAGGCGAACTCGCTGGTGCGGTCGATCCGCACCGCGCCCCTGCTGTTCGGCTGGCGCGGCTCGGCCCCGGCCGACACCCGCGCCCTGGAGGAGCTGCTGCTGCGTGTGTCCCGGCTGGTGGACGACCACCCCGAGGTCGTCGCGGTCACCCTGGAACCCGTGGTCGTCGCCTCGCACGGATTGAGCGTGCTGGGCGCCTCCGTCCGTCTCGCACCACCGCCCGCCCGGGACGACCTGGGCCCGAGGACGCTCCCCGCGTACTGACGAGGACGCTCCCCGCCTACGGACGGGGGCGAGCGGTGCCTCGCAGTCAGTGGTCCCCCGTAGGATGGGCGTCATGGCCAAGACCAGTACGACGACCCAGGGGCTGCGGGCGGCGATCGAGCGCAGCGGCTACTACCCGGCCCTCGTGGCCGAGGCGGTGGAGGCCGCCGTGGGCGGCGAGCCCATCCGGTCGTACCTGGTCCACCAGGAGACGACGTTCGACCAGAACGAGGTGCGCCGGCACGTCACGGTGCTCGTCCTCACGGACAACCGCTTCATCGTCAGCCACACCGACGAGCAGGCCGCCGACAGCACCTCCCCGACGCCGTACGCCACGACGTCGACGGAGTCCGTGAAGATCGGCCGCATCTCGTCGATCGTGGTCAGCCGCATGGTCGCCAACCCGGAGTCGTACAAGCCGGGCACCCTGCCGCGCGAGGTCGTCCTCACCATCGGCTGGGGCGCCGTCTCCCGGATCGACCTGGAGCCGGCGGCCTGCGGCGACCCCAACTGCGAGGCGGACCACGGCTACACGGGCAACTCCACGGCGGACGACCTCAGCCTGCGCGTGAGCGAGGCCGGGGACGGACCGGAGACCGTGCGCGAGGCCCTCGCCTTCGCGCAGGCCCTCTCCGAGGCGACCGCGGACACCACCCGCTGATGACCCATCCCAAGACGGCCTGGGACCCCCATCCCGAACCGCTCACCGTCGCCTCCGCCCCCGTACCCGAGTACGGCAGCGGATCGCTCGCCGACCTGCTGCCCACCCTGGCCGCCGGCCTGGACGTGCCGGGCATGACCGCCGCGATCTCCGAGCTGACCCCCGCCGACCGCAACTGCGTGTTTCTGATCGACGGCCTCGGCTGGGAGCAGCTCAAGGCGCACCCGGAGGAGGCGCCCTTCATGGCGTCCCTGCTCGCCACCTCGCGCGGCGGCACCGGACGCCCCCTGACCGCCGGATACCCGGCGACGACGGCGACCTCCCTGGCCTCGGTCGGCACCGGGCTGCCGCCCGGCGCGCACGGCCTGCCCGGCTACACCGTCCGCAACCCGGACACCGGCGAGCTGATGAACCAGCTGCGCTGGCAGCCGTGGACCCCGCCCGGCTCCTGGCAGCCGTACCCGACGGTCTTCCAGCTGGCGCACCAGGCGGGTGTGCACGCCGCGCAGGTGTCGTCCCCCACCTTCGAGAACACCCCGCTGACGAAGGTCGCGCTCAGCGGCGGCAGGTTCCTCGGGCGGCTGTCCGGCGAGGACCGCGTCGACCTCGCGGCCGAGCAACTGGCCGCGGGCGACCGCTCCCTGGTCTACACGTACTTCGCCGAGGTCGACGGAGCCGGTCACCGCTTCGGCGTGGACTCCGACGCCTGGCGCGGCCAGCTCATGTACGCCGACCGCCTGGTCCAGCGCCTGGCCGAGCAACTCCCGCCGCGCAGCGCGCTCTACGTCACCGCCGACCACGGCATGGTCGACGTGCCGTTCGACGAGCAGCACCGCATCGACTTCGACGAGGACTGGGAGCTGAGCGCGGGCGTCGCCCTGCTCGGCGGCGAGGGCCGCGCCCGGCACGTGTACGCGGTGCCCGGCGCCGCCAACGACGTCCTGACCTGCTGGCGCGAGGTGCTCGGCGAGCAGTTCTGGGTCGCTTCGCGCGACGAGGCCGTCGCGGCGGGCTGGTTCGGCCCGCAGATCGACGAACGCGTGTACGGCCGACTCGGCGACGTGATCGCCGCCGCCCGTGACGACGTGCTGCTCATCGCCTCCGAGCGGGAGCCCAAGGAGTCGGCGATGGTCGGCAACCACGGTTCGATGACCCCCGCCGAGCAACTGGTCCCCCTGCTCGAAGTACGCTCCTGACGTCCCCGCCGCCGGACCGACCCGTCCGGCCGGCCCACCCGCCGAAAGGTGCTCGACCCGACATGCCCGAGCTGGTGTTCTTCTCCGGAACGATGGATTGCGGGAAGTCGACACTGGCTCTCCAGATCGAGCACAACCGCTCCGCCCGCGGCCTGCAGGGCATGATCTTCTCCCGTGACGACCGGGCGGGCGAGGGCAAGCTCTCCTCCCGCCTCGGCCTGGTCACGGACGCGGTGGAGGTCGAGGACGGCCAGGATCTGTACGCCTACCTCGTCGACCACCTGTCCCAGGGCGGCCGCGCCGACTACGTGATCGCCGACGAGGCGCAGTTCCTCTCGCCCGAGCAGATCGACCAACTCGCGCGCGTGGTCGACGACCTGAGCCTGGACGTCTACGCCTTCGGCATCACGACCGACTTCCGCTCCAAGCTGTTCCCCGGCTCGCAGCGGCTGGTGGAACTGGCCGACCGGGTCGAGGTGCTCCAGGTGGAGGCCCTGTGCTGGTGCGGCGCCCGGGCCACGCACAACGCCCGCACGATAGGCGGTGTCATGGTCGTCGAAGGCGCCCAGGTCGTCGTCGGCGACGTCACCCACTCCGCCGACGAGATCGGCTACGAGGTGCTGTGCCGCCGCCACCACCGGCGCCGCATGACCGCGGCGTCGGCCAGGGCGGCGGCCCTGTCCCCGGACGTGCTGCCGGTGACGTCCGCCTGACGGACACCGGCCGGGACGCGGCAACCGCTCGGCGCACCCTGGCTCGTGACGCCTGCGCCGTCAGCCCGGCGGCTGCAGCAGCGCGAACCGCGCCCCCTCCGGATCCGCCACCGCCGCCACCCGCCCCTGCGCCGTGTCGTGCGCCGGCCTGAGCACCTGCCCGCCCAGGTGCACGACATGGTCCGCGGCGTCGTCCACGTCCGTGACCTGGAAGTACGTGACCCAGTGCGGCCCGCGGTCGCGGGGCAGGACCTGGCCCAGGCCGTGGATCCCGGCCACGGGCCGGCCGTCCAACTGCAGCGTGACGTAGTCGAAGTCGGCGGACACCACCGGCTCCTCCTCGTGGCCGAACACCGTCCGGTAGAACTTGGCGACGGTCGCGGACTCGAAGGTCAGCAACTCGTTCCAGGCGGGCGCGCCGGCGACACCGGAGACGGCCGTGCCGAGGTGCGCGGCGGCCTGCCAGACGCCGAACACGGCGCCCGAGGGGTCGGCACCGATGGCCAGCCGCCCGGCGTCGGCGGCGTCCAGCGGGCCCACCCCGATCGTGCCGCCGCGGCTGCGCACGGTGTCGGCCGTCAGGTCCACGTCGTCCGAGGCGAAGTAGGGCGTCCACGCGACGGGGAGGTGGCGGTCCGGAGGCAGCCGCCCGATGCCCGCCACCTCGCGCCCGTCGAGCAGGGCGCGCACGTACGGGCCGAGTTGCTGCGGCCCGGGACGGAACTCCCAGCCGAACAGCGCCCCGTAGAACTCCTCCGTCGCGTCAAGGCCGTGCACCATCAGGCTCACCCAGCAGGGTGCGCCGGGCGTGTGCCGATCGGGCGCTGCGCCGTTCCGGCGGGCGGACCCCCGTGCGTCGGTCATCGTCACTCTCTTCTCGGCCTCGCGGTGGCCGTGCTCTCCGCAGCCTGCGTGGGGCATGCCCTGTGGGGCGGCCCTGCCCGGGAGAATGCCCGAAGTGCGGGCCCCTGTCCCTTGCGGCGCGCTCGTGGGCACATGCGTTCAGCTGTACAGCATGTGCTTGTTCCCGTACGCATGGTGACCGTCCGGGCCCGGCCGAGCAGAGTAGCCGGACGCGGGCGGCTCGGCCACCCCGTGCGCGAGGATGGGGGCCATGAACGCCATCATCTCCGCAACCGACCTCGTCACCGAGCTGGCGGGTTCGCGGCCGCCGGTCCTGCTCGACGTCCGCTGGCAGCTGACCACGGCCAAGGCGGCCGGTGAACCGCCCTTCGACGGCCGCGCCGCCTACGAGGCCGGGCACCTTCCGGGTGCCGTCTACGTCGACCTGGACCGGGAGCTGGCCTCCGCACCGGGCGAGGGTGGCCGTCACCCGCTGCCCGACCTGGGGCTCTTCGGCGCCGCGATGCGCCGGGCGGGCGTGTCGTCCTCGACGCCGGTGGTCGTCTACGACGGTGGCCAGGGCTGGGCGGCGGCCCGGGCCTGGTGGCTGCTGCGCTGGACGGGTCACCCGGACGTGCGAGTCCTCGACGGCGGGTTGCCGGCCTGGCGGGGTCCGCTGGAGACGTCCGTACCGGACCCGGTGGAGGGCGACTTCGCGCCCGTGCCGGGGGAGAGCGGCCTGCTCGACGCCGATGCCGCCGCCTCGCTGGCGCGTGCGGGGGTGCTGCTGGACGCGCGGGCGGGGGAGCGGTACCGCGGCGAGGTGGAGCCCATCGACCCGGTGGCCGGGCACATCCCGGGCGCGGTCTCGGCGCCCACCACGGACAACGTGGCCGCGGACGGCCGGCTCCTGCCCGCCGAGGAGTTGCGTGAACGCTTCAAAGGGCTGGGCGTGACCGGGAGTTCCCGCGTCGGCGTCTACTGCGGCTCCGGCGTCTCCGCGGCGCACCAGATCCTGGCGCTGGCGGTCGCGGGCATCCCCGCGGACCTGTACGCGGGGTCCTGGTCGGAGTGGTCCTCGGACCCGGACCGCCCGGTGGCGACGGGACCGGACCCCCAGTAGGGCGGCACGGGCGAGGGCCGCGCCCGTAGGCGCGGCCCTCGTGTGTTCCTGTGGCCGTGGTGCTGGGGCCGCAGGGCTACTCCTGCTTCTTGCGCCGGGTGCCGAACACGATCTCGTCCCAGCTCGGGACGGCCGCCCGGCGGCCCGGACGGACGCCGTCTGCCTCGGCCTGCCGGTCGGTGGCGCCGACGAGCCGGTCGCGGTGGCTGCCGACGGAACGCGGCATGAGGACGTCCGCGTAGGCGGAACCCGCCGAGGCGGCGGGGGCCGGAGCCTCCTCCACCTCCACTTCCACGATGGGCTCGTCCTCGGCTTCCGGGGCGGGGCGCTCGGGGACCACGAGGTCGCCGCGGAAGCTCGGCACCGCCTCCAGCAGGCTGGTCAGCGAGTCCCGTTCGGCCGAGGCCGTGAGGGCGGTGGCCTCCTCGTCGGGCTCGGTCACCGGTGCGGGCAGGCTCAGCCGCTCCCGGTCACCGGAACGGTCCAGCGGCCTGTCGCGCGGCAGCCGGGCGATCCGCGGCACGAACGGGAAGCTCGGCTCGGGCGCGGCGAGGTCGTCGGACTCCCCGATCAGCGAGCGGGCCTCGTCGTCGACGGCCTGGACGAGCCGCCGGGGCGGGTCGTACGTCCAGCTCGCCGAGTGCGGTTCACCGGCGACGCGGTAGACCAGCAGGACCTCCCAGGTGCCGTCGTCGCGGCGCCAGGAGTCCCACTGCACGCTGTCCTTGTCGGCGCCGCGCAGCAGCAGCCGCTCCTGCACGGCCTCGCCCAGCGGGGGGCCGGAGGTCTCGCCGGGACGGCGCACGGGAGTCTTGCGGGCCCGCTCGGCCATGAAGGCGCGCTCGGCGAGCACGGGGCCCTCGAAGCGGCGCACCCGGTCGACGGGGATGCCGGCCATCTGCGCGACCTCTTCCGCGGTCGCGCCGGCACGTATACGCGCCTGGATGTCGCGGGGGCGGAGGTGGCTCTCCACCTCGATCTCGATCTGGCCGAGGCGGGGACGGTCACCACGCACGGCGGCGCGGAGCCGTTCGTCGATGGGAAGCGTGTACTCCGTGCTGTCCGCAGCCTTCAGCACCAGCCGTGTGCCGTCATTCGAGACGGCCACGACACGCAGTTCGGGCATGGGGACCTCCCGGGTGGTGCCTGCCGACGTCACGTGCGTCGCTGCTTCCGCTAGTCGAGTGTGGCCTGCCCGGGTGCAGCCTGCCACAACCTTGCCGAGTTGCCCGGCGTGTCGGGCACGGGCCCGGGATCGCCGTTATGGCACGGTTACCTATTCGCAACGCTAAGTGACGAACTCCGTCACCCTGTGCAACTAGCCCCCTCCCGGCGGTCCTTGACGGCCCCGGGCACCCTGACGGGAGACCGGACCCAGGGCTCGCCACAGTACTCCATTCGGGCCACGTGCGTGGATTGGCACGCCGCCCAACTTCTGGCAAGGACTGAGACTTGGCCTTCTGGTGCCCCCGCTCCGCGATCTTGAACGTGGGGAAGTTCACGTAATCACCGGAATCGGAACTGGGCGTTTCGGCCGCTCGTCCCCCTTCTTGTGCAGTTGGAAGGCCGTGTACGGGAAAGGGAGGCAAGGTCCGGGGATGCGTGAAAGGCCCGATGGTGTCGGTGTGGTGAGCGAATCCGGGGCGGAGAAGCCGAAACGGATCGACCTGAACGTGCCCCAGGTCGCGGGCGGAGCGGTGGCGGCGGTCCTGGCCGCCAAGCTGGCCTCGTACTTCGGCGTGTACGGCACGATCCTCGGGGCCGGCGTGGTGAGCGTCGTCGCCACCTGCGGGGGCTCGCTCTTCCAGCACTTCTTCACCCGCACGGGTGAGCAGATCCGCGGCACGCCGGCCGCGGCGCCCCGAGGGGTGGCCGGTCCGGAGGCGCGGATCCCGCCGCTCCCGGGCGAGTTCACCCAGGCCACCGTCTACCGCGCCCGTGTCCGAGGCTGGAAACGGCCGGTCCTCGCCGCGGCTGTCGTCTTCGGCGTGACGATGGCCGGAATCACCTCCTACGAGCTGCTGTCCGGCCACAGTCTCGACGGCGGACGCAGCACCACCGTCGGTGACGCCCTCACCGGCAGCCACAACCCCGCACAGGATCCGGGTGATTCGGGCAAGCCGGGCGAATCCGGTGCGTCGCGGGATGCGGACGAGCCGGAATCGTCCGCGGGTTCCGACGCGCATTCGGAGGGTGACGCCGGCGCGACGGCTGATCCGTCCGCGGGTGCTTCCCGGAGCGGGGACGCCTCGCCCTCTCCCGGCGGGGGAACTCCCGGCGGGGCAGAGGGAACCGCGACACCCGGCCCGACGCCCGCCCCGACGGGGAGCGAGGACTCCGGGCGCGCCACCCCCGAGGCGTCGCCTACGCCCCCAGGACCCTCCGCAAGTAGTCGTTCTGGAACCGGCGGTCGGGATCCAGGCGGTCCCGCAGTGCCGTGAACTCGCCGAAGCGCGGATACACCTCGGAGAGGTACTCGGCGTCCCGGGTGTGGATCTTGCCCCAGTGCGGACGGCCCTCATGGGCGGTGAAGATGCGCTCGGCCGCGGTGAAGTACCGCTGGTAGGGCGTCCCGCGGAACATGTGGACGGCGATGTAGGCGCTGTCGCGGCCGGAGGCGGTGGACAGGGTGATGTCGTCGGCGGGGGCGGTCCGCACCTCGACGGGGAAGCTGACCCTCAGCCCGGAGCGGTCGACCATCGTCCTCAGTTCGCGCAGTGCGTCGGTCACGGCCGCGCGCGGGAGCGCGTACTCCATCTCCACGAAGCGCACCCGGCGCGGGGAGGTGAAGACCTTGTACGGGATGTCGGTGTAACTACGGGCGGACAGGGCCTTGCTGGAGACCTGGGCGATGGCGGGGATCGCGGCGGGCACCGCCCGGCCGACCCAGTTGGCCACCTGGAAGACGCCGTTGGACAGCAGCTCGTCCTCGATCCAGCCCTTGACCTGCGGCACGGGCCTCTCCGGGCCGGCGCTGCGGTTGTTGCGCTTGGTGGTGGTGCTGCCCGTGTGCGGGAACCAGTAGAACTCGAAGTGCTCGTTCTCGGCCCACAGCTCCTCGAAGTCCGCGAGCACCCGGTCGAACGGCATCGGTTCCTCGCGGGCGGTGAGCAGGAACACCGGCTCGACGGCGAGGGTGATCGCGGTGACGATGCCCAGCGCTCCGAGGCCGATCCGCGCGGCGGCGAAGACCTCCGGGTTCTCCTTCTCGGAACAGGTGAGGACCGAGCCGTCCGCCGTGACCAGTTCCAGGCCCTTGATCTGGGCGGCGATCGAGCCGGAGTCACGGCCGGTCCCGTGCGTGCCCGTGCTGGTGGCGCCGGAGACCGTCTGCTCCATGATGTCGCCCATGTTCGTCAGCGACAGGCCCTCGCGCGCGAGCGCCACATTGAGCCTCTTGAGCGGGGTGCCGGCCTCCACCGTGACCGTCATGTTCTCGCGGTCGACCCTGCGTATGCCGGTCAACAGTTGAGGGCGGATCAACACGCCGTCCGTCGCGGCTATGGACGTGAAGGAGTGCCCCGTGCCGACGGCCTTCACCCGAAGCCCGTCCTCGGCGGCCCGCCGCACGGCGGCGGCCAGCTCGTCGACGGAGGCCGGGGTGACCTCCCGGGCGGGGCGCGCCGAGACGTTGCCGCCCCAGTTACGCCACGTGCCGTTCTTTCCGTTCGCTGTGCTGCTCAACGGAGCCTCCCCGACCCGGTGCCGGTCGCTTGAGCCGGCGGAACCCGAGGAAACCCACCGCGACCGCGACGGCCCCGGACACGGCCGGAACCCCGTACCCCGCGCGCGCTCCGGCCGCGTCGATCACCCAGCCGGCCGCGGAGGAGCCGAGCGCGACGCCCACCGCGAGTCCGGTGCTCACCCAGGTCATGCCCTCGGTGAGCTGAGCGCGTGGTACGTGCTCTTCGATGAGGGACATCGTCGTGATCATCGTCGGAGCGATGGACAGACCCGCAACGAACAGCGCCACGGCCAGAGACGGCAAGTTTCCGACCAGTAGGAGGGGGATCATACTCACGGCCATGGCGCACACGCCCAGCAACCACCGGCGTTCCGGGGCCCCGGCGAAGTGCAGCAGCCCGAAGACCATGCCCGCCACACAGGAACCCGCCGCGTACACCGCGAGGACGACGCTGGCCGCCGCCTTGTGCCCCTCCTCGTCGGCGAAGGCCACGGTCACCACGTCCACCGCCCCGAAGATCGCGCCGGTGGCGACGAACGTCCCCACCAGCACCTGGAGTCCCGGCGCGCGCATCGCGCTGCCCCCGCCCGTGCGCTCGCGCGGGTGCGGGGCGGGCTCGGTGGCGCGCTGCGCGGTCAGCCAGAAGACGCCGGCGGCCAGGAAGCACGCGGCCAGCAGCGGCCCGGCCTCCGGGAACCACGCCGTGGACAGGCCGATGGAGATGATCGGCCCGAAGATGAAGCACACCTCGTCCACCACGGACTCGAAGGAGTACGCGGTGTGCAGCTTCGGCGTCCCCCGGTACAGCACCGCCCAGCGGGCCCGGACCATCGCGCCGACGCTCGGCACGCAGCCGATGCCGACACAGGCCGCGTACAGCACCGAGTCCGGCCAGCCGTAGTGCGCGGCCGGCAGCAGGAGGGCGGCCGCGGCGAGCGAGACGAGCGTCGCCGGGCGCAGCACCCGCCGCTGCCCGTACTGGTCCACCAGCCGGGAGACCTGCGGCCCGGCCACCGCCGCGGACAGCGCGATGGTCGCCGACAGGGCGCCCGCCAGGCCGTACCGCCCGGTGAGCTGGGAGACCATCGTGACCACGCCGATGCCCATCATCGACAGCGGCATCCGGCCGAGGAAGCCCGCGGCGGAGAAACCCTTGGTGCCGGGCGCGGCGAACAGGGCGCGGTAAGGGCTGGGCAACAGGGTCTCCGGGGGGCTCGGTAAGCTGCCAACGCAGTCGGCACAGCTTACGTCCCGCGGCTCTGGGACGCACCGGTCGGAAGGCCCCCGCATCCGGCCCCTCCGCGTGCGGGTCCCCCGTCCGGCCCTCCGTGCGAGGGCCCCGGGATCCGCCCCGGCGCGTGGGCGCCCGCCGTTTCCCGGCTGTCGGTGCCGGGTGGCAGGATCGGACCCATGCCAGACGCGCGCGATGTCAGCCCCTACGACGCCCTGCTCCTGCTCTCCTTCGGCGGCCCGGAAGGCCCGGACGACGTGGTCCCGTTCCTGGAGAACGTGACACGCGGCCGGGGCATCCCCAAGGAACGCCTCAAGGAGGTCGGGCAGCACTACTTCCTGTTCGGCGGGGTCAGCCCCATCAACGACCAGAACCGCGCCCTGCTGGACGCCCTGCGCAAGGACTTCGCGGAACACGGTCTGGAGCTGCCCGTCTACTGGGGCAACCGCAACTGGGCGCCGTACCTGACGGACACCCTGCGCGAGATGGTCCGCGACGGCCGCCGCCGCGTCCTGGTCCTGGCCACCAGCGCCTACGCCTCCTACTCGGGCTGCCGCCAGTACCGGGAGAACCTCGCCGACGCGCTCGCCGCGCTGGAGGACGAGGGGCTGGAGCCGCCGAGGATCGACAAGCTGCGGCACTACTTCAACCACCCCGGCTTCCTGGAGCCCATGATCGACGGGGTGCTCCGCTCCCTCGAGGAGCTGCCCGAGGACGTGCGGGACGGGGCGCACATCGCCTTCTCCACGCACTCCATCCCGACGGCCTCCGCCGACACCTCCGGCCCCGTCGACGCCCACGGCGACGGTGGCGCCTACGTGGCGCAGCACCTGGAGGTGGCGAAGCTGATCGCCGAGGCGGTCCGGGAGCGCACCGGCGTCGACCACCCCTGGCAGCTCGTGTACCAGTCCCGCTCCGGCGCCCCGCACATCCCCTGGCTGGAGCCGGACATCTGCGACCACCTCGACGAGCGGCACGCGGCCGGCGTCCCGGCCATGGTGATCGCCCCCATCGGCTTCGTCTCCGACCACATGGAGGTCCTCTACGACCTCGACACCGAGGCCAAGGCCAAGGCGGAGGAACTGGGGCTGCCCATGCGCCGCTCCGCCACCGTCGGCGCCGACCCCCGCTTCGCCGCCGCCGTCCGCGACCTCGTCGTGGAGCGCGCCGCCCTGGAGCGCGGACAGGAGGTCACGCCGTGCGCCCTGGGTTCCCTCGGGGCGAGCCACCAGGTGTGCCCGGTCGGCTGCTGCCCGGCCCGCGCCCCCCGGCCCGCCGCTGCGGGCGCCGACAGCCCCTACGCGTGAGGAGCGCCGTGACCGACCCCCTGCACTCGGACCTGCTCGCTCTCGCCCGGGAGGCGGCCGGCCGGGCCGGCGCCCTGCTGCGGGACGGCCGGCCCGCCGACCTCGCCGTCGCCGCGACCAAGTCCAGCCCCATCGACGTCGTGACGGAGATGGACATCGCGGCGGAGAAGCTGATCACCGGCCTGATCGCCGAACGCCGCCCGGACGACGGTGTGCTCGGCGAGGAGGGCGCCTCCACCGAGGGCACCAGCGGTGTCCGCTGGGTGATCGACCCGCTCGACGGCACCGTCAACTACCTGTACGGCCTGCCCACCTGGGCCGTCTCGGTCGCGGCCGAGCAGGACGGCGAGACCGTCGTCGGGGTCGTCGCGGCCCCGATGCGCGGCGAGACGTTCCACGCCGTGCGCGGCGGCGGAGCCTGGCTGACCGGTGACCGGGAGGGGGAGCGCCGGCTGGCCTGCCGTCCCGCTCCGCCCCTGGACCAGGCGCTCGTCTCCACCGGTTTCAACTACGTCGCCGAGGTCCGCACCCACCAGGCCGACGTCGCCCGGCGGCTGATCCCGATGCTGCGCGACATCCGCCGGGGCGGGTCCGCCGCCGTCGACCTGTGCGACGTGGCGGCCGGACGCCTGGACGGGTACTACGAACGCGGGCTGCACCCCTGGGACCTCGCGGCGGGGGACCTCATCGCCCGGGAGGCGGGCGCGCTGACCGGTGGCCGCCCCGGAGAGCGCCCGTCGGGGGACCTCGCGATCGCCGGGACCCCCGGCGTCTTCGAGCCCCTGCAGCGCCTCCTGGAGGACTTCGGCGCCTGGCACGACTGAGCGGGACCCGGCCCCCCCGGTACCCGGCCCCCCCGGTACCCGGCCCTCCCGGGGGCGGTGTCCCGGCCCGCCGAACGGAGGGCGGCCGCAAGCCGGACACGAGGTGAACACCGCCGTGAACGGCGAAGCGGGCCCCGGCGCTGGATTCGCCGGGGCCCGCTCTCGTTCGCTCTCGATCAGACGCTGATCGCGCTGACCTCCACACCGTGCTCGGCGGCGAGGCGGCGCAGGTCGTCGAGCTCGCCCTGTTCCACGTCGACGAGGAACTCGTCGCCCTCGTCTCGAGCCCGGGACAGATCGGACTCGGTCGCCCTTATGCGCTGCAGAAGTCCTGCGGTGAATGCGTCCATGCTGCGCCCCCTCGTCCTGGGTCGTGGGTCGATGGCACGGGGGTGTGCCGGTCGGAAGGGACGATCACGCCGCATGCGGATGCCCGGCGCCGCTCGGCCGGGCGGCGACGATGCCGGACACCCACACCCCGCCCTGCGGAAAGCGGATCGCACCGCACCGCATGGTGGCGCGGTGCCAGCAGAGCGTGATCGTGGGATGTAAAGCCGTCCTCCCCAAGCTCCCTTTCGTGGAAACCTAACCGCCCGAGAAAATCTCCTATTCCCCTCCCGGCCCCCGCAGTCCCACCCGCCTTACCGCCGACTTATGACCGAAAAGGGCAGGATGGAGGCCAACACCGAGACCCCGAACACCCCTGCCCGCCCGCGCCCTGCGTCCGGCGGGCGGACATCAGGAAGGACAAGGGACGTGCGCGTACTCGTCGTCGAGGACGAGCAGCTGCTCGCCGATGCGGTGGCCACCGGACTGCGCCGGGAGGCCATGGCCGTCGACGTCGTCTACGACGGTGCGGCCGCCCTGGAGCGCATCGGGGTGAACGACTACGACGTGGTCGTCCTCGACCGTGACCTGCCGCTCGTGCACGGCGACGACGTCTGCCGCAAGATCGTCGAGTTGGGCATGCCCACGCGCGTGCTGATGCTCACCGCCTCCGGCGACGTCAGCGACCGGGTGGAAGGCCTGGAGATCGGGGCGGACGACTACCTGCCCAAGCCCTTCGCCTTCAGCGAGCTCATCGCGCGCGTGCGGGCCCTGGGCCGGCGCACCAGCGTGCCCCTGCCGCCCGTCCTGGAGCGGGCCGGGATCAAGCTGGACCCCAACCGCCGCGAGGTCTTCCGCGACGGCAGGGAGGTGCAGCTCGCGCCGAAGGAGTTCGCCGTCCTGGAGGTCCTCATGCGCAGCGAGGGCGCCGTGGTCTCGGCGGAGCAGCTCCTGGAGAAGGCCTGGGACGAGAACACCGACCCCTTCACCAACGTCGTGCGCGTGACGGTCATGACCCTGCGCCGCAAGCTGGGCGAGCCGCCCGTCATCGTCACCGTGCCCGGCTCCGGCTACCGGATCTGATCCCCCGTGGCAGCGACCCCCGCACCCCCGCAGGCGCCCCCGAAGCCCACCTGGGACCCCAGGAGGCCCGTACCGCCCTTCCCCTGGCTGCGCCCGACCATCCGGATACGGCTCACACTGCTGTACGGCGGCATGTTCCTGATCGCCGGCATCCTGCTGCTGTCGATCATCTACCTGCTGGCCGCGCAGGCGCTGAACACGGGCAACGAACCGCTGTTCAAGATCGTCGGTGGCACGGAGATCAAGGTGGCCAGTGAGAACTGCCCCGCCGTGAACTCCGCCAGCCCCACGCTGTCCGAGTTCAACGCCGCGATCAGCAGGTGCATCGACGACCAGCGCCAGGCCGCGCTCGACAACCTGCTCAGCCGCTCGCTCCTGGCGCTGCTGGGCCTCGCGGTCATCGCCTTCGCCTTCGGCTACGCCATGGCAGGGCGGGTGCTGTCGCCGCTGGGCCGGATCACCCGCACCGCCCGCGCGGTGGCGGGCTCGGACCTCTCGCGCCGGATCGAGCTGGACGGCCCGGACGACGAGCTGAAGGAACTGGCGGACACCTTTGACGACATGCTGGCGCGGCTGCAGCGCGCCTTCACCGCCCAGCAGCGCTTCGTCGGCAACGCCTCGCACGAGCTGAGGACGCCGCTGGCGATCAACCGCACGCTCCTGGAGGTGCACCTGTCCGATCCGGGCGCCCCCGTGGAGCTCCAGCAGCTCGGCAAGACGCTGCTGGCCACCAACGAACGCAGCGAACAGCTCGTGGAGGGGTTGCTGCTGCTCGCCCGCAGCGACAACCAGATCGTCGAGCGCGGTCCGGTGGACCTCGCCGAGGTCGCGGGACAGGCCATCGACCAGGTGCACGCGGAGGCCGAGAGCAAGGGCGTGCGCATCCGCGGGGAGCAGAAGCCCGCGGTCGTCCAGGGCAACGGCGTGCTGCTGGAGCGCATCGCGCTGAACCTGCTGCAGAACGCCGTGCGCTACAACGTGCCCGAGGACGGCTGGGTGGAGGTCACCACGGACGTCCAGCACGGCCAGGCGGTCCTGGTCGTGTCCAACACGGGCCCGGTCGTGCCGGCGTACGAGATCGACAACCTCTTCGAGCCGTTCCGGCGGCTGCGCACCGAGCGCACCGGCAGCGACAAGGGCGTCGGACTGGGTCTGTCCATCGTCCGGTCGGTGGCCCGGGCGCACGGCGGGCACATCTACGCCCAGCCCCGTGAGGGAGGTGGGCTCGTGATGCGGGTGACGCTGCCCGTCTGAGATCATGGCGCCGATCAACTCGGCGACACCCGGAGTTGTTCGCTTTAAGCGGAATTTCCACACCATCGCCCCGCGTGTCCCGTGTGTGATCGATCACAGGGGCGATATTCCGGCCATCTACTCTCCGTGATCATGGGTCCTGTCGGAAAGCCGGGAAAATCCCGGTTTTCGGGGGTCCTGATCACGGGAAGTACACGGTGAGACGCCTTTGTAGTGCGGCATTCGGACCGTGTACGGTCCCCATCGCCATCCAAGCCGATCACTCGTGAGGGGTCCGGTTGGGTGTCGATTGAGTAACAGACCTTGATGTGAGGCAAAATCTCCGCCTCAGGTCGGGCACAAGTCCGGCCTCTCACGCGTTACGTGCGCTGGAGACACCGCAGACACCCAGAGGGGGAGAGCGACCATGGCAACCGATTACGACACTCCACGCAAGACCGACGACGACGTCGACTCGGACAGTCTCGAAGAGCTGAAGGCTCGGAGGAACGACAAGTCGGCCTCCGCCGTGGACGTCGACGAGTTCGAGGCCGCGGAAGGCCTCGAACTGCCCGGCGCCGATCTTTCGAACGAGGAACTGGCCGTCCGGGTCCTCCCGAAGCAGCAGGACGAGTTCACCTGCATGAGCTGCTTCCTGGTGCACCACCGCAGCCAGCTGGCCCGGGAGAAGAACGGTCAGCCGATCTGCCGCGACTGCGACTGAGGGCGGGTCGGCCGTGACTGGCTCGACCCCTCCCTGGAAGCGCCGCTCCTCCAAGCGGAGGGCGGACGAAGGGCCGACCGAGAGCGGCCCGCGGTACGACGCGCGTGACGACGAGCGAGGCGCCACCGGCACGGGGGCGGCCTCGCTCGAACCTGCGGCGGAGCGGGGTGACCTCCCGGCTTCCGCGGACGTCCCCGCAACCGTTGCCCCGCGGCGGGCGGGGACGATCCGGCAGCGGGCCAGGGAAGGCGCCCGCAAGGGCGGCGACCGGGCCCGGGCGGGGCTGTCCCACCTCGCCGACCGGATCATCGAGATGGCCCCCCGGGTCCCCGTGCGGGACCTGGCGACCCTGCGTCGGCAGTTCCCCGGTCTCGGGCCGGAGGAGCTCGCGGACAAGCTCGTGGCGGGGGCCACCAGGGCGACGGCGACGGTCGGCGCCGGCATCGGCGCGGCGGCCATGCTGCCCGTGCCGATGGCGATGCCGACGGAACTGGCCGCCGAGGTCACCGGCGTCGCGGCGATCGAACTGAAGCTGATCGCGGAACTGCACGAGGTGTACGGCGTCCGGCCGCCCGGCAACCTCAAGCAGCGCAGCACCGCCTACCTCCACTCGTGGTCGGGCGAGCGCGGGATCGACGCCACACAGCCGTCGACGTTCAGCACGGCGCTGAACAGCCGCATGAAGCGTGAGCTGCGGCAGCGGATCATGAAGCGGATGGTCCGCAACATGCCGAACCTGATGCCCTTCCTGGTGGGCGCCGCCGTGGGCGCCGCGATGAACCGCAGCGAGACCAGGAAGCTGGCCGGCCGGATCCGTGCCGACCTGCGCAGGACGCAGGTGCCCTGGGAGGCACTGGAAGCCCTTCCCGCCCTCGAGCGCCCTGCCGACGCGCTGGAGATGGGCGAGATCGAGCACGACCCGCTGAACCGCCGTACGCGGCCGCGCGGTGACCACGGGGAGGACGGCGCACCGGGCGGCCTGCCCGGCGCCGGGCGCTGACTCGCCGCCCGGAGACCCGGACCCCGATCGCCGTCTCACCCGCAAGCCCGGCCGGCCGGGCCGCTCCGCCCGCCGGGACCCGGTCCGCCCGCCGGGACCCGGTCCGTCCGCCGGCCCGGTGACAGCCCGCGCGGGTGTGCTACTTCGCCTTCGCCGCCGTGAGCGCCGCCGCCAGGCGGTCCGGCTCGCGCGTGGACAGGTACAGGTAGGGAGTGGGGTCCTCCGGGTCCGTGACCTGCACGCGCAGCGCCGCCGGGATGTAGGCGCGCAGCAGCATGAAGGCGCGCGGGTCGGCCTTGTGCGTACGCCAGGCACGCGCCTCCTCGGCGTCCAGCACCTCCGCCTCGCCCAGGGCCGCCACCGGGATCCTCGCCTCGCCCGCGATCAGGAAGTCCCCCACGACCCGGATGCGCACCGAGCCGTACGAGCTGGCGGCGACGGCGGCGACCGCGGTGCCCCCGGCCAGCCCGCCGAGCATCGGCAGCGTGCCGAAGGGGAGCAGGACCAGGGCCATGGAGACGCCGACGAGGAACGAGATCAGCCACCAGGTCCGCGGGGCGGTCAGGCGTTCTTCGTACGGGGCGGCGGAGAGCTGCATGGAGCCAAGCTTGGCACGGTGTCCGCGGCGGGCCGACGCGCGGGTAAGGTCTGCGGCTGTGAGTCGTACTTCCGCAGCTCTTCAGCCCCCGGCCGACGCCGTGCCACCGGTGCGGCACCCGGACGCCCCGGCGCCCGGCGAGCTCCTCGGCGCGCACTATGGCCAGTGCTTCGGCTGTGGCGGCGAGCAGCCGCACGGACTGCACCTGGAGGCCCGGGCCGGCGACGGCGTGTCCCTCACCGCCGAGTTCACCGTGCAGCCCGCCCACCAGGGCGCTCCCGGACTGGCGCACGGCGGCGTGCTCACCAGTGCCCTCGACGAGACCCTCGGCTCGCTGAACTGGCTGCTGCGCACGATCGCCGTGACCGGACGGCTGGAGACCGACTTCGTGCGGCCCGTGCCCGTCGGCACCACGCTGCACCTCCGGGCCGAGGTCACGGCGGTGGCCGGCCGGAAGATCTACTCGACCGCGACGGGACACGTGGGCGGCCCCGACGGGCCCGTGGCCGTGCGCGCGGACGCGCTCTTCGTCGAAGTCAAGGTCGACCACTTCGTCGACCACGGCCGCCCCGAGGAGATCCGGGCCGCCATGAGCGACCCGGACCAGGTCCGGCGTGCCCGCGCCTTCGAGGTGAACCCGTGAGCCGTGAGCCGGTGGAGCTGCTGATCCGGCGCGTCGACCCCGACGTACCGCTCCCGTCGTATGCGCACCCCGGGGACGCGGGGGCCGATCTGCGGACCACCGAGTCCTGTGAACTGGCTCCGGGCGAGCGGGCGGTACTGCCCACGGGAGTGTCTGTGGCACTGCCGGAGGGGTACGCGGCCTTCGTGCACCCGCGATCCGGTCTGGCCGCTCGCTGCGGCGTCGCCCTGGTGAATGCCCCGGGGACGGTTGATGCCGGGTACCGTGGGGAGATCAAGGTGATCGTGGTGAATCTCGACCCGCGCGAGGCCGTGCGGTTCGAGCGCTTCGACCGGATCGCCCAACTGGTCGTCCAGCAGGTCGAGAGGGTCCGCTTCCGTGAGGTGGCGGAGCTTCCCGGCTCCGTGCGCGCCGAGGGGGGCTTCGGGTCCACCGGAGGCCATGCCGCGGTGGACGGGACGAGCGGCACAAGCGGTCAGGCCGCCGTGGGCGGTCGGACGGGTGGGAATCGATACGCTTCGGTCGTATCCGACCGGGAAGGACAGTGACGTGTTCGGACGTCGCAAGAAGAGGGATGCCGCCGAGGACGCGGCCGGCGAGGCCGAGCAGGTCGTCGACGGTGTCGACACCGAGGCGGACGACAAGGCCGAGCGCCTGAGGCTCGAGCCGGCGCCCCGCCCCGACGGGCCCTGGGACAGCTCCGAGGTCCGCGACCCGGCAGAGGGCCGCGTGGACCTGGGCGGTCTGTTCGTGCCGGGCGTCGACGGCATGGAACTCAGGGTCGAGGTCGCCGGGGACGCGATCGTCGCCGCGACGGTCGTCCTGCGTGACAGCGCCATCCAGCTGCAGGCCTTCGCCGCTCCCAAGCGCGAGGGCATCTGGGGCGAGGTGCGCGAGGAGATCGGCACCGGCATCACCCAGCAGGGCGGCATCATCGACGAGGTCGAGGGTCCGCTGGGCTGGGAGCTGCGCGCCCAGGTACCGGTGCAGCTGCCCGACGGCACCGGCGGCTTCCAGGTCGTGCGGTTCGTCGGCGTGGACGGCCCCCGCTGGTTCCTGCGCGGGGTGATCTCGGGTCAGGGCGCGGTGCAGCCGCAGGCCGCCGGGTTGCTGGAGCAGATCTTCCGGGACACCGTCGTCGTCCGCGGCGAGGGCCCGATGGCGCCGCGCGACCCCATCGTCCTCAAGCTGCCGAACGACGCCCAGATGGTGCCCGAGGGCGTGCAGCAGGAGGAGGGCTCCCGTTTCGCCGGCGGAATGGGACAGCTCCAGCGTGGACCGGAGATCACCGAGGTCCGCTGAACCCACGCACCGGCAGGGCCGCATCCCGGAGGGGGTGCGGCCCTTTCTCGTGCGCGGAACCTTGACGGCGCATTGGTCTGTACCTACCGTCTCCGACCAACGCGCCCGTTCATAAAGGCGCTTCACGTTCACATACGAGAACGGAAGGCCCCCCACACATGCGCAGAATCGCTCTCCTCGCCGCCTCGGCCGCCCTCGTCGCCGGGGCCCTCGCCTGGCCCGCCGGCGCCGCTCCCACCGCTCCCGCCGCCTTCGTCCACCCGGGCGTCACCGTCTCCCAGGGCCAGCTGGACTTCGCCCGCTCCCAGGTCACCGCCGGCGCCCAGCCCTGGAAGGGCGCCTTCGACCGGATGATGGCGAGCAAGTACGCCGACCTGAACCGCGTGCCCAAGCCCCGGGCGGTCGTGGAGTGCGGCTCCTACTCCAACCCCAACTACGGCTGCACCGACGAACGCGAGGACGCGCTCGCCGCCTACACCCAGGCCCTGGCCTGGTACGTCACCCGCGACGAGCGGCACGCCCGCAAGGCGATCGAGCTGATGGACGCGTGGTCGGCCGTCATACGCGACCACACCAACAGCAACGCCCCGCTCCAGACCGGCTGGGCCGGCTCCTCCTGGCCCAGGGCCGCCGAGATCATCAAGTACACCTACTCCGGCGGCTGGGCGAACTCCGGGCGCTTCGCCACCATGCTGCGCACCGTCTACCTGCCCGAGATCATCAACGGCTCGAACTCCAACGGGAACTGGGAGCTGTCGATGATGGAGGCGGCCGTCGGCATCTCCGTCTTCCTGGAGGACAAGACGTCCTACGACAAGGCCATGGCGAAGTTCCGCACCCGCACGGCCGCCTACGTCTACCTGGAGTCCGACGGGGCCCTGCCGAAGACCGTGCCGAGCCAGAACCTCGACACCCGGGACAAGGTCGTCAAGTACTGGCAGGGCCAGTCCACCTTCGTCAACGGGCTCAGCCAGGAGACCTGCCGCGACTTCACCCACACCGGCTACGGGCTCTCGGCGATCTCGCACGTCGCCGAGACCAGCCGCATCCAGGGCCAGGACCTGTACGGCACGGACGTGGGCGAACGCCTGCGGCACGGCCTGGGCTTCCACGCCAAGTACGAACTCGGCACCGCCGCCCCGAGCTGGCTGTGCGGCGGCTCCCTCAAGCCGGGGCTCGGGCCGGTCACGGAGGTCGGGCACAACGCCCTGGCCAACCGCCTCGGCCACGCCATGACGAACACCGAGACGCTGACCCTGCGCAACCGCCCCGCCGGCTCCAACAACCTCTTCGTCGCCTGGGAGACCCTCACCCACGGCGACAATCCCGCGTGAGCGGCTGAGCGGCTGAGCGGCCGGGCGCGTCAGGGTTCCGTCAAGGACGGCGCCGACGACGTGCCCGGCACCGCCGCGGCGCACCCGGCGGCCGTAGGGTCGACGCTGCGCAAGCAGCAGACCGGAAGACAATGAGGCCATGGCACGCGGCAAGCTCCGTATCCACCTCGGTGCGGCACCGGGCGTCGGCAAGACGTACGCGATGCTCTCCGAGGCGCACCGCCGGGTGGAGCGGGGCACCGACTGCGTGGTCGCCTTCGTCGAGCACCACGACCGCCCCCGCACCGCGGCCCTGCTGCACGGGCTGGAGCAGGTGCCGCGAAGGGAGCTGGAGCACCGGGGCGGGGTCTTCCCCGAGATGGACCTCGACGCGGTCCTCGCCCGCCGCCCCGGCGTCGCCCTGGTGGACGAACTCGCCCACACCAACGTCCCCGGCTCCCGCCACGCCAAGCGCTGGCAGGACGTGGAGGAGCTCCTCGCCGCCGGGATCGACGTCGTCTCGACCGTCAACATCCAGCACCTGGAGTCCCTCGGCGACGTCGTGGAGTCGATCACCGGGGTGCGGCAGCAGGAGACCGTGCCGGACGAGGTGGTCCGCCGGGCCGACCAGATCGAGCTGGTCGACATGTCGCCCGAGGCGCTGCGACGCAGGATGGCGCACGGCAACATCTACCGGCCCGACAAGGTCGACGCCGCCCTGTCCAACTACTTCCGCCCCGGCAACCTCACCGCCCTGCGCGAGCTGGCGCTGCTGTGGGTGGCCGACCGGGTGGACGCCCACCTGACGCGGTACCGCAGCGAGCAGGGGGTGTCGCGGATCTGGGGCTCCCGCGAGCGGATCGTGGTCGGCCTGACGGGCGGCCCCGAGGGCCGGACCCTGATCCGCCGGGCCGTGCGGCTGGCCGAGAAGGGGGCCGGCGGTGAGGTGCTCGCCGTCTACATAGCCCGCAGCGACGGCCTGACCGCGGCCTCACCGAAGGAACTGGCGCTGCAGCGGACCCTGGTCGAAGACCTGGGCGGAACGTTCCACCATGTCGTCGGCGACGACATACCGGCCGCGCTGCTCGCCTTCGCCCGCGGGGTGAACGCCACCCAGATCGTGCTCGGCTCCTCGCGCCGCAGGACCTGGCAGTACGTCTTCGGGCCCGGCGTCGGGGCGACCGTCGCCCGCGAGTCCGGACCCGACCTGGACGTGCACATCGTCACCCACGGCGAGGTCGCCAGGGGCCGAGGGCTCCCGGTCGCCCGGGGGGCGCGCCTCGGACGGTCCCGGCGGGTGTGGGGCTGGCTCGCCGGCGTCGCCGGGCCGCCGGTCCTGGCGGCCCTGCTCAGCGCCGTCGACCTCGGCCTCGCCAACGACATGCTGCTGTTCCTCGCGCTGACCGTGGCGGCGGCCCTGCTCGGCGGTCTGCTCCCGGCGCTCGCCTCGGCGGCGGTGGGCTCCCTGCTGCTCAACTACTTCTACACACCGCCCCTGCACCGGTGGACCATCTCCGACCCGAAGAACATCGTCGCCATCGTGATCTTCGTGGCGGTCGGGGCGGCGGTCGCCTCCGTGGTGGACCTGGCCGCCCGCCGCACCCACCAGGCGGCCCGGCTGCGGGCCGAGTCCGAGATCCTGTCGTTCCTCGCGGGCAACGTGCTGCGCGGCGAGACCGGCCTGGAGGAACTGCTGGAACGGGTCCGGGAGACCTTCGGCATGGATTCCGCTGCCCTGCTGGAACGGGCCGGTGACGTCGAGCCGTGGACCTGCGCCGCACGCGTCGGCCGCGGGCGCCCCGTCGGACGGCCCGACCAGGCCGACGTGGACGTGCCGGTCGGGGAGCACATGGCGCTGGCTCTGACCGGGCGTGTCCTGCCCGCCGAGGACCGCAGGGTGCTGGCGGCCTTCGCGGCCCAGGCCGCCGTGGTCCTGGACCGCAGCCGGCTCCAGGAGGAGGCCGACCGGGCCCGCACGCTCGCCGAGGGCAACCGCATCCGCACGGCCCTGCTCGCCGCCGTCAGCCACGACCTGCGCACCCCGCTCGCCGGCATCAAGGCCGCCGTGACCTCGCTGCGCTCGGAGGACGTCGACTGGTCCGAGGAGGACCGCGCGGAGCTGCTGGAGGGCATCGAGGAGGGTGCCGACCGCCTGGACCACCTCGTCGGCAACCTGCTCGACATGTCCCGCCTCCAGACCGGCACCGTCACCCCGCTCATCCGCGAGATCGACCTGGACGAGGTCGTGCCGGTGGCGCTCGGCGGCGTGCCCGAGGGCAGCGCCGTGCTGGACGTCCCGGAGACGCTGCCCATGGTCGCCGTCGACCCGGGACTGCTGGAGCGGGCGGTGGCCAACCTCGTCGAGAACGCGGTCAAGTACGCGCCGCCCGGCGCGCCCGTGCTGGTCGCCGCCAGCGCGCTCGCCGACCGGGTCGAGGTGCGGGTCGTCGACCGGGGGCCGGGCGTGCCCGACGCGGCCAAGGACCGGATCTTCGAGCCCTTCCAGCGCCACGGCGACGCCCCGCGCGGGGCCGGCGTGGGACTCGGCCTGGCGGTGGCGCGGGGCTTCGCCGAGGCCATGGGCGGCACGCTGAACGCCGAGGACACCCCCGGCGGCGGACTGACCATGGTCCTCACCCTCCGCGCGGCGCACTCCGGCCCCTCGCACCGTCCCCCGGAAGGCACCGCGGAAGACCCCATGGAACTCCCCGCGGAAGCCCCCGCGGAACGTTCCGCAGCAGACCCCGCAGCAGACTCCGAAAGGCAGGTCTCATGACCCGCGTCCTGGTGGTCGACGACGAGCCGCAGATCGTGCGCGCCCTCGTGATCAACCTCAAGGCACGCAGCTACCAGGTCGACGCGGCCCACGACGG
Organism: Streptomyces sp. NPDC026246; assembly: GCF_055567995.1. Lineage (NCBI taxonomy): Bacteria > Bacillati > Actinomycetota > Actinomycetes > Kitasatosporales > Streptomycetaceae > Streptomyces > Streptomyces sp. NPDC026246. Next base: position 97,264 of record NZ_JBVHPJ010000013.1, on the reverse strand, counting down.
TGCCACCGCCCTCCGGCTCGCCGCCGCTCGCCACCCCGACGTGGTCGTCCTGGACCTCGGGCTGCCGGACATGGACGGCGTCGAGGTGATCCGGGGGCTGCGCGGCTGGACCAGGGTGCCGATCCTGGTGCTGTCCGCCCGGCACTCCTCCGACGAGAAGGTGCAGGCGCTGGACGCGGGCGCCGACGACTACGTCACCAAGCCGTTCGGGATGGACGAGCTGCTGGCCCGGCTGAGGGCCGCCGTGCGCCGGGCCGAGCCGGCCCCCGGCGGGGAGGACGACGTGCTCGTGGACACCGGCGAGTTCACCGTCGACCTGGCCGCGAAGAAGGTCAACCGCGCGGGCAGGGACGTACGGCTGACGCCCACGGAGTGGCACCTGCTGGAGGTCCTCGTGCGCAACGGCGGCCGCCTGGTCGGGCAGAAGCAGCTGCTGCGTGAGGTGTGGGGGCCGTCGTACGGGACGGAGACCAACTACCTGCGCGTGTACATGGCGCAACTGCGCCGCAAACTGGAGGCCGACCCCTCCCACCCGAAGCACTTCATCACGGAGCCCGGGATGGGGTACCGGTTCGAGAAATAGGGGCCCTCACCACACGGGTACGGAGTTGGCGGCGGGCCCCGGTACGCTTCAGATATGAGTGCTGTTCCTCGTTCCGAGAAGCCGGCGGGCCGGTTCCGGCGCATGCTCGACCGGCTCTCCTCGTCGCAGGAGGACCTGGAGTCGGAGGAGCTGCGGGAGGACACCGAGACCACCGGCTGCATCCGGATCGGAGACTGCCAGGACCGCGAGATAGTCACGGTTACTGGTACCTTGCGCACGGTCACCCTGCGGCCGCGGGCCGGAGTCCCGGCGCTGGAGGCCGAGCTGTTCGACGGCACGGCCGCACTGGACGTGGTGTGGCTCGGCAGGCGCTCCATCGTGGGGATAGAGCCGGGGCGCAAGCTGATCGCGTCGGGCCGGATCTCGATGAGCCGGGGCCGCCGGGTGCTGTTCAACCCCAAGTACGAACTGAGACCCCTCGGACGGGAGTAGCCGGTGACGTCGCTCGACAAGCCGACCGAAGAGAATTCTGCGGACGACGCCCGGGCGGTGACCGAGGCCGCCCTGTTCGAGGCGTTCGGCGGCGTGCGGGGCATGGTCGAGACGGTGCTGCCCGGCCTGCTGTTCGTCACCATCTACACGATCAACAAGGACCTGCACCTGTCCGCGCTCGCGGCGCTCGCGGTGTCGGTGGTGCTGGTCGCGGTCCGCCTGGTGATGAAGGACACCGTCAAGCACGCCTTCAGCGGTGTCTTCGGCGTGGCCTTCGGTGTCGTCTTCGCGATGATGACCGGCAACGCCAAGGACTTCTACCTGCCCGGCATGCTGTACACGCTGGGTCTGGGCCTGGCCTACATCGTCACGACCCTGTGCGGGGTGCCGCTGATCGGGCTGATCCTGGGGCCGGTCTTCAAGGAGAACCTCTCCTGGCGCACGCGCAACCCCGGCCGCAAGAAGGCGTACGCGAAGGCCAGTTACGCCTGGGGCGCGATCCTGCTCGCCAAGTGCGCGATCCTCTTCCCGCTGTACTGGTGGGCCGACACCACCCAGCTGGGCTGGGTCCTGATCGCCCTGAAGATCCCGCCCTTCCTGCTCGCCGTGTGGCTGACCTGGGTCTTCCTGGCCAAGGCGCCGGCGCCCATCGACGTGTTCGCCGAGATGGAGGCCGAGGAGAAGGCCGCCGAGGAGCGGGAGCGGCAGGCCGCCGCCCGGTCCGCCGAGCAGTGAGTCCCCGGATCTGACGAAGGAGGGGCGCCCCCGGCCGGGGGCGCCCCTCCTTCGTCAGATCCACCGGGCGGGTGTCAGCCCGCCGCGCTGTCCCGGCGTACCGACAGCAGGTCCTCCAGCTGCTCCTCGCGGGCCTGGGCCGCGACGAAGAGGAGCTCGTCGCCCGCCTCCAGGGAGTCCTCCCGGGTGGGGGTCAGGACGCGGGTGCCGCGGATGATCGTCACCAGGGACGTGTCCTCGGGCCACTGGACGTCGCCGACCTGCGTGCCGGCCAGAGCCGACTCCTCCGGCAGGGTCAGCTCGACCAGGTTGGCGTCGCCGTGGCTGAAGCGGAGCAGACGGACCAGGTCGCCGACGCTCACCGCCTCCTCGACCAGGGCCGACATCAGACGCGGGGTGGAGACGGCGACGTCCACGCCCCACGACTCGTTGAACAGCCACTCGTTCTTGGGGTTGTTCACCCGGGCGACGACGCGCGGGACGCCGTACTCGGTCTTGGCCAGCAGGGACACGACCAGGTTGACCTTGTCGTCGCCGGTCGCGGCGATGACCACGTTGCAGCGCTGGAGCGCGGCCTCGTCCAGGGACGTGATCTCGCAGGCGTCGGCGAGCAGCCACTCCGCCTGGGGGACGCGCTCGACCGAGATGGCGGTCGGCGCCTTGTCGATGAGCAGGACCTCGTGGCCGTTCTCCAGCAGTTCGCCCGCGATCGAACGGCCGACCGCGCCGGCTCCGGCAATGGCGACCCTCATCAGTGACCGCCCTCCTCATCGGGACCCTTGGCGAACGCCGCCTCGACCTTGTCGACCTCGTCGGTGCGCATCATCACGTGCACCAGGTCGCCTTCCTGCAGCACGGTCTGCGAGGTGGGCAGGACCGCCTCGCCGAGCCGGGTCAGGAACGCCACGCGCACACCGGTCTCCTCCTGGATGCGGCTGATCTTGTGGCCGACCCAGGCGGTGGAGGTGTGCACCTCGGCGAGCTGGACCCCGCCGGTGGGGTCGCGCCACAGCGGCTCGGCACCGGAGGGCAGCAGCCGGCGCAGCATCTGGTCGGCCGTCCAGCGGACGGTCGCGACGGTGGGGATGCCCAGGCGCTGGTAGACCTCGGCGCGACGGGGGTCGTAGATGCGGGCGGCGACGTTCTCGATGCCGAACATCTCACGGGCCACGCGCGCGGCGATGATGTTGGAGTTGTCACCGCTGGAGACGGCGGCGAAGGCGCCGGCCTCCTCGATGCCCGCCTCGCGCAGGGTGTCCTGGTCGAAGCCGACGCCCGTGACGCGGCGGCCGCCGAAGCCCGAGCCCAGCCGGCGGAAGGCGGTGGGGTCCTGGTCGACCACGGCGACCGTGTGCCCCTGTTGCTCGAGGTTCTGGGCCAGAGCGGAACCCACCCTTCCGCAACCCATGATGACAATATGCATCGCGTCACACCGTGCTTCCTGCAGGCCCTCTGACCTTCATGAATGTCGTGCTCATGTCTCTCTTTCGGCTCGCCAGGCATCACGTCGCGGCCTGCGTGCGGGCCGCCAGGCAACATCATGCCGGTGGAATCACGCCATGATGCCCTCCGGGGCCGGTGCGGTGTTCGACTGTCCGACTGTCCGGCTCCAACGTATCGGCAAAGCGCAGGGGGTTGCCGACGGGGCCGTGAGGGCTCCGCCGGGCCCCAGGACGGGGGAGAGGGCCGTCGTGGACCACGAGATCGACGTACTGGTGCTGGGCGGAGCGGGCGTGGACACCATCGTCCACGTGCCCGAGCTGCCGGTGCCCTTCGCGGACAGCCACATGATCCGCCCCGGCATCGTCACCCGGGCGGGACAGAGCGGGGACTTCGTCGCTCTGGCGGCGAGCGCGCTGGGCCTGCGCACGCACCACCTCGACCTGCTCGGCGACGACCCCGAGGGCGACCTGGTCCGCGCACTGCACCGCGACCGGGCCGTCCCGCTCACCGCCGTCCACCAGCCGCTCGGCACCAAGCGCGCCGTCAATCTCGTCGGCCCCGACGGCCGGCGGACGTCCCTGTACGACGCCACGCGCTCCGCCGAGACCGACCGGCTGCCCGAGGCCCTGGTGCGCGAACTGGCCGCGGCCGCCCGGCACGCCCACGTCGTCATCACCCAGCCGTGCGCCCACGCGCTGCCCGTCCTGCGCGAGACGGGCGTCACGATCTCCACCGACCTGCACGACTGGGACGGCGCCAACCCCTACCACGAGACCTTCGCCCACCAGGCCGACCTGGTCTTCCTGTCCGCCGCGGCACTGGACGACCCGCTGCGCACGATGCGCTCGATCGCCGAGCGGGGACGGGCCCGCATCGTCGTCGCCACCGCCGGGGCCGACGGGGCGTACCTCCTGGCCGACGGGGAGCCGACCCACGTACCCGCCGCCCGGCCGCCGGCCCCGGTCGTCGACTCCAACGGCGCGGGCGACGCCTTCGCGGCCGCGTTCCTGCACGCCTGGCTGAACGGCGAACCGCCGCGCCGCTGCGCCCTGCACGGCACGGTGGCGGGCGCCTACGCGTGCACGGTCCCGGCGACCCGCGCGGACAGCATCGGTCTCACGGAACTGCGGGCCGGGGTGGCCGAGCAGGAACGGCTGCGGGACCGGTGAGACCCGGCTGCCGGACCGGTGAGACCCCGGCTCACGGCATGCCCCCGCCGCGCATGTCCGGCGAGCCGTTCTTGCGCCGGCTGATGCTCCGCACGCTCGCCACCGTGAGGATTCCGAGGACGACCAGTGCGGCCGCTGCGCCGATCAGCTCTGCGGTCGGGTGCATGGGACCTCCGGGGGGCGGGGCGGCCGGGCGTGGACAGGGCCTAGTCATATAGGCATGGGAAGCGGGTGACCTGCGCAATCCCCAGCCGCACCAGCCTCTGATTTCACTCGGAGAGCAGAGGGAACGCCGATGGGGGGTGGCGGGTGGGCACCCCCGCAATCGAACGCTTACGATCCTCTGTTGTGTCCAAACTGACCGACGTGCCCAAACGGCTCCTGATCGGGCGCGCCCTGCGCAGTGACCGGCTCGGGGAAACGCTCCTGCCGAAGCGCATCGCACTCCCCGTCTTCGCCTCCGACCCGCTGTCCTCCGTGGCCTACGCGCCCGGCGAGGTCCTGCTGGTCCTGTCGATCGCCGGCGTCACGGCGTACCACTTCAGCCCCTGGATCGCCGTCGCGGTCGTCGTGCTGATGTTCACCGTCGTCGCCTCGTACCGGCAGAACGTGCACGCCTACCCCAGCGGTGGCGGCGACTACGAGGTGGCCACCACCAACCTCGGCCCCAAGGCCGGCCTGACCGTCGCCAGCGCGCTGCTCGTCGACTACGTCCTCACCGTCGCCGTGTCGATCTCCTCCGGCATCGAGAACCTGGGCTCCGCGATCCCGTTCGTCGTCGAGCACAAGGTGCTGTGCGCGATCGGCGTGATCGTGCTGCTGACGCTGATGAACCTGCGCGGGGTGAAGGAGTCGGGCTCGCTGTTCGCGATCCCGACCTACGTCTTCGTCTTCGGCGTCTTCACGATGATCGCGTGGGGCGCCTTCCGCGGGCTGGTCCTGGACGACACCATGCGGGCGCCGACCGCCGACTACGTCATCAAGCCCGAGCACCAGGGGCTGGCCGGCTTCGCCCTGGTCTTCCTGCTGCTGCGCGCCTTCTCCTCCGGCTGCGCCGCCCTCACCGGCGTCGAGGCGATCTCCAACGGCGTCCCCGCCTTCCGCAAGCCCAAGTCCAGGAACGCCGCGACCACCCTCGCCATGATGGGCCTGCTGGCCGTCACCATGTTCTGCGGCATCATCGCGCTGGCCGCCGCGACCGACGTGCGCATGGCCGAGAACCCGGCCAAGGACCTCGTCCACAACGGCGTCCCGCTCGGCCCCGACTACGTGCAGAACCCGGTGATCTCCCAGGTCGCCGAGGCCGTCTTCGGCGCGGGCAGCCTGCCGTTCATCATCCTGGCCGCGGCCACGGCGCTGGTGCTGTTCCTCGCGGCCAACACCGCCTACAACGGCTTCCCGCTGCTCGGCTCGATCCTCGCCCAGGACCGCTACCTGCCGCGCCAGCTGCACACCCGCGGCGACCGCCTCGCCTTCTCCAACGGCATCGTGCTCCTCGCCGGCGCCGCCGCCCTGCTGGTGGGCATCTACGGCGCCGACTCCACGCGCCTGATCCAGCTGTACATCGTCGGCGTGTTCGTGTCCTTCACGCTCAGCCAGACCGGCATGGTCCGGCACTGGAACCGGCACCTGGCCACCGAGAAGGACCAGGCCAAGCGCCGCCACATGATCCGCTCGCGCGCGATCAACACCTTCGGCGCCTTCTTCACCGGCCTGGTGCTGGTCGTCGTCCTGCTCACCAAGTTCACCCACGGCGCCTGGGTCGCCCTGCTCGGCATGGTGATCTTCTACGCGACGATGACGGCCATCCGTAAGCACTACGACCGGGTCGCCGCCGAGATCGCGGCCCCCGAGGGCCCGAGCGACGACAGCGTCCGGCCCTCCCGCGTCCACTCGGTCGTGCTGATCTCCAAGATCCACCGCCCGACGCTGCGCGCCCTGGCCTACGCCAAGCTGATGCGCTCGGACAGCCTGGAGGCTCTCAGCGTCAACGTCGACCCGGCCGAGACCAAGGCCCTCCAGGAGGAGTGGAACCGGCGCGGCATCGACGTACCGCTGAAGGTCCTGGACTCGCCCTACCGCGAGATCACGCGGCCGGTCATCGAGTACGTCAAGAGCCTGCGCAAGGAGTCCCCGCGTGACGCGGTGTCCGTGATCATCCCCGAGTACGTCGTGGGCCACTGGTACGAGCACCTGCTGCACAACCAGAGCGCCCTGCGGCTGAAGGGCCGCCTGCTGTTCACGCCGGGGATCATGGTCACCTCGGTGCCGTACCAGCTGCAGTCCTCCGAGGCGGCCAAGCGGCGCGCGCGCAGGCAGCAGAACTGGAACGCGCCCGGTTCCGTGCGCCGCGGCCCCGCGCAGGTGCGGTCGAAGGAGCCCACCGAGCCCAAGTCGTGAGCGGGCGGCTCGTGTGAAGCGGCCGGGCGGCAGCCACGTAGACTGGTGGGCTGTTGTCCGGCCGCTTCCGTGCGGCCCTTCCCCCTCACGCGTTATGGAGTCACCCCGCCATGCAGGCAGAACCGAGGAAGTCGCTGGTGGGGGAGGAGTACGAGGTCGAGGTCGGCCCCGTCGCCCACGGCGGTCACTGCATCGCCCGCACCTCCGAGGGGCAGGTGCTGTTCGTCCGGCACGCCCTGCCCGGCGAACGGGTCGTGGCCCGGGTGACGGAGGGCGAGCAGGGCGCGCGCTTCCTGCGCGCCGACGCCGTGCGGGTGCTGGACGCCTCCAAGGACCGCATCGACGAACCGTGCCCCTTCGCCGGCCCCGGCCGCTGCGGCGGCTGCGACTGGCAGCACGCGAAGCCCGGGGCGCAGCGCCGCCTGAAGGCCGACGTCGTCGCCGAGCAGCTGCAGCACCTGGCGGGGCTCACCCCGGAGGAGGCGGGCTGGGACGGCACGGTCCTGCCCGCCGAGGGCGACAAGGTGCCGGCCGGCCAGGTCCCGGCGTGGCGCACCCGCGTCCAGTACGCCGTCACCGCCGACGGCCGGGCCGGCCTGCGCCGGCACCGCTCCCACGAGGTGGAGCCGATCGACCACTGCATGATCGCCGCGGAGGGCGTCAGCGAGCTGGGCATCGAGAAGCGGGTCTGGACGGGCATGGACTCCGTCGAGGCGATCGCGGCGACGGGCTCCCAGGACCGCCAGGTGATCCTCACGCCGAAGCCGGGCGCGCGGCTGCCGCTGGTCGAACTCGACCGCCCGGTCTCCGTCCTGCGCGTCGACGAGCGCTCGGGCGGTGTCCACCGGGTGCACGGCCGTCCCTTCGTCCGCGAGCGCGCGGACGGCCGGACCCACCGCGTGGGCAACGGCGGCTTCTGGCAGGTCCACCCGAAGGCGGCCGACACCCTCGTCACGGCGGTCATGCAGGGCCTGCTGCCGCGCAAGGGCGACATGGCCCTCGACCTCTACTGCGGCGTGGGCCTCTTCGCCGGCGCGCTCGCCGACCGGGTCGGCGACCAGGGCGCGGTGCTGGGCATCGAGTCCGGCAAGCGCGCGGTGGAGGACGCGCGGCACAACCTGGCCGACTTCGAGCGGGTGCGCATCGAGCAGGGCAAGGTCGAGTCGGTCCTGCCGCGCACGGGCATCTCGGAGGTCGACCTGATCGTCCTCGACCCGCCGCGGGCCGGTGCCGGCCGCAAGACGGTCCAGCACCTGTCGTCGCTGGGCGCCCGCAGGATCGCGTACGTGGCGTGCGATCCGGCGGCGCTGGCGCGGGACCTGGCGTACTTCCAGGAGGGCGGCTACCGGGTGCGCACGCTGCGGGCGTTCGACCTGTTCCCGATGACGCACCATGTGGAGTGCGTGGCGATCCTGGAGCCGCTCTCGAAGGGACTCTGACCTGCAGATTTCACAGGTTGCTCAAGCGCGTTCGGGTGCGCTCGACGTGTTCCTCGACATGCACGATGTGGAACGTGTCCTGGTGCCGGGGGGTGGGTTCGACCTGTGGCTTCGTGGGAGGTCTCGCGAGGTGATGGACGCGCTTTCCTCGGTCCATGGAGGCGGAGGGGAAACCGTCCCGACGCTCGTTTGACGCTGCTTCCGACGGACCATCAGGTGGGTGGCACGCGGGCTGCCTGGTCATGACTGGCCCCGACCCACTCGTCTGCGACTGCTCCGTCCCGCGTCGGGGCAGCCGGCCTGCTCCCCGTCGGGACGGCCTCCGCCCGCGACAGGACAGGGGCGAGGTCCACCGGCCGCCGCGTCGAGGAGCGGCCCGCCGCCGTCGGCTGACGAGGGAAGCCGCCGGAAGACACTGGTCGGCACGGCGGCTCAGGAGGCCAGGGAGTGTGTCGACGGCGTTGAGCGTTCTCGTTCTGCCAGGCACCGGCCTGCCGGGGGCAAGGGCTCACGCCGTCCTCGGCGCCCCCAGGCCCTGCTGTCGCTGAGCGGAGACGCGCTCAGGAGGGTGAGGGGAAGCGGGCGGCGAGCAGGGCGCGGTCGTCGGGAAACGCCGCTTCGGGCTGGTGGTGCAGGAACCGGTCGCACAGCTCGGTGATGCTCAGGCCGCTGGTGGTGTGGGCGAACTCGGTCAGCCGTTCCATTCCTATGGCGAGGTCCTCGCGACGGCGCTCGATCAGGCCGTCGGTGTACAGCAGCAGGGTGTCGGTCTCGGTCACGGTGGTGTCGGCCTGCCGGTAGCGGACGTTCCGGACGGGGCCGAGAGGCGGGGAGGTGGCGTGGTCGAGGTAGGCGCTGGTGCCGTCGGAGTGGATGAGCAGCGGCGGCGGATGGCCTGCCCTGGCGTAGGTCAGGGTGCATGTCCGGCGATCGAAGACCAGGTAGCAGGCGGTGGCCATGCGGCTCGGATGGTAGCGGCCCAGGAAGGTGTTGAGCTCGTCCAGGACGGCGGCGGGGTCGGTGCCGCAGCGCGGCACGATGTTGCGCAGGGCGGCGGTGATCTGTGCCATGACGGTCGCTTCGCGCAGTCCGTGACCGGCGACGTCGCCGATGCTCAGGCCGATGTGATCGGAGTCCACGTCGTAGACGTCGTACCAGTCGCCGCCGACCGAGAGCAGGTCACTGCCCGGGGCGTAGCAGGTGGCAGACTCCAGACCGGGCAGCTGTGGCAGCTGGGGCAGCAGACTGAGCTGCAGGCGTTCGGCGACCCGGTGCTCGTGCTCGTGCAGCCCGGCCCGGCGCAGAGCCTGGGCGATCTGCTGGGTGACCGCTGTCACATGCTCGGGAGCGGTGGCGCTGAGCGAGCCGTAGACGATCAGCATGCCCAGGTGGACGCCGTCCGCCTCCAGGGACAGGGCCAGGGGAACCGCGTCCGCGGCGTCACGAGTGAGCGGGCCGTCCGAGGAAGAGGGCCGGTCCAGGTCGGTCCAGCCGCCCGCGCCGACCGGAAGGCCGTTGTCCTCCGGCTGTAGGGGCGGTACCAGCCGTGACGAGTGCAGATAGAGCTCCGCCGCGGTGGCCCCCAGGGCTGCCGGTGCCACCTCGCTGACAGCGCGGGAGACCTCCGCGAGAGTGATCGCTCCAGCCAGGGCGGCGGTCAGGTCGTACAGGTGCTGCAACCGGGCACGGGCGGCCTGTTCGGCGGCCAGCAGCCGCGCCCGGTCCACTTCGGTGGCCCGACGGAAGGCCACCTCCTGGTTCAGTGCCTCCACCTGCTGGCTGAGCACGACGAACCGGTCCGACGCCCCGGCCTCGACGAGATGCAGCTGCAGAGCCGGCTGCGGGCCGTCCCACCACGTGGCCCGCGCCCCGTGACAGCGGAAACGCCGCGTGCGGCCGTCGGCGTCCTTGAGGACCAGCGCGCCGGGCACGGGACTGCCGCTGCGCAGCCACACAGCCAACTGCTGACGCAGCTGCCGGGTGTCGTCCGGCCGTAGATCGAACACGCTGGTGCCCGGGCGCAGCCGGTCGTCACAGCGGACGGCCGCCGGGTTGGCGGCCAGCACGCGGCCGTCGGCCCCGCACAACAGCACCGGATGGGGCAGCGGTCTGGTGATGGCCCGGAAGAGGCCAAGGGTCATGGAGCCACAGCCCGGTCGCCGAAGTACTCACGGCCACTCACCGTCTCGACGTCCACGTCGGGCACCAGGTGCACCACCACCCGGCAGCCCGCGTCGCCGCGCGCGATGGTCTCCTCCAACTCCACCCGCGCGTAGCCCAGATTGCGGGCGGCGACAGTGCCGAAGACGTTGGACGTCATCATGCACATCGACTCCCGGCCCACCACCTTCTCCGCGAACGGGCACACCCGGTTGCCGAGCACGATCTTCGTCTCGTCGTGCTCGATGACGTAGAAATCACCCCTGATACGGCGCTTGAGGTCCACCAGCGCCTCGGCGACCTGCTCACCCGTGAGACGGTCGGTTCCCAGTGCCTTGAGGTACATCTCGTCGATCTGCGTGCCGACGGCCTGCCCCACCAGGCTGACGTAGCCGGACGCCTCCTCCAGACCGATCACCGACTCCAGCGACGTCGCCAGCTCACGCACCAGAGTGCGCAGGAACACATCACGGTCCAGCGGAATCTCCACATCCGCAATCTGTTCCATGCCGGCTCCCTCGTCCTCGGGCCACGGTGGCCGCGCGACCGGCGTGGCCTCATGTCGTGTGCGGGAGTGATTCTGCCAGCGCACTCCAGCCCGCCACCACCAGCCCCGTCGACAGCGGTGATCAACCCTTCACAGGATCAGTCCGTCACCCGACGGACACAGATGGTTCACCAGGCATGCAGGGGTACCCGACAGACGACTGCGACCGGCTGTACGCGGCGCCAGCCGCCGGCAGAGCAGGGCCGCCACCCGTGCTGGAGGAACCTCGTGAACGGCGAACCGACCATCCCGTCCTGCGAGTCGCGCTTCCCCGCTGTGACGGCGAGCATCGCGGCCGCCCGGCACTGGGTCCGCGACTGCGTGAAAGGTTTCGGCGGTCCGCTGCACCAGCACCGGATGATCCAGACCGCCGAACTGCTCGTCTCGGAACTGATCACCAACGCCATCCGCCACGGCGTCGGCCCACCCCTGATCCGGCTCACCTGGAACGGCCGGCTGCTGCGCATCGCGGTCAGCGATGACAGCGACAGCTGGCCGCGCATGCGTGCCACCAAGAACACCGAGCCTGGCGGCTTCGGCATGCAACTCCTCGAGCGGCTCGCGCACCGCTGGGGCGTCACCCCGCGCCACCCCGGCAAAACGGTCTGGGCGGAACTCAGCCTCGCTCCCTGAGCTCGCCCTACCGGCCAAGCCTGAGTTGGCAGGGGTGCCACTACAGGAGGACACACGTACTCGGTCGCACGAGCCCCACCAGCTCACGTCATCGGACCCGCGCAGGTCAGGCCCGGCCCGAATCTCTCGCGTGGCCGGACTGGGCGTCCGCCGTGCCTGACCGGGTATCGTGCAAGGCGATCGATACGAGCGGCCGTGCGGCCGAGCCCGGGGAACTGGGGGCAAAGCGTGGATGTCGCACCCGGCATGGGCGGGCCCTCCGCCGCGCCGCCACGTGAGGCGGTACTGCAGATCGATCCGTTGCCCGACAGTTCGGGGCTGTGGGCGATCGGGGAGATCAGCATGAACACACGGACAGTCTGGCAGCAGGCGCTGCAGCAACTGGTCGAGCGTGACACAGACGTGCATCACGTCGATCTGTCCCGGGTGCGATTCGTGGATGTGGCCGGCGTGACGGATCTTGCGGTCACCGCCCAGCGTCTCCCCGAGGGACAGCGCATCGTACTTCACCGGCCTCCGGCGCAGCTGCCGCGCATCCTCGAACTCTTCTGGCCCGGGCTTGCCGTGATCGAGGTGGCCGCGTGATGACCACAGTCACCTCGCACGAGCCGTTCGTGCACCCGGCGCTCTTCTACGAGGGAACCGACCAGTACGTCGCGGGAACGGTTCCCTTCCTGCGGGAAGGGCTGGACGCCGGTGAGCCCGCAGCCGTCGCAGCTCCGCCGGATCGTTTGGAGCTGATCCGCGAGGGGCTCGGTGAGCGAGCGGCACAGGTCCGCTTCATCGACATGACCCAGGCCGGCCGCAACCCGGGCCGCATCATCCCCAACGTGCTGCGCAAGTTCGCCGACGCCCAATCCGGCGCCCGCCGGGTCCGTATCATCGGCGAGCCGATCTGGCAGGGCCGTTCCGCCGACGAGTACCCGGCGTGCGTCCAGCACGAGGCGCTGATCAATGCCGCTTTCACCGGACGCGCGGTGACCATCCTCTGTCCCTACGACGCCGGGCGACTAGAGCAGCAGGCTCTCGGCGACGCCCTGGCGACCCACCCGGTCGTCATCGGCGCCGACGGTGAGAGGCAATCCACCGCCTACAGCCCCGAAGAGATCATTGCTCGCTACAACGAGCCCCTGCTCGCGCCACTCGATGCCGCGGCCTGTACTTTCGCCGCACCGACACTGCCCGAGACTCGCGACTTCGCCGTGTCCCGGGCGCGGGCCCTGGGCGTGTCCGGCGTGAGCCTGGGCGACCTGGAACTCGCGGTGGCGGAACTGACCACCAACAGCGTCGTCCACGGCGCCGGCTCGGGGACGCTGCGGGTCTGGGCCGAGAGCGACCGCATCGTCTGCGAGGTCCACGACGGCGGACAGCTGACCGATCCGCTGGCCGGCCGCCGCCCGCCGAATCCCACGCAGCCCGGCGGCCGCGGACTCCTGCTGGTCCACCAACTCGCCGACCTCGTCCGTGTCCACACCGGCCCCGACGGCACCACCATTCGCTGCTACCTCCCCAGCTGACACGGGTAGCGAGCCTGCTCAACACAGCACAGGTATAGGTGCGGGAAAGCGGGGTAGGCGGTGCGCCGTCGGCCGTCTTGCAGGCGGTAGCGGTCGGCTCGAACTTTGGGAGGGGCACAGCATGGCGCTCATGAGCATTCCGGCGGCACTGGACGCACGAACGAGCGAGCTGCCGGAGGTCGCCGACCCCTCCCGGGTTGCGCCCAAAGACGCTCGCCAGCTCTCCAAGCTGTTCTTCGAACAGCTGACGGTCCTGGAGGAGGGCACGCCCGAGTACAGCTACGCCCGCAGCACACTGATCGAGATGAACATGTCCCTGGTCCGGTACGCGGCCGGCCGTTTCCGCAGCCGCGGCGCGGAAGAAATGGAGGACATCGTCCAGGTCGGCATGATCGGCCTGATCAAGGCCATCGACCGGTTCGAGCTGACGCGCGAAGTGGAGTTCACCTCCTTCGCGATCCCCTACATCGTGGGCGAGATCAAGCGGTTCTTCCGCGACACCACCTGGGCCGTGCACGTGCCGCGTCGGCTGCAGGAAGCCCGCGTCCAGCTCGCCCGCGCCACCGAGGAATTGCGCAGCCGGCTCGGCCGCACCCCCACGGTCAAGGAACTGTCGGAGCTGATGAGCCTGCCCGAGGACGAGGTACGGGAAGCCCGACTTGCCGCCAACGGCTACAACTCCTCTTCCCTGGACGCCGCGATCGGCGGCAGCGAAGACGGCGAGAGCGCTCTGCAGGACTTCATCGGCGCCGAAGACCAGTCGCTGGAACTGGTGGAGGACTTCCACACCCTCGCCCCGCTCCTCGCTGAACTCGACGAGCGAGACCGGCAGATCATCCACATGCGGTTCGTGGAGGAACTCACCCAGTCCCAGATCGGCGAACACCTGGGCGTGTCCCAGATGCACGTCTCCCGACTCCTGTCACGGACCCTTGGCCGCCTGCGTGAAGGCATGCTCACCCAGCGCTGAGGCCACCGGCAAAAGCGACGCCAGGTCCGCAAAGGCCCCCGATGGACGTCGGCCAGAACCGGGCGGCTGCGTTGCCGTCGAGGTGGGCGGTTGCCGAGGCCGGCCGATGAAGACGCCGGACGAAATGTGGATGATCACGCACGGAGACAGGGGCTCTCGGTAGCTCGGGCATGCAGATTCCGACCGAGAAGTGGGGGAGGCCCCGGTGTCCTTGTTGCACGTGTCCGAGCCGGTCCGGTTCAGCTCGGCTGCTACGGCCACCACTCCCGATGCCCGGTCCGGCCCAGCAGGCCGGACCGGGCATCGGGGTCATAGGGACTGCCTGGGTCACGCCTCGGCCACTTGGAGCAGCCAGCTGACCGGGATGTCGTCCTCGGTGTCGCTCGCGCTCTTCCTGACGCGGCCGATGGCGATCTTCTGCGTACTCGTCGGGAGCTTCGCGCCGTTGTGGACCCGGCCGCCTGCCTGCGTGACGTTCAGGTCCACGGCGGCGCTCCAGTTCGAGCCGTCGTGCCAGTTCACCTTGATCTTCGCATCCCCCCAGGCGGAGCCGAAGCTGATCCACATGTCGCCCGACCAACCGGCCTGGTTGGCCGCCGGGACGGCCAGGACGATGCCGTACTTGTAGTGGATGAGCCCGCCGCTCTCAGTGAACGCGAAGCCGGGGGGAATCTCGCCAGTCTGGAAGTTCGCCATTCAGTGCCCCTTGCCTGTCGCTGCTCCGGTGCCGCGGGAGGCGACGCCGCACCGCAGCCCGCAGACCACGGCGCGAACCACGCTAGGGACGCATTCTGGTCCCATCCTCAACTCCCGCGGCAAAACCACCAGTTGAGGGGTAGTGCAAGCATGCCCAGCCCATCCGCTCCGCTCCTGCGCTCCCGGATGCCCCCTGCTGCACCCCAGGGAGCGGCTGACCCCTTCGGCCGTCGGACGGGGCCCAGGGGCTTCTACAGAAGCGGATCTTGGTCGTGGATGATCACGCGTCGTGGGACACGGTGATCTGACGAGCGGCCAGCGAGCGGGGCTGGAGTTGTTGTTGCCGCAGGGCATCAAGCCGGGCCGTCCACCGGTACGGACGCGGCGGCAGCCGATAGACGGCATTCGGTGGCGACCCCGGACGGTTGCGCCCTGGCGGGATGCGCCGGAACGAGAAGGGCTCTGGGGCCGGGTCTATGACCTGTTCCGCCGCCGGCAGCGGGATGGCACCTGGGCTCGGATCGTCACCCCAGCTCCAAGCCGACGCGCAAGCCAAAGGCCCTGATCACCTGGGACGTGAATGCGGCTCCGCCTTCTGCCGGGCTCACCAGCACGCCGCCGGCGGTGAAAGGGGGGCCTGTGTGAGGGTGTCGTCCGTGCAGGCGAGGCGTGTGCGGCATTTTGTGTCAGCCGGCGTGCACGCGCGTGCGGGGTCCGGTTCCGCCTCGCGCAGCACCTCGCGAGTGACCGGGGCGACCTCCCCCTGGCCGAAGAGGAAGAAGCGCAGGAAGTTGGCGAAGGGGTTGCCCTCGGTCCATTCGAAGTAGATGTGCGGGGTGCGGCCGGTCGTGTCACGGACGTGCAGGAGCAGCGCGGCCAGGCCATTGGGTACGGAGGACGATTCCAGGGTCAGGACGCGGTAGCGGTTGTGCATGACCTCGCCGCGCGCGACCGGACCGGCCTCGAACTCGGACGGGTCGGTCACGGTGACCTCGACGAAGACGAAGTCCTCCTCATACGCCGATGGCCTCCAGGAAGCCCTTGAGGAACACCGCGCCGAGCAGCGCGATGAGGATCATCGTCACCAGAACCTGCCGGTCGTGCAGGGCCTCTTCGAGGTGCGGGTTCTCGATGAGGTGGGTCGAGGCGTCCGCGGCGGACAGCGTGATGGTGATCAGGAAGTCGGTGGCGGCGAAGCCCGACAGGGTCAGCACGAACAGCTTGCCCTTCCAGAAGGACAGCAGCCGCTCCAGCATCGCGATCGAGCCCTCGCCGTGCGGGCTCTCCTCCGCCACCCTCCGGTAGACCGGCAGGGCGCCCGCCAGCGTGACGACGACCAGCACGATGGTCGCGATCGGCGACAGCAGACCGGCCGCGAGGGCGGCGATGCCCGGCTGGTAACCGAGGGTGGAGAAGTAGTCGACGCCGGTCAGGCACATCACGCGGTACCAGGGCCGGCCTTTGTGCTCCCGCCGGGTCTCCCGGCGCGGGCCCACCTTGCCCTGATCCTTGCCCATGTCGGACAGGCCCTCCAGCATCCAGGCACGCAGCCGATGCGGTGGGTGTTCGGTGGTGGCCATCGGCGTGCTCCTGATGTGCTGCGCGGCGTGAGGTCCGGCCATCACGCGGACGGCCTGAACAGCGTAAGCAGAGAGTCACGTCCGGGCCCATGGATGTCCGGCGCAGGCCCGTCAGGATCCCGTTGAGAGTTGCCGTGTGAACGGCCTCGCGGGGGCGGGAGAGCGTACCTGCGGGGCCTTCCTCGGCGCTGAGCCGATCGTTGCCACAGGGCGCCCCGCAGCGTGCCTGGTGAAGGGACGTGCGGCGGAGCCGGCCGGCCGCCGGCCGGAATCGAACCGCTGGACCGCTACGCAGACCCGCAGCCGGGACGCGAGTGGATCAGGATGAGTGCCGGGGCGGCCGTTGGCCTGCCCCGAGGTCTCGACGAGCGGGAGCTTCCGGGCTGGACGCACCCGGCGCTGCCGGGGAGTAGCCTGAACGCACTGAGGGCTTTCGCACACCGGACCACTGCTGATCTCGTCCCACACCGGGCGGTCATCGACAGGCAGTGTCCGGAGACAGGTTGCACGCCATGCCCGTGACTACCGCGCATAGTGCGCCGTCCTTCGTGCCCTACCGGACCACGTCGGCCCGCCTCGCTCTCCGGCAGGTGACTTCTTCCCTCACCCCAGCCGGCCCGGACGGCGCCTGGTGGCCGCGCACGCACGACCTGGCGTCCGAGCTCTGCGAGCTGGCCGATGTCCTCGACCCTCTGTGGGGACGGATCACCCACGTCGCAGCCAACCCCCGTCACTGGTCTCACGTCCCGCGTACCACCGTCCTCGTCAACGACCACGACGTCAGGATCGACTGGTTCGCCCCTGGCGTGGACCCTCACCGGATTCTTCTGCAGTCCTACTCCGCAGGCCGATGGGATCTCCTCGTGGTACCGCCTGGGACCTTCGCGCTGGCAGCCGCTCGGCTGATGGCCGCGGCGAGCGCGGGGCCCGAGGGCCTCCGTCGGCCGTGGCCGCGCGGATGACGGTGTGACGAGAACCGCGACCTGCTCGCCCCCGCTGCCCCGGGGGCTGCCGACCGCGCGGCATGCGCCCCGTAGCAGCATGTCCCGTTATGGCCGGTGGCCCTCCGGGGGAGCCACGGCAACAGGGCGGCCAGGGCCACGTCGTAGGTGGTGACGGGGCGGAGCCGGGAAGCCGACGTGGTCGCGCGGCGGCTGACGCACCTGGGGCTCAGGATGTGAGAACGAGAACGCGGAACGGACCCCACCGCGACGCCGGAGTTCGTGACGGGGCAGCATCCCAGTCGCACAGGTCCCATTTTGGACGGTCGCCGTGTCGGTCGCCGTCCGTGAGGTCATGCGCAGACGCTGCTGGAGACTTGCTCGCAGTGGCGGGACCGGCCGCCGGGCGCAGGTCGAGCGGTCCCCCCCCGGGCACCACCACCGTTCACACCCGGGCGCGATGAGAGCTGACGAGTAAGACGAGCGGACGCCAACGGCAGGACGGCGAGGCGATGGCGAGGATGCTGAGCGCCCACCCCTGGACACAGCGCTCCGTCGACTGGAAACGGACCCTTCGGCTCGAGCACGGCCCGGCGGCAGTCCCGCAGCCCGTGCCGACCGGTACCTGGACTTTGCCGACGCCTTCCAGACGGACAACGACAGCCTGGAGAACGAGGCGGCGCGGCAATTGGCTCCGATCGGCCGCCCACCCCTGGCAGCCCCACCGGCATCTCGTCCACTCCCGGAGCCTCGGTACGGGATGGTGAGTGGCAGGGCGCATACTCAGTGATCATCGCGCCGGCGCCAGAGCGGTGGCGTGCGGCGATCGTTCCGACCGTCAGGATGAAGAGGGCATGGGGGATATGAGCGAGGCGAGTGGGCCGGTGATGCCGGAGACGGTGGACAGTCCCGCGCTGCGTGCGCAGCCGACCGGTGCGTTGGCGCGGTGGCTGTTGCGGCACCGGGTGCAGCCGGTGGGGCCGGCGGCGGGTGAGAGTCACGCCGAGCCGCATGCCTGGTGGAAGGTGATGTGCCTGACCGGCGTGGACTACTTCTCCAGCCTGGCCTACGTCCCGGCGATCGCTGCCCTTGCGGCGGGGGCCGTGTCGCCTCTGGCGACGTTGCTGATTGTTGCGCTGACGCTGCTGGGGATGCTGCCGATGTATCGGCGGGTGGCCAGGCAGAGTCCGCACGGTGCGGGGTCGGTGGCGATGCTGGAGGATCTGCTGCCGTTCTGGTGGGGCAAGCTGTTCGTGCTCGTCCTGCTCGGCTTCGTGGCCACCTCGTGGATCATCACCATCACCCTGTCCACTGCGGACGCCTCCGTCCATGTGGTGGAGAACCCCTTCTTCCCCGCCGCCCTGCACGGCCATGAAGTCGCTCTGACGGTGGTGCTGCTGCTGATTCTCGGCGGCGTCTTCCTGCTGGGCTTCAGCGAAGCGGTCAAGGTGGCCATCCCCCTGGTGGCTGTCTTCCTCGCCCTCAACGCCGTCGTCATCGGCGTCGGCGTGACCCACGTGCTCACCGATGCCGACGCCTGGTCTGCGTGGACCGGCTCCCTGACCGACCTCGGCGGCTTCGGCGATCTCGCGAGTCCCGCCCTGCTGGCCTTCCCCCTGCTGGTGCTGGGCCTGTCCGGCTTCGAAACCGGTGTGAGCATGATGCCGCTGGTGGCGGCTGACGGGGCAGACGAGGAACAGCGCCTGCAGGCCCGCATCCGCAACGCCCGCAAGCTGCTCACCGCCGCCGCGCTCATCATGAGCGTCTACCTCCTGGCCGCCAGCTTCGTGACCACCGTCCTCATCCCCGAGGACGAGTTCGAGCCCGGAGGCGCCGCCAACGGCCGTGCCCTGGCCTGGCTCGCTCACGAGCACGTCGGTGAGGCATTCGGCACCGTCTACGACATCAGCACCATCCTCATCCTGTGGTTCGCCGGCGCCTCCGCCATGGCGGGACTCATCAACATCGTGCCCCGCTACCTGCCCGACTACGGCATGGCCCCCGAGTGGGGACGCGCCGTGCGCCCCGTCGTCCTCGTCTACACCGCCCTGTGCATCATCATCACCATCGCCTTCGACGCCGACGTCGACAAGCAGGCCGGCGCCTACGCCACCGGCATCCTGGCGATGATGGTCTCCGGCGCCTTCGCCGTCACCGTCTTCGTCGCCCGTAAGCACCGACGCCCGGCCACCATCGGCTTCACGCTGCTCACCGCGGTCCTGCTCTACGCACTGATCGCCAACATCGTCGACAAGCCCGACGGCATCGCCATCTCCGGCTTCTTCATCCTCGGCATCATCACCGTGTCGCTCATCTCCCGGATCTCGCGCACCACCGAACTGCGCGCCGACCGCATCGTCTTCGACGAAGCCGCCCGCCACTTCATCACCGACACCCTCGCCCACGACCAGTCCATCAACATCATCACCAACCGCCGCCAAGCCGGCGACGCCGCCGAGTACAGCGCCAAGGAACGCGAACAACGCGGCACCAACCCGGTGCCGGGCCCGGCCGACGTGCTCTTCCTCGAGATCGACGTCGTCGACCCCTCCGACTTCAGCGACACCCTCACCGTCCACGGCGTCGAAGTGGACGGCCACCGCATCCTGCGCGCCCAGGCTCCGGCAGCGCCCAACGCCATCGCCGCCATTCTGCTGGCCCTGAGGGACGCCACCGGTGTGCGGCCGCACTGCTACTTCGCCTGGGCCGAAGGCAGCCCTCTGGTGCACATGTTCCGCTACTTCCTCCTCGGCCGCGGCGACACCGCCCCCGTCACCCGCGAGATCATCCGCAGTAACGAACCGGACCCCGACCGCCGCCCCGGCATCCACGTCGGCGACTGAGCCCGCCGCCCGTGGTCCTGGGCAGTGAGGACGTTCTGTGCGGTACCGGTGGGCCCCGGCGCCGGAGACGGCAAGCGGGGCCGACGCTTACTCCAGACCGGAGATCCTGAACACGGCGCGGGCTGTCTCGCGGTCCATACGCTCGGACAGACGCCGCAGGGCGGTGGCACCGCAGAGCAGCGAGCCGCCTTCGGCGGCCTTCCGAGCCCCCCGCTCCAGGCAGAACCACAGATGCGGATGACGCACCAGGACCGCCGGGTCGATCTCGACCCGGCCTCCCAGGTGATCACGCAACAGGAGCCGCTGGGAGACCCCGTCCAGGCAGCGGACCGACACCAGCAGATCCGTCCGGACCCGGTTCCCGCGAACCAGGCCGCGTGTAATCAGCCAGTTGCCATCGGCGGACACGCGCTGGGGGTAGAGCACGACGTAGAGCAGTCCGGCGAGGGCGGACCACAGCACGGTCCGCCAAGGGGTGATCAGGCCGGAGCCCCAGTCGAGCAGGAGGAGGAAGACCAGCAGTAGCCCGGCGCAGCAGGCAGCGCTGCGCAGTTCATGTGCGCGCTCGAGGTCGTTCGTCGCCTCACCGGTTCCGTCGGGGTCCTCCGGCCGGGCGTCGAGTCGTCCTCCGTGTGCATCGTCACGGCGTCCCATGACCTGGACGCCAGTGAGTCCGGGCTGCCGATGGGCGCGCCTTGACGCGGCTCTGACGGATGCCGAACGGCATCTTGCCCCGACGTCGCCTCTCACCGGCCGAGCCGTCAGGCAGCCGGGGCGAGGCGCTCGGTCGTCGCCCACGTCACTCGCGTATCAGCATCCCGTCAAAGTTGGCCGCCCGGGCGCGAAGAAGGCGCAAGGAACGGTCGGATGCGATGGGAACCGGACGGAACCTGGGTGCACTCGCACACTTCCCGAAGGAGCACCCGTCCATGACCGCAGTGACCGCCCAGCCGGATGCCGCGCCCGTCGGCGAGGAACCACCCGATACCGGTGAGCGCCACCGGCTGACCGCCGTCACGGGCCTGGCCGCCCTGTCCCTGGACGCCATGGCATCAGTGGCCTACGGGCCCGAGGCCATCGTCCTGGTCCTGGCCGCCGCGGGTGCTCACGGTCTGGGCTTCACCCTGCCGGTCACGCTGGCCATCGCCGCGCTGCTGGCGGTGCTGGTCGCCTCCTACCGTCAGGTGATCGCGGCGTTTCCGGACAGCGGCGGCTCCTACGCCGTCGCCAAGGCGCACCTGGGCGCGCGCACGAGCCTGGTCGCCGCCGCCTCGCCGGTGAGCACGGCCACCGCGGCGGGCCACCCCTCCGTACTCGCCGACAACGCGACCGCCGTGGGCGCCCTGCTCCTGCTGAAGGCTTTCGCTTCGGGCTGCTCCGCCCTGACCGGCGTCGAGGCCATCGCCAACGCCGTTCCCTCCTTCCGTGTCCCCCGTGTCACGCGCGCTCAGCGCGCGGAGGTCGCGCTCGGAGCCGTCCTCGGCGTGATGCTGACAGGGCTGTCGGTGCTGATTTCCCGGTTCCACCTCCAGCCGGTCGAGGGGGTCACGGTCCTCGCCCAGCTCGCGGACGCCTCCCTCGGCCACAACGGGGCGTTCTACGTGATCCAGTTCGCGACGATGATCCTGCTCGCCCTGTCCGCGAACACCTCCTTCGGCGGCCTTCCGGTGCTGCTGAAGCTGCTGGCCCGCGACAACTACCTGCCGCATGTCTTCGCCCTGAAGGCGGACCGCCAGGTGCACCGGCACGGCGTGCTCACGCTCGCCCTTGTCTCCTGCGCGCTCCTGGCCTTCTCCGGCGGTGACACCAACACCCTCGTGCCGCTGTTCGCCATCGGTGTCTTCGTCGGCTTCACCGTCGCCCAGGCCGGCATGGTCCGGCACTGGTGTGTCCAGCACGGTCCGCGGTGGCGAGGCAAGGCGGCCCTCAACGGCTTCGGTGGGCTGCTCACCGGAGTCTCGGCCCTCGTCGTCACCGCGACCAAGTTCGAGGAGGGCGCCTGGCTGATCGTCATCGCCCTGCCCCTGCTGGTCGTGGCCTTCCAGACCGTGCACCGCACCTACGCCCGCATCGGTGAGCGCCTCGGCCTGGGCCTGATCCCCGAGGTCCCGCACCGCGACCGCTCGGTCGTGATCGTGCCCGTCTCCTCGATCTCCCGTCTGACCTCCGAGGCGCTGACCGCCGCGGCCTCCCTCGGCGACGAGGTTCGCGCGGTGACCGTCTGCCACCCCGACCCGGAGGACCGCGCCGCCCTGTACGCGCTGGAGCTGGGCTGGACGGAGTGGGACCCCGGGGTGCCGCTGGTCAGGCTGAACAGCGAGCACCGGTCACTCGGCCGTCCCATCGCCGCGTACGTCCGCGAAGTAGGCGCCGCCGAGCCCGGCGCGCGCGTCACCGTGCTGATCCCGGAGACCGAGCCGGAGCGGCTGTGGCAGCGGCTGCTGCAGAACCAGCGCGGCGCCGTCGTCGCGCACGCCATGCGGCGGGAGACGGACGCGGTGATCTGCCGTCTCCGTTTCCGGCTGCCGTGAGGCCGGATCTCCTGCCTCAAGGCGAGTCCGATCGCCCGGTCGGCCCGGGCAGCGTCAACGTTCCGTCAAAGCCGTCGGCCTCGCCGTAAGGGAGGCGTCAACGACCGGCCTGATCCGGCCACCGATGCGCTTTCCTCGAATCGTCCGTATCAACCGAACCTCACTCCAGGAGTTCGCGATGGCCGATCTGGCCTTCGTCCTAGTCACGATCGCGGGTTTCGCACTCGTGGCTCTCGCAGCCAAGGGGGTGACGAAGCTGTGACCGCCGAGAACATCGTCGGCCTCGTCGTGGCCGTCTCCCTGCTGGGCTATCTCGTCCTCGCCCTGATCTTCCCGGAGAGGTTCTGAGACAAGAGATGGGTCCCGTACTCGCCGGCGTGCTCCAGCTGCTCGCGCTCATAGCGGCGCTGGCGCTCGCTCACAAGCCCCTCGGCACCTACATGGCCAAGGTGTACTCCTCCGACAAGCACCTGCGCGTCGAGAAGTGGATCTACAAGGGCATCGGTGCCGACCCCGACACGGAGATGCGCTGGCCCGCGTACCTGCGCGGAGTCCTGGCCTTCTCCCTGGTCGGTGTCTCGTTCCTGTACGCCCTCCAGCGGCTCCAGGGGGTTCTGCCCGGCTCGCTCGGCTTCGCCTCGATCGACCCGGACCAGGCGTTCAACACGGCCGTGTCCTTCGTGACGAACACGAACTGGCAGTCGTACTACGGCGAGCAGGCCATGGGCCACGTCGTGCAGACCGCCGGCCTGGCCGTGCAGAACTTCGTCTCCGCCGCCGTCGGCATAGCCGTCGCGGTGGCTCTCGTGCGCGGCTTCGCCCGTTCGCGCACCGGTGAGCTGGGCAACTTCTGGGCCGACCTGGTGCGCGGGGTGGTGCGCATCCTGGTGCCGCTGGCGTTCGTCGCCGCGATCGTGCTGGTCGCCTGCGGCGTCATCCAGAACTTCTCCGGGATCCACGAGGTCGGCCAGTTCATGGGCGGCGCGCAGGAGCGGAACGGCGGTGCGGTCGCGTCGCAGGAGGTCATCAAGGAGCTGGGCACCAACGGCGGCGGCTACTTCAACGCCAACTCCGCCCACCCCTTCGAGAACCCCACCCCGTTCTCCAACCTCTTCGAGATCTTCCTGATCCTGCTGATCCCGTTCTCGATCACCCGGACCTTCGGCCTGATGGTCGGCTCGGTCAAGCAGGGCTACGCGATCCTCGCCACCATGGCCACCATCTGGCTCGGCTTCGTCGCGCTGATGATGTGGACCGAGTTCTCCCACCACGGCTCGGCCTTCGAGCTGGCGAACGGGGCGATGGAGGGCAAGGAGGTCCGCTTCGGCGTCGGCGGTTCGTCGATCTTCGCGGTGTCGACCACCCTCACCTCGACCGGCGCGGTGGATTCCTTCCACTCCTCCTTCACCGGCCTCGGCGGCGGCATCACCATGCTCGGCATGATGCTGGGCGAGATCGCGCCCGGCGGCGTCGGCTCCGGCCTCTACGGCATGCTGATCATGGCGATCATCGCGGTGTTCATCGCCGGCCTGATGGTCGGCCGCACCCCCGAGTACCTGGGCAAGAAGATCGGCTCCCGCGAGATCAAGCTCGCGGCCTGCTACATCCTGATCACCCCGGCGCTCGTGCTCGTCTTCACCGCCTTCGCGATGGCGCTGCCGACCCCGGCGAACTCGATGACCAACAGCGGGGCGCACGGGTTCTCCGAGATCCTCTACGCCTACACGTCCGGAGCCAACAACAACGGCTCGGCGTTCGCCGGCCTCAACGCGGACACGCAGTGGTTCAACACCACGATCGGCCTGGCGATGCTGCTCGGCCGCTTCCTGCCGATGGTGTTCGTGCTGGCGCTGGCCGGCTCGCTCGCCGAGCAGAAGCCGGTCCCGGCCACCGCGGGGACCCTGCGCACGGACAAGCCGCTGTACACCGGGCTGCTGGTCGGCACGATCATCATCATCACCGGTCTGACGTACTTCCCCGCCCTCGCGCTGGGACCGCTGGCCGAAGGGCTGGCGTGATGACCACCGACGTAAAGAAACAGGACTCCATGTCCACTCCCACCCTCGCTCCCCACCAGGACGCCCCCACCGGACACAAGCCCGCCGAGGGGCGTGTGGGCGCCGGCCTCTTCGACCCCAAGCAGCTTCTCAAGTCGCTGCCGGACGCCTTCCGCAAACTCGACCCGCGGGTGATGGTCAAGTCCCCCGTGATGTTCGTCGTGTGGATCGGCTCCGTGCTGACCACGGTCTTCTCCTTCACCGACCCCGGCGACTGGTTCGGCTGGACCATCAGCGCCTGGTTGTGGCTGACCGTGCTCTTCGCCAACCTGGCGGAGGCCGTCGCCGAGGGCCGGGGCAAGGCCCAGGCCGACACCCTGCGCAAGGCCAAGACCGACGCGGTCGCCCGCCGCCTGGTGGGCGACCGCGAGGAGCACGTGCCCGGCACCGAGCTGAGGATCGGCGACCTGGTCGTCTGCGAGGCCGGCGACGTCATCCCCGGTGACGGAGACGTCATCGAGGGTGTGGCCTCCGTCGACGAGTCGGCGATCACCGGTGAGTCCGCGCCCGTGATCCGCGAGTCCGGCGGCGACCGCTCGGCGGTCACCGGCGGCACGAAGGTCCTCTCCGACCGGATCGTCGTCAAGATCACGACGAGGCCCGGCGAGACCTTCATCGACCGGATGATCAACCTGGTGGAGGGCGCGGCCCGGCAGAAGACGCCGAACGAGATCGCCCTCAACATCCTGCTGGCTTCGCTGACCATCGTCTTCCTGCTCGCGTGCGCCACGCTGCCACCCCTGGCGGACTACGCGGGCACCCACCTGACGATGGTCGTGCTGGTCGCTCTCCTGGTCTGCCTGATCCCGACCACGATCGGTGCCCTGCTCTCGGCGATCGGCATCGCCGGCATGGACCGGCTCGTGCAGCGCAACGTGCTCGCCATGTCCGGCCGCGCGGTCGAGGCCGCCGGTGACGTCTCCACCCTGCTGCTCGACAAGACCGGCACCATCACCCTGGGCAACCGGCAGGCCGCCGAGTTCGTGCCCGTGCGCGGCACGACCGAGGCGCAGGTGGCCGACGCCGCCCAGCTGTCGTCGCTGGCCGACGAGACACCCGAGGGCCGCTCGATCGTGGTCCTCGCCAAGGAGAAGTACGGGCTGCGCGAGCGCCACCAGGGCGAGCTGGTGGGTGCCGAGTGGATCGCCTTCACCGCGCAGACCCGGATGTCGGGTGTGGACGTCGACGGGCGCAGGATCCGCAAGGGCGCGGCCGGTTCGGTCACCGCCTGGGTCCAGGAGAACGGCGGCACCGTCGCCGACGACGCGGACCTGATCGCCGACCGCATCGCCGAGGCCGGCGGTACGCCCCTCCTCGTCGCGGTCCAGGACGCGCGTGGGGCCCGTGTCCTGGGCGTCATCCACCTCAAGGACGTCGTCAAGGACGGCATGCGGGAGCGGTTCGAGGAACTGCGCCGCATGGGCATCAAGACCGTCATGATCACGGGCGACAACCCGCTGACGGCCAAGGCGATCGCGGAGGAGGCAGGCGTCGACGACTTCCTCGCGGAGGCCACCCCCGAGGACAAGATGGCCCTCATCAAGCGGGAGCAGGCGGGCGGCAAGCTGGTCGCGATGACCGGTGACGGCACCAACGACGCTCCCGCGCTGGCCCAGGCGGACGTCGGCGTGGCGATGAACACGGGCACGTCGGCCGCCAAGGAGGCCGGCAACATGGTCGACCTCGACTCCAACCCCACCAAGCTCATCGAGATCGTCGAGATCGGCAAGCAACTCCTCATCACCCGGGGCGCGCTGACGACGTTCTCCATCGCCAACGACGTCGCCAAGTACTTCGCGATCATCCCGGCGCTGTTCGCCGCGGTCTACCCGGGCCTGGACAAGCTCAACATCATGGGCCTGTCCTCACCGGACTCCGCGATCCTGTCCGCCGTCATCTTCAACGCACTCGTCATCATCGCGCTGGTGCCGCTGTCCCTGAAGGGCGTGCAGTACCGGCCGGTCAGCGCGGACAGGCTGCTGCGCCGCAACCTGACGATCTACGGCATCGGCGGACTCGTCGCCCCCTTCATCGGCATCAAGCTCATCGACCTGCTCATCTCCCTCATCCCCGGGATCGGCTAAGGCCATGAACAACTCCGTATCGAACACCGCCCGGCTGCTCGGGGCGGGCCTGCGCGCCCTCCTCGTGCTGACCCTGGTGACCGGCGTCCTTTATCCGCTGGTCGTCACCGGCATCGCGCAGGGGCTGTTCCACGACAAGGCGAACGGCTCCGAGATCAAGGCGGACGGCAGGGTCGTCGGCTCGTCCCTCATCGGGCAGGCGTACAACCTGCCGCTGAAGAAGGGGCAGGAGACCCCGGCACCGGACCTGAAGTGGTTCCAGGGCCGACCACAGAACGGCCTCGGCACCAACAGCGTCAACACCCAGTACAAGCTCATCCTGTCCGGCGCGACCAACCGGTCCGGGGACAACGAAGAGCTCGTTCAGTGGGTGAAGGACGCCAGAGCCGCCGTCGTCAACGACAATTCCACGGGTACCTACCGGGTGACGCCGTCCCAGGTGCCCGCGGACGCCGTCACCTCCTCCGGCTCCGGACTGGACCCGAACATCTCCCCGCAGTACGCGGACATCCAGGTCCACCGGGTCGCCGAGAAGAACGGCCTGTCCACCGCCGAGGTGCGCAAGCTCGTCGACGAGCACACCGAGGGCCGCACCCTCGGCTTCATGGGCGAGCCGCGCGTGAACGTCCTCGAGCTCAACATCGCCCTCAAGGAACTCGGGGCGAAGAGCTGATGACGTTACGCGATGTCCTCGGGAGTCGGCGGCTACGGGAACATCCCGGACCCGCCGGCTCCCGCAGCCGCGACGTCGGGCGCCCCGCTTCCGGGCGTGCACGGCACGACGTACGACAGGAGAGGCAGACGCCCATGACCCGGGTGCTCGTGGTCGAGGACGACCCGCAGCTGGTGCGGGCCCTCGTCCTGAACTTGCAGGCACGTCACTACGGCGTGGACGCGGCTCCCGACGGGGCCACGGCCCTGCGGCTCGCCGCCGCACGGCAGCCCGACGTGGTGCTGCTCGACCTCGGTCTGCCCGACATGGACGGTGTCGACGTCATCAAGGGCCTGCGCGGCTGGACCCGCGTGCCGATCCTGGTCCTGTCCGCCCGCCAGGGGTCGGACGAGAAGGTGGCCGCGCTGGACGCCGGTGCCGACGACTACGTCACCAAGCCGTTCAGCATGAACGAACTGCTGGCCCGGCTCCGGGCCGCCGTACGCCGTACCGAGACCACCCCCGCCGGTCCGGCGGCGACGCTCGTCGAGACCGACGACTTCACCCTCGACCTGCTGGCCAAGAGGGCGGTGCGCGACGGAAGGGACGTGCGGCTGACGCCGACCGAGTGGCACCTGCTGGAGATCCTCGTGACGAGTCCGGGCCGGCTGATCACACAGAAGCACCTGCTGAGGGAGGTCTGGGGCGTCTCGCAGAGCAGCAAGACCAACTACCTGCGGGTCTACATGGCCCAGCTGCGGCGCAAACTGGAGAAGGACCCCGCCCACCCCCGCTATCTGATCACTGAGCCCGGCATGGGCTACCGCTTCGAAGGCTGACCGAGGAACGACATGGCACGCGGCAAGCTCCGGATCTACCTCGGCGCGGCACCCGGCGTCGGCAAGACGTACGCGATGCTGTCGGAGGCGCACCGCCGCATCGAGCGAGGCACCGACTGCGTGGTCGCCTTCGTGGAGCACCACCACCGGCCGCGCACCGAGGTGATGCTCCACGGCCTCGAACAGATCCCGCGCAGGCAGCTCGACCACCGGGGCGCCACGTTCACCGAGATGGACGTGGACGCGGTTCTGCGCCGCGCCCCCGCGGTCGCCCTGGTGGACGAGCTGGCCCACACCAACGTTCCCGGATCCCGCAACGCCAAGCGCTGGCAGGACGTCGAGGAACTGCTCGCCGCCGGCATCGACGTGATATCGACCGTCAACATCCAGCACCTGGAGTCCCTCGGCGACGTCGTCGAGTCGATCACCGGGGTGCGGCAGCGGGAGACCGTCCCCGACGAGGTCGTACGGCGTGCCGACCAGATCGAACTGGTCGACATGTCCCCGCAGGCACTGCGCCGCCGCATGGCGCACGGCAACATCTACAAGCCGGACAAGGTCGACGCGGCGCTGTCCAACTACTTCCGGCCGGGCAACCTCACCGCCCTGCGCGAACTGGCTCTGCTCTGGGTCGCCGACCGGGTCGACGCCTACCTGACCGAGTACCGCAGCGAGCACCGGGTCTCCGCCATCTGGGGTTCGCGGGAGCGGATCGTGGTCGGCCTCACCGGTGGTCCGGAAGGGGGCACCCTGATCCGGCGGGCCGCGCGACTGGCGGAGAAGGGCGCCGGCGGGGAAGTCATGGCCGTCTACATATCCCGCAGCGACGGCCTCACCGCCGCCTCCCCGAAGGAGCTGGCTCTCCAGCGCACCCTGGTCGAGGACCTGGGCGGCACCTTCCACCACGTCATCGGCGACGACATCCCCGCCGCCCTGCTCGACTTCGCCCGCGGCGTGAACGCCACCCAGATCGTCCTCGGTGTCTCCCGGCGCAGGAGCTGGCAGTACGTCTTCGGGCCGGGCGTCGGCGCCACGGTGGCCCGCGAGTCCGGCCCCGACCTCGACGTGCACCTCATCACGCACGGCGAGGCCGGCAAGGGGCGCGGGCTGCCGGTGGCACGCGGAGCACGTCTCGGGCGTGCCCGCGTGATCAGCGGCTGGCTGACCGGTGTGCTCGGCCCTGTCCTGCTCACCTTGCTTCTGAACAGTGCCGTGCCGGACGTCGGCCTCGCCAACGACATGCTGCTGTTCCTCAGCCTGACGGTGGCGGCGGCGCTGCTGGGCGGACTCCTGCCGGCGCTGGTCTCGGCCGCGGTCGGATCGCTGTTGCTGAACTGGTTCTTCACCCCGCCCGCCCACACCCTGACCGTCGCCGACCCGCAGAACATCGTCGCCATCGTGGTCTTCGTCGGTGTGGCCGTGGCGGTGGCCTCGGTCGTCGACCTCGCCGCCCGCCGCACCCAGCAGGCCGCCCGGCTGCGGGCCGAGTCGGAGATCCTTTCGTTCCTCGCGGGGAACGTGCTGCGCGGCGAGACCGGGCTGGAGGAATTGCTCGAACGGGTCCGCGAGACCTTCGGCATGGAGTCGGTAGCGCTGTTGGAGCGGACCGGCGAAACAGCACCTTGGACCTGCGCCGGCAGCGTAGGGCCCCGGCCCGCCGGCACACCGGACGACGCGGACGTCGATGTTCCCGTCGGCGACCACATGGCCCTGTCCCTGCGCGGCCGGGTCCTGCCGGCCGCCGACCGGCGGGTCCTGGCCGCGTTCGCCGTACAGGCCGCCGTCGTCCTGGACCGTCAGCGACTCAAGGGCGAGGCGGACCGGGCGGAGGAACTGGCCGAGGGCAACCGCATCCGCACCGCGCTGCTCGCCGCCGTCAGTCACGACCTGCGCACCCCGCTGGCCGGAATCAAGGCCGCCGTCTCGTCACTGCGGTCTGACGACGTCGAGTGGTCCGAGGAGGACGAGGCGGAGCTCCTGGAGGCCATCGAGGAAGGGGCCGACCGGCTCGACCAGCTGGTCGGCAACCTGCTCGACATGTCCCGCCTGCAGACCGGCACGGTCACACCCGTACTGCGCGAGACCGACCTCGACGAGGTCGTCCCCATGGCACTCGGCGGGGTCCCCGAGGACAGCGTCGAGCTGGACATCCCCGAGACACTGCCCATGGTCCAGGTCGACCGGGGACTGCTGGAGCGGGCCGTCGCCAACGTCGTCGAGAACGCCGTCAAGCACAGCCCGCCGGGGCAGAAGGTCCTGGTCTCCGCCAGTGCCCTCGCCGACCGGGTCGAGGTGCGGATCGTCGACCGCGGCCCCGGAGTGCCGGACGAGGCCAAGGAACGCATATTCGAGCCGTTCCAGCGTTACGGCGACTCACCCCGCGGTGTGGGTGTGGGCCTCGGCCTCGCGGTCGCACGCGGCTTCACCGAGGCCGTCCGCGGCACGGTACACGCCGAGGACACACCCGGCGGCGGCCTCACCATGGTGCTCAGCGTCCCCATGGCCCCCGAGCGGCTGGACCAGCCGGCGCTTCCGGCCGCGGCCGGGTCCTGAGGGCCCCGGGGCAGCGAGGTCCGGAAGGACGTGTGACCGGACGGCGTTCCGCCGGGACGGCCGGATGCCGCCGGCGGCACCGTCAGTGACCCTTGAGCAGTCACCGCACCGGCCGCGGTCCGTTGCGCGGCACCGGGCCTTGTGGAGCGCGCGGGGCGCGGCGGTGTCACTGCCCGGTGAGCCGCCAACCCCAGGACGGTCGCGAGCTGCCGAGCGCGGGCGGACCCGCCGACGCTTCCACACTCTGGCTGCCGAGGGGCACCCATCGGTCATCAAGCGCGCACCCGCCTCCCGCGCCTGTACCGCACGGTGTCCGACGGCCGTTGGGTGACATCCCGGTGCCCTCCGCACACCGGCTTCCGGGCCCCTCCCGCCCGCCACGTCAGCGATGCGTATGGGTCGACGGCACCGGCGTCAGCGTCCCGTCAGGACCGGACCGGACCGCGTGGCACCGGGCATAACGTCGATGACGGGCCCCGGACCGCCTCCCCGCGTTCCGGGGCCTCCCGGACTCCGCGCTTCGCGCAACCCTCTCAGGAGACACCCATGGCAGGGGGACCCGTGACGCTCGTTTGACGCTCCGAGTCCCCGACGGCCCCTCATGCGAGCCCGTAGACCACCTCTGACCTGCTGTTTCCTTATCCGTGCCCAGGGTGACGTGTTTCCGATGACGCACCATGTGGAGTGCGTGGCGATCCTGGAGCCGGCCGACACCCGCGGCACTCCAAGCCGGCGGCCACCGCGGATCGGCGCCGGCCCGATGCTCCGGCACGAGCCCTTTGGCCGGGCCGACGCGATCAGCTCGGTTCGGCGCAGGGGTGGTGAGCGCTGCCGCAGGCCGTGGTGCGCTGCGTCCCGGGCGGCTCACTGGTCGCGCCGCCGGCGGGGGCAGGAGTGATCGAGCCGTGCTCGCCCGCGCCGGTGAACGTGCCGGCGGTCATGACGGTGACTGCTTCGGCGGCGGTGGCGTGGACCGGCAGGACTGCGTCGACGCCGGTGAGGACGAGCATCCGCATCAGGCGGTCGGGGACGCTGACGAGACCGAGTGCACCGCCCACCGCCTGGGCGGTGTGCCAGAGGCCGATGAGCGCGCTCAGACCGGCGGAGTCGCAGAAGCCGACCTGCGACAGGTCCAGGACCAGAAGCGGACATCCGCGTTCGAGGACTCCCGAGGCTTCGCGGCGCAGGGCGTCCGCGGTGCGGGTGTCCACGTCGCCGAGAACCGTGGCGATCGCGATGCCGGGACGAGGGTGCCGGACGGTCAGCTGCAGCGTGTCGGTCACGTCGGTCGTCACTCCTGGCCGAAGTGGTCGGGCGCGGCGGCGGTGTGGGCGGTGGCGGCGACACCGCTGTCGGGTGTGGTGTGAGGGTGGGGGACGGACAGGGCCAGCAGAGCCACGTCGTCGCGGGCTCCGTCGGGCAGCGAGGCCAGCAGGGTGATGCTGTCCTCGACCAGGGAGGTGGCGGTGACGGGACCGGTGCGCTGGTGCAGGAAGCCGGTCAGGCCGTCCTCACCGAGCAGGGCGCCTTCGGTGTTACGTGCTTCGATCAGCCCGTCGGTGTAGAGGAACAGGCTCTCGCCGGCCGTCAGCGAGAACGTGGTCTGCGCGAAGGGCGCCTGGGGGAAGGCACCCACGAGCATCCCGCCCTGGGGGCGTACGGTCCGCACCCAGACGTCGCCGCTGTCGTCGGGGCGCACGTGGTAGGCCGGCGGGTGGCCGCCGGTGGCCACGGTGACGGTGAAGCCGCCGTCCTGCCGGGGCTCCAGGAGGCCGAAGAGCACGGTGCAGAAGCGGCGGCCGGCGGTGACGTCGGTGAGCAGCACGGTGTTGAGCGCGCTCAGCACCGTGACGGGATCGGCGTTGATCTGGGCCGCTGCGCGCAGAGTGTGGCGGGCCAGCGCGGTGACGGTCGCCGCCTCGGGGCCCTTGCCGCACACGTCACCGAGGAAGAACGCCCACCGGTCGCCGTCGAGGGGGAAGACGTCGTAGAAGTCGCCGCCCACGTCGTGGACCGAGGCGGTGCGGTAGTGACAGGCCAGTTCCAGGCCGGGCACCACGGGAAGGGCCGGGGGCAGCAGGGTGCGCTGGAGGGTGGAGGCGAAGGCGGCGATGGCGGCCTTGTCCTGCTCCGCCTTCTCCCGCGCCGCCCGTTCCGCCTCGGCCCGCGCCCGTTCCGCCTCGGCATGCCGCTTCTCCGCCTCCCGGCGGGCCTGCTCGTCGCGCAGGGCGCGCAGCGCCGACAGCCGCAACTCCATCTCGTCCAGCACGATCGCGGCGAGATCGGCGAGCGTGGCGGTGTCCTTCTCGGTGATCGAGCGCGGCCGGGTGTCCAGGACGTTGACCGTGCCCAGCCGGTGCCCGTCGGGGGTGATGATCGGGGCGGCGGCGTAGAAGCGCACCCCCATCTCTCCGGCGACCAGCGGATTGTCCGCCGCGACGGCGTCCTTGAGAGTGTCGGGGATGACCATGGTGTCGTCGCGCAGGATCGCCGAGCCGCACAGGCCCGGATCACGGCCGATCTCCGCGACGCCCTCCAGGCCGTGGGCGGCCTTGAACCAGATGCGGTCGGTGTCCACGATCGTGACGGTCGCCACCGGCACGTCGAAGAGCCGGGCGGCCATCGCCGCCACCCGGTCGAACGCCCCGTCGGGGGGAGTGTCGAGGATGTCGTAGCGGCGCACGGCCGCGATACGGGCCGACTCGACATCCGGGTCGGGGACCAGCTCGGGGCGGCGCCCGGGAGCCGGGTCGGTGGCCGATGCATGCTGCATCATCGGCTTTCCTCTCCGTCGATGGGCTGCCGCCGTGGACGGCACGAACCGCCGCAGCCTAATCGACCACACGCCCGGACACCGATTCCGCCGGGGGCTGGGCACCCGACCACGGCCTCCCGTGGATCGCGCGCGGGCCCTCAGGCCCGGTTACCCGTTCTGTTCGGCGCTGTCGTGCTTGCCGGCGCCGGGGCGGTCGTCGCGGTGCCGGCTGCCGGGCAGCATCTCCTGCACCTTGGCCTTCAGCCCCTGCTTCACCATGGAGCCGCGGTCGCTGTCGCCCTTGAGGATCGCGGTGGCGGCGGCCTCGATCTGGTCCAGCGAGGCGTGCGGCGGGATCGGCGGTACGGCCGGGTCGGTGCGGAAGTCGATGACGAACGGCCGGTCCGCGGCGAGGGCGCGGTCCCAGGCGGCCTCGACCTGCTTGGGCTTCTCCACCCGCACGCCGTCCAGCCCCATGCGCTGGGCGATGTCGGCGTAGGGCAGGTCGGGGATGGCTTGCGACTCCTCGAACTGGGGAGCACCCGACATGGCGCGCATCTCCCAGGTGACCTGGTTGAGGTCGCCGTTGTTCAGCACGGCCACGATCAGCCGCGGGTCGGACCACTCGCGGTAGTACTTCGCGGCGGTGACCATCTCCATCATGCCGTTCATCTGCATGGCACCGTCGCCGACCAGGGCGATGGCGGGCCGGTCGGGGTGGGCGAACTTGGCCCCGATGGCGTACGGCACGCCGGGGCCCATGGTGGCCAGGGTCCCGGACAGGGAGCCGCGCATGCTGCCGCGCAGCCGCAGGTGACGGGCGTACCAGTTGGCGGCCGAGCCGGAGTCCGCGCTCAGGATCGCGTCGTCGGGCAGCTTGCCGTCCAGGGCGTGGACGACGTACTCCGGGTTGATGGGGTCGGCGCTGACGGCGGCGCGGCGCTGCATGACCTCCCACCAGCGGGCGACGTCCTTCTCGATCTTCTCCCGCCAGGTCCGGTCCTGCTTGCGGTGCAGCCGGGGCAGCAGCCGCCGGAGCGTCTCGCGGGCGTCGCCGACGAGGTTGACCTCGTTCGGGTAGCGCAGACCGATCATGTGCGGGTCGATGTCGATCTGCACGGCACGAGCCTGGTCCAGTTCCGGCATGAACTGGGTGTACGGGAAGCTGGAGCCGATCATCAGCAGGGTGTCGCACTCCCGCATCAGCTCGTACGAGGGCCGGGTGCCCAGCAGTCCGATGGAGCCGGTCACGTAGGGCAGGTCGTCGGGAAGGGCGTCCTTGCCGAGCAGGGCCTTGGCCACGCCGGCGCCGAGCACGTCCGCCAGCCGTTCGACCTCCTCGCGGGCGCCGCGGGCCCCCTGCCCGATGAGGACTGCCACCTTCTCGCCGGCGTTCAGCACGTCGGCGGCGCGCTGGAGGTCCTCGTCGGCCGGAACCGGCGCGTACCGTCCCAGTCCCAGGCTGGAGGGCACCATCTTGAAGGCGTGCGTGGGCGGACTGTAGTCCAGCTCCTGCACGTCACCGGGCAGGATGATCGCCGTGACGGTGCGCTTGGCGTAGGCGGTGCGGAACGCGCGGTCGATCAGGTTCGGAAGCTGCTCGGGCACCGTCGCCGTCTCGCAGAAGTCGGAGGCGACGTCCTTGTAGAGGCTCGCGAGATCCACTTCCTGCTGGTAGGAGCCGCCCATGGCGCTGCGGTTGGTCTGGCCCACCAGCGCCACGACGGGAACGTGGTCGAGCTTGGCGTCGTAGAGCCCGTTCAGCAGGTGGATGGCGCCGGGGCCGGAGGTGGCCGCGCACACCCCGACCTTGCCGGAGAACTTCGCGTAGCCGACGGCCTGGAACGCGGACATCTCCTCGTGCCGGGCCTGGACGAACTTCGGTTTGTTGTCCGCCCGCCCCCAGGCCGCCAGCAGACCGTTGATGCCGTCGCCCGCGTAGGCGAAGACATGGTCGACATCCCACTCGCGCAACCGCTGGAGGATGTAGTCGGACACCTTGGTGCTGGCCATGCAAGCTCCGTTCCGATCCCGTCGGTGATCCACTGCCCCGGCGTCCGGACCGTGCACGGGGCGCGCCGGGAGACGACTCTTCAGGGGTAACCGGGCGACTACGGGCGAAACGCCGGGGTCGCGGAGTCCGCCCGGTCGTCCGAGCGTCCACGTTCCCCTCCCGCTCGGCCCGGGCCTCCCGCATGGCCCGGGCCTCCCGCATGGCCCGGTCGGGTGCACCGCGGGGGCCGTCCGCCCACCGCGGGGTACGGCTGTCTCATGAAGGCACTGGTGATCAACTGCACGCTCAAGAAGTCCCCCGAGCCGTCCAACACCGCCGCGCTGGCCGAGGTCGTCGGCGACTGGCTGGCGGAGAACGCCGGCGTCGAGGTCGAGTACGTCCGGGCCGTGGACCTCGACATCCATCCCGGCGTGGTCAGCGAAGCCGTGGACGCCGGCGACGACTGGCCCGCGGTGCACGCCAAACTCCTGCAGGCGCAGATCCTCGTCATCGCGTCCCCGACCTGGCTCGGCCGGCCGTCCTCGGTCGCCCAGCGGGTCCTGGAGCGCATGGACGCCATGCTGTCCGAGACGGACGACGAGGAGCGCCCTGTCGCCTACAACCGCGTCGCGGGAGTCGTCGTCACCGGCAACGAGGACGGGGCGCACCACGTGATCAGCGAGATCAACGGCGCCCTGTGCGACATCGGCTACACCGTTCCCGGCCAGTCGTGGACGTACTGGCACCTGGGCCCGGGGCCGGGCCCGGACTACCTCGACGACGGACGTGGTCACGACTGGGCCCACAAGACCGGCCGTGCGATGGCCGCCAACCTCTACGGCACCGCGCGTGCGCTGGCCGCGAGCCCGCTGGGCGCTCCGCCCGAGTGACCGTGCCCCGGCCTGCTCCGGCCTGCTCCGGCCTGCTCCGGCCTGCTCCGGCCTGCCCGGCCAGCCCCCGGCCTGCCCGGCCCGGCCGGTGCTGGGCAGACCGGGGGCAGGCGCACACCGTCCGGCCCGGCCGAAGACGCCGCCGCGCCGGCGCGGTCCGGCCCGAGGGGCGAGGTCAACCGGGTCCGGGGTGCCGGGGGACCGCGCGACGGATGCGGACGGGACCGCGGGCCTCGTTCTCCGTGACGGGCCGTCCGGCCCGGGTCACCTCGACCTCGCCGGCCGCCACCAGACGCCAGGCCGCCCGGCGGGCCGGATCCATCAGCGCCCGCCAGCCGTCGTCGTCACCCTCGTAGACGGCGCGCGCTGCGTCGGACGGGCAGATGGAGGCGGTGGGCGCACGCCGCTCCAGCAGGTCCACGATGGCCTGCTCCAGCCGCCGGTCGAGCTCCCGGTCCGTCTCCGCCACGCGATCCAGTGTGGCACCGGTCACCTCCGGCGTGCTCTGGCCGCCCTCCGACCGCCCTCGGCGGCACCGGCGTCACCGTCAGCGGGACAGCGTGGTCCCGCGTCCCCGGCCGGCCACTCGTCGCCGGTCGGCCGTACGGCCGCACCGGGCCTTCGGGTGGCTGCTGCGGCCGCGGGCGGCGGAGTACCGTGGAACGAGGTGGCCGATCGGCCCCTGTCCCCGTGAGGCAGGCCGCTCCATGTCCGACTCCGAATCCCCGCAGGTGACCAGCCCCTTGCCGGACGCGATCCACCGGGGCGTGCGGCCCGGGTCGGCCCTCGTCGTACGGCTGGAGACGACGCACGACCGGCAGGGCGTGCTCGACGGGGCGTGGTGGCCGCGCTCCCGGGACATCGCCGCCGAACTCCCCGGCCTGGTCGGTGCGCTGACCGAGTACCTGGGACCCGTCACCCGCGTCGGACTGGACGCCGGCGCCTGGGAGGGCCTGCCGACCCGGATGACCATCGACGACCGGGTCGTCCACATCGACTCCTCCCCGATCGGCGACGACACCGTTCTCATCACCCGCGGCGGGCAGGACCTCTTCTCGCTCCTCGTGATCCCGCCGCACGCGACGCCCGACGCCGCGCGGGCCGCCATGGCCGAGGCCGTCCGCGCCGGGAGCGCGACGCAGGCCCATCAGATCCTGCTCGACACCGGCACGGGACGAGCGGGGCACGGGCCGAAGGGCGCGTAGCGCCGACGGCGCCGGGCCGGGAACCGGCACGACGGGCACCCCGGGGGAGGCCGAACTCCCGGTGCGCGCACGGCCCGAGAGGCGGCCGGCAGGAGTAGGCTGGAGCAGTCGAGGATCTACCGCACACCGGCTTCCAGGCCGGTGTCGTTTTCGGCGATCGAATACGCCGGGCCGGTTCGCGTCGGCTCGGGGTGAGGCTCGCGTCATGACCGCGACCGTTGTCCAGCCGCCGACCTCAAAGACCGACGAGGATCCGTCCTCGCCCCGCCTGGCACTCGTACCCGCGGGCTCGGCGCCGCCGCTCCTGGACGGCGCCTGGTGGCCCCGCTCCCGTGATCTGACGGCCGAACTCCCGGCCCTGGCCGCGGTGCTGGATCCGTTGTGGGGGCGCGTCACCCGCGTCACGGTGAACCCCACCCACTGGCCCGTCGTCCCGCGCAAGGTGCCCTTGCCCGGCCGCGTGATGAACGTCGGCTGGTTCCTGGCCGAGCAGGACGCGCACGAGCTGCTGCTGCTCTCCTACCGCGTGGGCCGGTGGAACCTCCTGGTGATCCCCCCGGAGACGCCCCCCGACGCCGCCGCGTGGCTGATGGCCGCCGCGAGCGATCCGGGCGGCACGTCCTCCGGTAGCCGGTTGATGGAGGAGGCTCTGGGCGGGCGTACGCCGTCCTCGGCCGGCGGCGGGCCGCGCGGGGCGGACGTGACCGCCTGACCCGTGGCCCGGGCTCGGCCGCCTCCGGTCCCGGGCCGGGCGGAGGCGGCGTGGCCGTGGGTGCAGGGGTGCGCTCCGGTGGGTACTCGGTGCGGGCTGCCGCGGCGAGTGCGGCAGGTGGTGCCCACGCACGGACGGAGGCGGATGTCCATGACGCGAGCGGGCCGGCCGGGCACCCCTGCGGTCGCCCGGCCCGAGCCACGGCGGACGGCGGCCGTCTGTGCGCTGATCGGAGCCGCCGTGATGGCGGCGGTCGACGAGATCGTCTTCCACCAGATCCTCGGCTGGCACCACTTCTACGACCGGTCCACCACCAGCGTGGGCCTGCTGTCGGACGGTCTGCTGCACAGTGCCGAACTGCTGGGCCTGGTGGCCGGATTCTTTCTCTTCGCCGACCTTCGCCGCCGGCGGTCGCTCGACCGGGCCCACGCCTGGGCGGGCTTCTTCCTGGGACTGGGCGCCTTCCAGCTGTTCGACGGGATCGTCGACCACAAGCTGCTGCGCCTGCACCAGATCCGCTACGGCGTCGACGTCACCCCGTACGACTGGGCCTGGAACATCGCCGCGCTGGTGCTGCTTCTCGTCGGTGCCGGGCTCGCCGTCCGTGCGGCCCGGGGGCGGGCCGGCGCCGGGCGGCGGCCGGGTCCGGGCGAGGGGACGGCATGACCGGACGCCTCACCCACGAGTCACCACCACGGAGGATGCTGCTGTCATGATCACCCCCGAGCACGTCAAGGACCTGCTGGAGTCCGAAGCCGACGACCCCGTTCTGGTCGTGGTGTCGGGTGCCGCCGAGGTCGTCCCGGAGTCGGCCCTGCGAACGGACGACTACCGGGGAGCCCTGGAGATCGCCTCCCGCGAGGACCTCCTCACCGGGCTGGACGGCGAGGTCCCCTCGCGCCACGCACTGGAGGAGATCGCCGCCCGCCTGGACGCCTCCGTGACCCGCCTCGGCGCCTGACCCACCGGGGCACGTTCGAACAGCCTCTGGGGGGTGGCGGCTCCTGCCGCCACCCCCCAGAGGCTGTCGCGCGCAGGCGCCGCGGCGGTCGGCAGCGTCGTATTCGCGCCGAATTCGCCGTTGCGGTCCGGTGAAGGTGAGCAGGGGGGTGAGCCGCGGGAATAACCGCATCCCGGGCGCCTGCACGGGACCGCGCCGCGCGGGGCCCCGCGAGAAGGGGCCCGGCCCGTTCAACGCTTCCCCCCAACCGCACGTACGTACAGGAAAGTTCACCACCGCGTCCCCCAGCCGACGCGCTCCCCAGGTGTGTTCGCACCGTCTTCAGACCGGTACCCCCACGCCGGAACGGAGGACCCGCTCATGGCCACCCCGCTCACCGCCACCCGGCTCGTCGCCGCACTGAAGGCCGAGGGCTGCGCCGTCCACGAGGTGGCCGGATGGCGCACCAACAACCGCAACCACGTGGGCCCTTGGGGGCCCGTGCACGGGATGATGATCCATCACACCGTCACCGGCCCGGGCACGGACGTCGTCGGCCTGATCTACCGCGGCCACAGCGCCCTGCCCGGCCCGCTCGCCACCGGCTGCATCACCAAGGACGGCGTGGTCCACCTGACCGGCAACGGCCGGGCCAACCACGCCGGGGGCGGCGACCGCGACGTGCTGAACGCCGTCATCGGCGAGTCGTACGGCACCTACCCGCCCGCCACGCACGAGCACGACGGATCCGCCGGCTCGGTCGACGGCAACGCCCGCTTCTACGGCTGGGAGTGCGAGAACAAGGGGGACGGCAAGGACCCCTGGCCGCCCGCCCAGTACCTCGCGATGGTCAAGGCCACCGCGGCGGTCTGCCGCGCGCACGGCTGGGGCCGCAAGAGCACGATCGGCCATCTGGAGTGGAGCGACTGGAAGGTCGACCCGCGCGGGTTCGACATGGCCGACTTCCGGCGCGACGTCGCCGACGCCCTGGCCCTGCCCGCGGGCCGCTGGAAAGGAGAGGACCCCATGCCCGAGTACGTCAACCTCGGAGTGACCCAGCCGTACCCGCTGCGGCCCGGTGCCTGGGACTCGGTGGAGTTCACCACCGAGTGGGCCGACGAGTCCGGTGACCACGCCTCCGGCGGCAGCGTCTTCGTGCGCGGGCCCGCCCGCTTCACCGGCACCGTCAGCCTGCACCTGGAGGGCCTGCCGGCGGGCGCGGTCGTCCAGGCGCGCATGTCGGAGTACCAGGGCGACGAGCTGCGGTCCGACCACCCGATCCACGAGATCACCGGGACCGCCGGCGGCACCTTCGCCGTCGTGCCCCTGACGAAGCGGCTGGCCTCGGGGCGCGGCATGCGCATCCGGCTGCTGAACCAGGCCGAGGTCCCGGTCACCGTCGCGAGCGCGGTGCTGACGGCACTCGTGTGGGAGGAGCCGTAGGGAGGAGCCGTGAGCGGTTCGCGTGCGCGGGTACCCGGTTGACGCCCGCCGGGCTGCGGTGTGCAGGCCGCACCCGCAGGCTGGAGGGACGGCACGTCACCCCGAGGGAGCACCGGCATGGCGAAGAACCGCAGCGAAGGCGACCGGCCGAAGAAGGGTGACAAGGTCACCTGGAGCAGCCACGGCAGCACCGCCGAGGGCGAGGTCGAGCGGAAGATCACCGAACGGACGGAGGCGGCGGGCCGGACGGTCGACGCTTCGCCCGACGACCCCCAGTACGAGGTGCGCAGCGACAAGTCCGGCCGGACCGCCGTGCACAAGCCGTCCGCGCTCAAGAAGAAGAAGTGAGGCGGCGTGGACGACGGGCAGCGCGAGGAGACCTGGAAAGAGTTCCGTGAGCTGGTGAACATGACACCGGCCGAACTGGAGAAGTGGCTGGAGTCCGGCGATTCGCAG
The DNA here is from genome assembly GCF_055567995.1 of Streptomyces sp. NPDC026246. Lineage (NCBI taxonomy): Bacteria > Bacillati > Actinomycetota > Actinomycetes > Kitasatosporales > Streptomycetaceae > Streptomyces > Streptomyces sp. NPDC026246. The sequence continues at coordinate 56,045 of NZ_JBVHPJ010000013.1, read as the reverse complement.
GACGCGGGTCAGCACAAGGACGGCGGCGAGTCCACCGGGCACGCCTCCGGCCGCCGGATCGTGGAGATCCTGCGGGCCGCGAAGGGCGACCTCACGGACGACGACTACCAGCACATGCGCAAGGTGGTCGGGTACGTCCGCCGCCACCTTGCCCAGCGCCCCTCCGGTGACGTGCGGGACACGAAGTGGCGGTACTCGCTGATGAACTGGGGCCACGACCCGCTCAGCGGGTGACGGCCCGGTCCAGCAGCGTCTGCGGGTCAGCCCGCGCTGGGCGTCCATGCCGGCGTGCGCGTGACCACGTCCGTGGCGAAGTCGCGGCGCAGCGCCGGCCGGCACTCCTCGTGGCCGGCGCCGGCGGCGGCGCCGTGGTCGTGCTCGCAGGCCGGCTCGATCCAGCGGCGCGGACCGCCGGTGCCGCGCACCCGCGCGATCGCACCGCACGGCGGCACGTCTGACGGGCAGCGCCGTGCTCGGCGGGGCTCAGTGCTCGGCGGGTTCCTCGTCGGCGGGCACGGGGTGCCCGGCCAGCGCCTGGCTCATGCGGTGCTGGGTCTCCTCGGAGACCGCGCGGGCCTCCTCGACGACGTCGCCGCGTTCGCGTATGAGGCTTTCGTAGATCGGCAGTTCTTCGGTCCGGGTCGTCTGGGTCGTCACCGCGTTTTCCTATCGCTGTATCGGGCGGGGTCTGAAGGGACCGGGTAAGTCTGCGACACGCCCTTCCTGGGCGTTACCCACCCCCGTCCCGTGCAGATTTCCGTCACGGGTTTCGCACAATCCCCACATGTGTGACCCGGTGCTGCAGGGGTACGGGCGCGGCTCGTCGTGCGGGTACGCGAAAGGGCCCCGGGACAGTTCCCGGGGCCCTTTCGCGGTCTGGTCTAGAGCGAGGTGGTGTGCACGCCCGTGTGCGCGCCCGCCGCGGCGCCCTGCGGCGACAGCGCGGCCTGCAGGTCGGCGCAGGCCCCGGCGGTCAGCGGCTCGACCAGGCCGGCGGACAGACCGCCCACGAGGCTCGCGGAGGCGCCCAGGCCGGCGTTGCCGCCGGAGACGTTCTCCAGATCGGCGTCGGAGAGCTCGACGCTGTGGGCCGGGTCGGTGAGGTGCATGGGAATTCCCTTCGCGTGAATGTCATCGCGTGAATGTCATCGCGTCAATGTCGCAGGATCAAAACACCGCCGAAGCGGAACGGCCAGTGGGTGACGGGCAGTTCGGGGTGTCGATCGCCGACGGTTTCCACCGCTGTGACCGCGGGGTCACAGGAAAACCCCACTCATTCACGAAGCCCGGCGGCCCGCCGCGCCCGAAAGGGTTGCGTCCGGAATCAGGAAGCGGGCCATTCGGTGCCGAATTCCCGTGCCGCCTGTGCCGGGCGACGGCGGCCCGGGTGGGCCGCCGTTCCTGGACGGGCGGTGTGCAGATCCGCGGGAGATTCGCGCGCCGAGCCGCGCCGGGCCGGCCGCCGTACGGGCCCGGCCCCCCCCGAGCGGGGCGACCGGGCGCCCGTCCGCGGAACGACCCGCCGCGGCGTCACGCCGCCGCGGCCGGCTGCATCAGGCGGGCCAGGAGGTCGTCCAGGGTCACCAGGCCGGTCAGCCGGCCCGCGTCGTCCCGGACCACCGCCAGGGAGGCCCGGCGGCGGCGCAGCACCTCGATGGCCTCGGCGACCGTCGTGGCCTCGGTCAGTTCCGGAACCGGCCGGGCCAGTTCCCGCGCGGACGTGGAGCGGCCCCGGGCCCGGGCGACCAGGGCGTCCCGGGCGTGCACCGACCCCAGGACCGCACCCCCCTCCCGCACCAGCAGCCGCGTCCGGTCGTGCGCGGTGGCCAGCCGCAGCAGCGCCTCGACGTCCGCGCCGCCCTCGACCCAGGTGATGCCGGCGGCCGGGACGCTCAGCGCCGCCACCGGTGTCTCCGGCTCGGTCAGGGAGCGGGTCAGCAGCTCCGAGTCGGTCGTGCTGATCAGGCCCAGCCGCTCGGACTCCTCCACGAGGTGCGCAAGCTGCTCCCGGTCGTGCACCGGGGCCAGCTCGTCGCGCGGGGCGACCCGGCACAGCCGTACCAGGCCGTTGCTCACCCGGTTCAGCAGCCGGATCAGCGGGCGCACGGCCCGCACCACCGCACGGAACGGCGGGGAGAGCAGCATCGCCGAACGCTCGGGGTGGGCGATCGCCCAGGACTTGGGCGCCATCTCGCCGACCACCATGTGCAGGAACACCACGACGACCATGGCGACGGCGAAGGCCACGCCGTAGCTGACCGCGCTGGGCAGGCCCAGGGCGTGCAGCAGCGGGTCGAGCTCGTGGGAGATCGCCGGCTTGGACACCGAGCCCAGGCCGAGCGTGCACACGGTGATGCCCAGCTGGGCACCGGCCAGCATCAGCGACAGCTCGCGCATCCCGGCCAGGGCCGCCCCGGCACCGCGCCGGCCCTCGGCCGCCGCCTTCTCCATGCGGTGCCGCTTGGCGGCGACCAGTGCGAACTCGGCCGCCACGAAGAAGCCGCTGCCGATCAGCAGCAGCACGGTCACGAAGACCGCCATCGGGAAACTCACGCCATCTCCTCGGCTTCCGCGGCTTCCTCCGCCGCCACCAGCGGACCGATCCGCACCCGGTCGGCCACGTGCCGGTCCAGCGTGCGCACCTCGATCAGCGCGCGCCCGCCACCGGGCAGTTCGGCCGTGACCCGGTCGCCCACGGTCGGGAAGCGGCCGAGGCGGTCCACGACCAGTCCGGCCACGGTGTCGTAGTCGTCGTCCTCCGGCAGCCCGACACCGGTGGCCTCGGCCACCTCGTCGAGCCGGCGGCCGGCGTCCACCAGCCAGCCGTCGCCGTCGGCGACGGCGACCGCCGTGACCGTGTCCGACTCGTCGGCGATGTCGCCGACCAGCTCCTCGGCGATGTCCTCGTAGGTGACGATGCCGGCCACGCCGCCGTGCTCGTCCAGGACGACGGCGAACTCGTCGTCGTACTCCCGCATCCGCGCGACCGCGTCGGGCAGGGCCAGGGTGTCGGGCAGCAGCAGCGGCCGCCGGGCCAGCTCGCCCGCCGTCGCGCCGTCGACGCGGGAGGCGGGCAGCGCCATCAGCTCGCGCACGCCCAGCACCCCGGAGACGTCGTCCGGGTGGTCGCCGAGGACCGGGTAGTTGGAGTGGCCGTGCCGGGCGATCAGGCCGATGGCCTCACCGGCGCCGGCGTCCCTGCGCACGAAGACGGCGTCGGCGCGCGGCACCATCACCTCGTCCAGGGTGCGCTCGGAGAACTCCAGCGCGTGGTCCAGCAGCGCGGCCGTGTCCTTGGGCAGCGCGCCCTGCTCGTGCGACTCGCCGATCAGGTGGCCCAGCTCCTCCAGCGTGGCGCCGTGGTGCAGCTCCTCCACCGGCTCGATGCCCACCCTGCGCAGCAGCTTGTTCGCCGCGGAGTCGAAGACGTGGACCAGAGGGCCGACCACCTTGAGGTAGCCCAGCGTCGAAGGCGCCAGCGCCTTGGCCAGCCGTTCGGGCACGGCGATCGCGAGGTTCTTCGGGGCCAGCTCGCCCAGCACCATCTGCACGACGGTGGCCAGCACGAAGGCGAGCACCACGGAGACGCCGCCGACGGCGGCGTCGGGCAGGCCGAGGCCGGACAGGGCGGGCCGGAGCAGGGCGGACACCGACGGCTCGGCGATGAAGCCGACGACGAGTCCGGTGACGGTGATGCCGAGCTGCGCGCCCGACAGCATGAACGACAGCCGTTCCAGCACCTTCAGGGCGCGGGCGGCCCTGCGGTCACCGGCTTCGGCCTCACGGGCCAGGGTGAGCCGGTCGGCGGAGACGTAGGCGAACTCCTGGGCCACGAAGTAGCCGGTGCCGGCGGTCAGCACGAACACGGCGAGCAGGCCCAGCAGGGCGTCGGCGGCACTCATCGAACACCACCCCGCCGTGTGCCGCGATCAGTGATGCCGTGGCGGGATGGTCGGGGACTGTGCCCCGGAGGGTCCGTCGGTCTGGCGGACAAGAACGTGCTCCTTAAGTGCGGTCTGTCTCCGGGCCAACGTCTGCCGCCGCCCCGGTGTTCCCGGATTCTACGGCCGTGTAGATGACAGCGCCCGGGTGAGGCGGCGGGGGGTGCTCCGGAAAAGCCGTTGCGCGCCGCATTGACATCGCGGAGCGTGTCGCATTGGGCCGAACGGGTGACGGTGCGCAACAATTGGCCGATGCAGACAGCGAGTGCGAGCCAGGACGGAGCATGCCGGTGAACAGCCACGATGTCACCGACGAACAGTGGGAGGGGCTCGCTCAGGTCGTGCCGCTGCGAGGCAGGGACGCCTGGCCCTCCTCCGTCGGCCACCGCTCGGTACCCGAGGCCATGACGGAGGCCCGGCGCCGTTTCGTCGTACTGCGGGTGAACGTCTTCGCCGACGCCCGCGACGTCGCCGAGACGCTGATGGCGGGCGTGCCGGTGCTGCTCGACCTGACCGGCGCCGAGACGGACGTCGCCAAGCGGGTGCTGGACTTCAGTACCGGGGTGGTCTTCGGCCTGGCGAGCGGGATGCACCGGGTCGACCGCAACGTGTTCCTGCTGACGCCCGCCGGGACCGAGGTGACGGGGCTGATGGAGGGCATCGGCGTCCCCGAGGCGTGAGCCCCGGCGGCTCCCGCCCCTCACGGGTCGCCCGTTCGTAGGAACCGGCCGGAGGCGGAACGGTTCGGCCCGTTCCCGCGGTCCTACCGTCCGGGCATGACCCACCCCCCGCTTCCCGACCGCCCCCGCGTCACCGAGCTGCGCCTGGCCGCCTTCGCCGCCCACTGCCGCGCCGCGTTCCCGCTCGGGCCGCTCACCCTCCTCGCCGGCCGCAGCGGAACGGGCAAGACGAGCGCGTTACGGGCGTACGAGGCGCTCGCCCGGCTCGGGGGCGGTGCCGAACTGGGCGAGGTGTTCCCGGACGCCACCGCCTGCGTCCCGGAAGGGGCCCGGCCGGACGCCCAGCACCGGCGCGGCTTCCGCATCGGCTGCACGGCCGACGGCCCGGCCGGCCCCGTCCGGCTCGACGTCGCCGTGCAGGCCGAGCCGGACCTGCGCATCGTGGGCGAACGGCTGTCGGCGGACGGAACGGTGCTGCTGGAGACGGCCCTGCGCGACCCGCGCAAACGCACCGTGCAGGCCGCCTGGCACACGGCGGGACCGGCCCCGGTGACCCGCGGTCCGCTGCCCGACGACCGGCTCGGCACGGCGTTGCTCCCGCTGCGCGTGGCGGGCCGGACCCCGGGGCAGCGGCGGGTGCTCGCCGCCGCCGAGCAGATGGTCGTCGCCCTGCGCTCCGCCTACTCCTGCGACCCCGAGCCCGCCCGCATGCGCGGCCGGGTCCCGGCCGGTTCCGGCAGGCTCCTCGGCGACTGCGCCAACCTCGCCGACGTCCTGTGGCGCACCCGGACCGAGTGCGGCCGCCGGCACGCGCTGTTCGTGGCGGCGGTACGGGCCGGCTGCGCCGGGCCGGTGGAGGACGTGCGGGCCGAGCGGTCGGCTCCCGTCCACGCCGGGCACGGCACCGGCACACGCACCGCCGTGCCCCGGGCGGCTCCCTCCACCCGCCCGGACGGCCTCGCCTCGGTCCGCGCCCTGCTGGACCGCGGCGCCGGCGTGCGCACGGACCTCGCCCGGCTCGGGCACGGTGAGCTCCGCTACCTCGCGCTCGCGCTGGTCCTGCTCACCGGCCCCGGAGTCCTGGAGGTCGACCCGGCCGGCGAGGTGCCGGCGGCGTTGCAGACGCTCACCGTCCTGGCCGACGGTTTCGACCGGGGTCTGGACCCGCGGCAGCGGCGCGCACTGCTGGAGCTGGCGGTGCGGATGTGCGAGCGGGGGCACATCCGGCTCGTCGGGGCGGTCAGCGACGCCTCGTGGGCCGCGGGGACCGAGGGAGTGACGGTGGTAGACCTGAACCGTGACTGATCCGTCTCCCGCACCGCACGACGAACGCCCGGACCTGGCGGCGCTCCAGCGCCGGCTGGCCGAATTCGCCGCAGCGCGCAACTGGCAGCCGTACCACACGCCGAAGAACCTGGTCTCCGCCCTCAGCGTCGAGGCGTCCGAACTGGTCGAGATCTTCCAGTGGTCGACCCCCGAGGAGTCGGCCCGGGTCATGGACGACCCGGACACCGCGCACCGCGTGAGGGACGAGGTCGCCGACGTGCTCGCGTACCTGCTGCAGCTGTGCGAGGTGCTCGGCGTCGACCCGCTGGCCGCGCTGTCCGCGAAGATCGACCGCAACGAACGGAGGTTCCCGGTCGAGTGACGCCCGGGTGAACGACAGGAGCCGCACAGTCCGTTTGTACTCTGTGTAGTCGAACCACGGTCCGAATCCGAATTGTTGTCCGTTAATTTCCGTCTTCCTCTGGCTTTTCGTCTCAACGCACCTCACTCTGGGTAGTGAACAAGGGAGTTCGGGCAGCGGACGCGCGCGGCGCGTCGGGACAGACGGGGGCAGCGCATGGAAGCGGTGCGGCTCATCGTGACGAGCAAACGGTCCCTGGCCGCGGGCGGCGAGGTCCGGGAGATCCTGGCCGAGGTATGGCAGGCGCAGGCCCTCGCGCAGGCGATCGGCAGTCGCCTCGCGGTCGCCGGGCCACCCGAACTGCGCGGCGAGGCCCTCGGGTTGACGGAGCTGGCCGGCCGCGGCTGCGGTGTTCTGGACGCTCCCGAGCTGGCCCCCGGCGAGCTGCGGGCGGGCCAGCTCACGGAGTTGGGCGACGCCCGCCACACGCTGATGTACCTGGGCGGGCTCCTCGGTGAGGTCGGCATCGCGCTGGTCGCCCTGGCCTGCGCCGCGGACGACGAGGGCACGTACTGGCAGTGCATGGAGGCCATCGACGCGGCCGACGAGTCCCGCGACCGCGTCCTGGAGATGCTCCGCAGACTCGCCGACCGCGAACAGGCCCTCCCGGAGAGGGAGGCGGGCTAGCCCTCGATCAGCCCTCCCGGTGGGAGAGGGACGGGACGGATCACGTCGTCGGCGAGGACGGAGACCCCCGTGCGGAGCGCTCCCACAGGCCCGGGCGGCACGAGCCCGGGGCGCGGCCTGAGGGCCGCCGAGACCCGGCGCGACCGCGACCGTGGCCCGGCGCCGCGGAGCCCGGGGTCCAGGCGCGGTGCGGTCGCGCGCGCCGCCGGGCGCCGGTGGAGGCCCTGCTCGCGGCGCACCCCGGGCAGACCTCGTGACCGACTGCGGGCACGCCCCGGCCCGCGGCGTGCCCGGGGTCGAGTGCCTACGCCGGCCGGCTGTCCTCCGCCGTCGTGCGGTCCGCCCCACCCGCGGACTGGAGGTCCGCGTCCAGCGCCGACAGGTCCGCGTCCAGCGCCGCCATCAGCTCCTCCATCTGCTGCAACAACCCCTTCGGCTGCGGCACGGTCTCCTCGGACATGACGGCCTCCTCGGCCCCTGGCCCCCCGCCGGAGGCCGACACGGTGACGCCCCGGGCGCTCACCGGCCGGTGCGGAAGCCGGGTCCTCCGGCTCCGCCCGAGCCAACGATCTTCGTGGGGGCCGGTCACTGGCCGGACCGGGCGTGGACCGCGGTATGGACGTCATTTCACCCGACCGGGGACCGCCCGGGTGAGGGTCCGGCCGCGAGATCGCCCACCCCGGCGTGCAGGATGGAGGTATGGACCTGCGCATCTTCACCGAGCCCCAGCAGGGGGCCACCTACGACACGTTGCTCGCCGTCGCCAAGGCCACCGAGGACCTGGGCTTCGACGCCTTCTTCCGTTCCGACCACTACCTGCGCATGGGCAACGTCGACGGCCTGCCCGGCCCCACCGACGCCTGGATCACCCTGGCCGGACTCGCCCGCGAGACCAAGCGCATCCGTCTCGGCACCCTGATGACGGCCGGCACCTTCCGGCTGCCCGGCGTGCTGGCGATCCAGGTGGCCCAGGTCGACCAGATGTCCGGCGGCCGCATCGAACTCGGCCTCGGCGCGGGCTGGTTCGAGGAGGAGCACAAGGCGTACGGCATCCCGTTCCCCAAGGAGAAGTTCGCCCGTCTCGAGGAGCAGCTGGCGATCGTCACGGGCCTGTGGGCGACGGAGGCCGGCAAGACCTTCGACTTCCACGGCACCTACTACGACCTCACGGAGTCCCCCGCGCTGCCCAAGCCCGCGCAGCGCAAGATCCCCGTGCTCGTGGGCGGCCACGGCCCGACCCGCACCCCGCGGCTCGCCGCGCGGTACGCCGACGAGTTCAACATGCCCTTCGCCTCCGTCGAGGACAGCGAGCGCCAGTTCGCCCGGGTCCGTGCCGCCGCCGAGGAGGCGGGCCGCGGCGGTGACGCCCTGACCTACTCCAACGCTCTGGTCGTCTGCGTCGGGCGGGACGACCAGGAGGTCGCCCGGCGGGCCGCGGCGATCGGCCGCGAGGTCGACGAACTGAAGCTCAACGGCCTGGCGGGCTCCCCGGCCGAGGTCGTCGACAAGATCGGCCGCTATGCCGAGGCCGGATCGAGCCGCATCTACCTCCAGGTCCTCGACCTGCACGACCTGGACCACCTGGAGCTGATCTCCGCGCAGGTGCAGTCGCAGCTGTCCTGACCGGCGCGACCGGCCAGGGCCCGCCGGCCGCCCGGATAAACGAAGGCGCTGGTGGGCACGGGTGTGCGAAGCTGTGGGCGTCGTCCTGCCGAGCCCCCGGGATCACCTCCTGGGGGCTTTCGCGCGCACGGCACCCCCGACGTCCACCCAGCCGGAGAGGCCCTCCGCATGTTCCTGACGATCAGCACCACCGGTACGCCCGAACGCCCCGCGACCGATCTCGGCTACCTGCTGCACAAGCATCCCGACAAGGCGCAGACGTTCTCCACCTCCCACGGCACCGCCCACGTCCTCTACCCGGAGGCGGACGACCGGCGCTGCACGGCGGCGCTGCTGCTGGAGGTCGACACGGTGGCCCTCGTCAGGAAGGGCAAGGGCAAGGGCCGCGGCGGCGCCCCGGACGCGGCCCTCGCGCAGTACGTCAACGACCGCCCCTACGCGGCCTCCTCGCTGCTCGCCGTCGCGTTGAGCAGCGTCTTCTCCAGCGCCATGAAGGGCGTCTGCACCGCCCGCCCGGAACTGCCCGGGCAGGTGCGGCCGCTGCGCGTGGAGGTGCCCGCACTGCCCGCCCGCGGCGGCCCGGGTCTCGTGGCCGAGTTGTTCGAGCCGCTGGGCTGGCGGGTCACGGCCGAACCGGTGCCGCTGGACGGCGAGTTCCCCGAATGGGGCGACTCGCGGTACGTGCGCCTGGTCCTGGAGTCCGACGCGCTCACCCTCGCCGAGGCCCTGCGCCACCTGTACGTGCTGCTGCCGGTCCTCGACGACGCCAAGCACTACTGGGTCGCCCCCGACGAGGTCGACAAACTGCTGCGCGCCGGCGAGGGCTGGCTGCCCGGCCACCCGCAGCAGAGGCTCATCACCAGCCGCTACCTGACGCGCCGCTGGTCGCTGACCCGCGCCGCCGCCGAGCGCCTGGAGCTGGTGCGGCTCGCCGAGGCCGACGACAGCGAGGTCGAGGCCATCGACAACGCGGTCGCGGCGGAGACCGAGACGGAGGAGAAGCCGACCCCGCTGGCGGTGCAGCGCCGGGAGGCGATCGTCACCGCGCTGCGGCGGTCCGGGGCCGTCCGGGTGCTCGACCTCGGCTGCGGTCAGGGCCAGTTGGTGCAGGCCCTCCTCAAGGACCCGGCGTTCACCGAGATCGTCGGCGTCGACGTGTCGATGCGCGCGCTCACCATCGCCTCCCGCCGGCTGAAGCTGGACCGCATGGGCGAGCGCCAGGCGTCCCGCGTCACGCTCTTCCAGGGTTCCCTCGCCTACACCGACGTCCGGCTCAAGGGCTACGACGCCGCCGTGCTCAGCGAGGTGATCGAGCACCTGGACCTGCCCCGGCTGCCCGCCCTGGAGTACGCCGTGTTCGGCTCGGCCCGGCCGCGCACGGTCCTGGTGACGACCCCCAACGTCGAGTACAACGTCCGCTGGGAGAGCCTCCCGGCCGGTCATGTCCGGCACGGCGACCACCGCTTCGAGTGGACCCGCGCCGAGTTCCGCGCCTGGGCGGACGCGGTGGCCGCACGGCACGGCTACGGCGTCGAGTTCGTCCCCGTCGGCCCGGACGACCCCGAGGTCGGGCCGCCCACCCAGATGGCCGTGTTCACGATGACCAGCCCGAAGGAGGCGAAGGCGGCATGACCGACGAGACACAGGGGCGCGTGCTGCCCGTCACCGACCTGTCCCTGGTGGTGCTGATCGGGGCCTCCGGCTCCGGCAAGTCCACCTTCGCCCGCAGGCACTTCAAGCCCACCGAGGTGATCTCCTCCGACTTCTGCCGCGGTCTCGTCTCCGACGACGAGAACGACCAGAGCGCCACCAAGGACGCCTTCGACGTCCTGCACTACGTCGCCGGCAAGCGCCTGGCCGCCGGCCGCCGCACGGTCGTGGACGCGACCAGCGTGCAGTCCGACGCCCGCCGCCAGTTGATCGACCTGGCCAAGCGGTACGACGTGCTGCCCGTCGCCATCGTCCTCGACGTGCCCGAGGAGGTGTGCGCCGAGCGCAACGCGGCGCGCACCGACCGCGCCGACATGCCCCGCCGGGTCATCCAGCGCCACACCCGCGAACTGCGCCGCTCCCTGCGCCACCTGGAGCGCGAGGGCTTCCGCAAGGTGCACGTGCTGCGCGGTGTCGAGGAGGTCGAGCAGGCCACCGTCGTCACCGAGAAGCGCTTCAACGACCTGACCCACCTCACCGGCCCCTTCGACATCATCGGCGACGTCCACGGCTGCTCCGCCGAACTGGAGGCCCTGCTGGGCAAGCTGGGCTACGTCGACGGGGTGCACCCCGAGGGCCGCACGGCCGTCTTCGTCGGCGACCTGGTCGACCGCGGCCCCGACAGCCCGGGCGTACTGCGCCGCGTGATGGCGATGGTGAAGTCCGGCAACGCCCTGTGCGTGCCCGGCAACCACGAGAACAAGTACGGCCGTTACCTGCGTGGCCGCAACGTCCAGCACACCCACGGGCTCGCGGAGACCATCGAGCAGATGGCGGGCGAGAGCGAGGAGTTCGTCGCCGAGGTGCGCCGCTTCCTCGACGGCCTCGTCAGCCACTACGTCCTCGACGGCGGCCGGCTGGTGGTCTGCCACGCCGGCCTGCCCGAGAAGTACCACGGCCGCACCTCCGGCCGGGTCCGCAGCCACGCCCTGTACGGCGACACCACCGGCGAGACCGACGAGTTCGGCCTGCCGGTGCGCTACCCGTGGGCGGAGGACTACCGGGGCCGGGCGGCCGTCGTCTACGGGCACACCCCCGTCCCCGAGGCCACCTGGCTCAACAACACGATCTGCCTGGACACCGGCGCCGTCTTCGGCGGCAAGCTCACCGCGCTGCGCTGGCCGGAGCGCGAACTGGCCGAGGTACCCGCCGAGCGGGTCTGGTACGAGCCGGCGAAGCCGCTGCGCACCGAGGCGCCCGGCGGCCAGGACGGCCGGCCGCTGGACCTGGCCGACGTGCGGGGCCGCCGGGTCGTGGAGACCCGGCACCAGGGCCGCGTCGCGATCCGCGAGGAGAACGCGGCGGCCGCCCTGGAGGTCATGAGCCGTTTCGCGGTGGACCCGCGGCTGCTGCCGTACCTGCCGCCGACGATGGCCCCGACGGCCACCAGCCGCGTCGAGGGCTACCTGGAGCACCCGGCCGAGGCGTTCGCCCAGTACCGGGAGGACGGCGTCGCGCGCGTGGTGTGCGAGGAGAAGCACATGGGCTCCCGCGCGGTGGTCCTGGTGTGCCGCGACGCCGAGGCGGCCCGCCGGCGCTTCGGTGTGGAGGGCCCCACCGGGTCGCTCTACACCCGGACCGGCCGTCCTTTCCTCGACGACGAGACGCTCACCGAGCAGATCCTCGACCGGGTGCGCACCGCCGCCGGTGACGCGGGCCTGTGGGACGAGCTGGAGACGGACTGGCTGCTGCTGGACGCCGAGCTGATGCCCTGGTCGCTGAAGGCGTCCGGGCTGCTGCGCTCGCAGTACGCGGCCGTGGGCGCCGCGTCCGGCGCGGTGCTCCCGCGGGCGCTGGACGCGCTGCGGGGCGCGGCCGGCCGGGGCGTGGACGTCTCCGGTCTGCTGCAGCGCACCGGTGACCGGGCCGCCGACGCCGCCGCGTTCACCGCGGCCTACCGCCGCTACTGCTGGACCACCGACGGTCTGGACGGGGTCCGCCTGGCCCCGTTCCAGCTGCTCGCCGTCCGGGGCAGGAGCCTGGCCGCACTGCCGCACGACGAGCAGCTCGCCCTGCTCGACCGGCTCGTCGAGCACGACGCGAGCGGCCTGCTGCAGACCACCCGGCGGCTGTACGTCGACACCGCCGACCCCGCGTCGGTGCAGGCGGGTGTCGACTGGTGGCTGGAGATGACCGGCCGCGGCGGTGAGGGCATGGTCGTCAAGCCCGTGGGCGCGGTGGTCCGGGACGGCAAGGGCCGCCTGGTGCAGCCCGGCATCAAGTGCCGCGGCCGCGAGTACCTGCGGATCATCTACGGCCCGGAGTACACGCGCCCGGAGAACCTGGCCCGCCTGCGCTCGCGGTTCCTCAACCACAAGCGGTCCCTGGCGATCCGCGAGTACGCCCTGGGCCTGGAGGCCCTGGACCGTCTGGCCGGGGGCGAACCGCTGTGGCGGGTGCACGAGGCGGTGTTCGGGGTGCTGGCCCTGGAGTCGGAGCCGGTGGACCCGAGGCTGTGACGGCGGCCGGGCCGGGCACCGAGGCAGGTGCCCGGCCCGGCACCGCTGTGGCCGCCGTCCCCTTCTCGTTCCCCGGAAACGAACAACCGGGGACGGAAACGCGCGAGGAGCGCGTCAAGGCGGGCTTACGTGGTCAGGATGGAGGCATGGCATACCACGTCCACTCCGAGGCCGGGCGGCTGCGCCGCGTCATCCTGCACCGGCCCGATCTGGAGCTCAAAAGGCTCACCCCCAGCAACAAGACCTCGCTGCTCTTCGACGACGTGCTGTGGGTGCGCCGGGCCCGCGCCGAGCACGACGGTTTCGCCGACGTGCTGCGCGACCGCGGTGTCGACGTCCACCTCTTCGGCGACCTGCTGGCCGAGACGCTCGAGGTCCCGGCGGCCCGAACCCTGGTCCTGGACCGGGTGTTCGACGAGAAGGAGTACGGCCCGCTGGCCACCGACCACCTCAGATCCGCCTTCGAGGCCCTGCCCGGCAGGGAACTGGCCGAGGTGCTGGTCGGCGGCATGACCAAGCGGGAGTTCCTGGACGCGCACCCGGAGCCGACCTCCGTGCGCTTCCACGTCATGGAACTGGACGACTTCCTCATCGGCCCGCTGCCCAACCACCTGTTCACCCGTGACACCTCGGCCTGGATCTACGACGGCGTGTCCATCAACGCCATGCGCTGGCCGGCCCGGCAGCGCGAGACCGTGCACTTCGAGGCGATCTACCGGCACCACCCGCTGTTCCGCGACGAGTCCTTCCGCGTGTGGTCCGAGGGGCAGAGCGACTACCCGTCGACCATCGAGGGCGGGGACGTGCTCGTCATCGGGAACGGGGCCGTCCTCATCGGCATGAGCGAGCGCACCACCCCGCAGGCCGTCGAGATGCTCGCGCACAAGCTGTTCGCGGCCGGTTCCGCCGAGACGATCGTGGCGCTCGACATGCCCAAGCGGCGTGCGTTCATGCACCTCGACACCGTGATGACCATGGTCGACGGCGACACCTTCACCCAGTACGCGGGTCTCGGCATGCTCCGCTCCTACACCATCGAGCCGGGCGTGGGGGAGAAGGAGCTGAAGGTGACCGACCACCCGCCGGAGCACATGCACCGGGCGATCGCCGCCGCGCTGGGCCTGAACGAGATCCGGGTGCTCACCGCCACCCAGGACGTTCACGCGGCCGAGCGCGAGCAGTGGGACGACGGCTGCAACGTGCTGGCCGTCGAGCCCGGCGTCGTCGTCGCCTACGAACGCAACGCCACCACCAACACCCACCTGCGCAAGCAGGGCATCGAGGTGATAGAGATCCCGGGCAGCGAACTGGGGCGGGGCAGGGGCGGGCCGCGCTGCATGAGCTGCCCGGTGGAGCGCGATCCGGTGTAGGCGCGGTCCCGAGGCGCTCCGGGGCCGCTCACAGGGCGCGTCCGTATAGACATGCTGACTCTCGTATAGTATTCCAATCGTCCGTGTCCCCGCATCCCTGGAGCGCCCCCATGGCGACTGTCCCGACCGCCCTCGCCGGCCGCCACTTCCTCAAGGAGCTGGACTTCACGGGGGAGGAGTTCCGCGCCCTGGTCGAGCTGGCCGCGGAGCTGAAGGCCGCCAAGCGGGCCGGGGCGGAGACCCCGTACCTGCGGGGCCGGAACATCGCCCTGATCTTCGAGAAGACCTCCACGCGCACCCGGTGCGCGTTCGAGGTCGCGGCCGCCGACCAGGGCGCCTCGACCACCTACCTCGACCCCTCCGGCTCCCAGATCGGGCACAAGGAGTCGGTCAAGGACACCGCGCGGGTGCTGGGGCGGATGTACGACGCGATCGAGTACCGGGGCGACAGCCAGCAGAAGGTGGAGGAGCTGGCCGCGTACGCCGGAGTGCCCGTATACAACGGGCTCACCGACGACTGGCACCCCACCCAGATGCTCGCCGACGTGCTGACCATGACCGAGCACTGCGCCAAGCCGCTCACGGAGATCTCCTTCGCCTACCTGGGCGACGCCCGCTTCAACATGGGCAACTCCTACCTGGTCACCGGCGCCCTGCTCGGCATGGACGTCCGCCTGGTCGCGCCGAAGGCCTACTGGCCCGCCGAGGAGGTCGTCGAGCGGGCCCGGGCGCTCGCCGAGGACAGCGGGGCGCCCATCACGCTCACCGAGACGCCGGACGAGGGCGTCCGTGGTGCCGACTTCGTCGCCACGGACGTCTGGGTCTCCATGGGCGAGCCGAAGGAGGTCTGGGCCGAGCGCATCGCCGCCCTCGCCCCGTACGCGGTGACCATGGACGTGCTGCGCGCCACCGGCAACCCGGACGTGAAGTTCCTGCACTGCCTGCCCGCCTTCCACGACCTGGGCACCCAGGTCGGCCGGGACGTCCACGCCGCGCACGGCCTGGAGTACCTGGAGGTCTCCGACGAGGTCTTCGAGTCCGCCCACTCGGTCGTCTTCGACGAGGCGGAGAACCGGATGCACACCATCAAGGCGGTCATGGTGGCCACGCTGGCCTGAACAGGCCCTATGCTGACCGGCGGCCCGGAACCACCCCTCCTCCGCGGCCGCCCGCGCGACACACCCGTCGCACTCCGCACCACCAGAAACGAGCACCACCCGCATGCCCCGCTACAAGTCGCCCCATCTGCTGGTGGCCGAATCCGGCGCCGACCGCGAAGGCCACGGCCTCAAGCGCACGATGGGCCTCTTCCAGCTCGTCTGCTTCGGCGTCGGTGCCATCGTCGGCACCGGCATCTTCGTCGGTCTGTCCGACTCCGTCGCCCAGGCCGGTCCGGCCGTCGTCGTCTCGTTCGTCCTCGCGGCGATCACCTGCGTCTTCACCGCGTTCGCCTTCGCCGAGCTCGGCGGCGCGATCCCGGTGTCCGGCTCCTCGTACTCCTTCGCCTACGCCGGGCTCGGCGAGGGCACGGCCTTCCTCGTCGGCTGGTGCCTGCTGCTGGAGTACGGCGTGTCGGTGTCCGCGGTGGCGGTCGGCTGGAGCCAGTACGTCAACGAGCTGCTCGACAGCCTCGTCGGGCTGCACCTGCCCGACGCGCTGTCGGCCGGTCCGGCCGAGGGCGGGCTCGTGAACCTGCCGGCCGTCCTCGTCATCGCCATGGCCGCCGTGCTGCTGGTGCGCGGGGTGCGCGAGAGCGCCCGGGCCACGGCCGCGATGGCCGTGCTCAAGCTGGCCGTCCTCGTGGCCTTCGTCGCGATCGGCTTCACCGCCTTCGAGGACGGCAACCTCACGCCGTTCTCGCCGGAGGGCCTGGCCGGCATCGGCGCGGGCACCACCGCCGCCTTCTTCTCCTACATCGGCTTCGACGCGATCACCACGGCCGGCGAGGAGGCGAAGAACCCGCGCCGGGACATCCCGGTGGCGATCCTCGTCTGCATCGGCCTGGTCACGCTGCTGTACTGCGCGGTCGCCGTCGCCGCGATCGGCGCCATCGGGGGCGACGCGGTCGGCGGCCGTCCCGCCGCCCTCTCCTACGTGGTCAACCAGGTCACCGGGTCCACGGTCGGCGGCGGCGTGATCGCCTTCGGCGCGGTCGTCGCCATCGCCTCGGTGGTGCTCGCCGTGATGTACGGCCAGACCCGGATCCTGCTGTCCATGTCCCGCGACGGACTGGTCCCGCGGGTCTTCGAGAAGGTGTCGCCGCGCACCGCCACACCGGTCGCCGGCACGCTCATCGTGGCCGTCGTCTTCGCCGTGCCCGCCGCCTTCGCGCCGCTGGACGCCGTGGTGAACCTGTGCACCATCGGCACCCTCGCCGTCATGGCCGCGGTCAACCTCGCGGTCATCGCCCTGCGCCGCCGCGAACCCGGCCTCGACCGCACCTTCCGCGTGCCGCTGTACCCCGTCACCCCGCTGCTCGGCGTCGGCTTCTGCCTGTACCTGATGTACGAGACGGGCGTGACGACCTGGATCCAGTTCGCCGCGTTCCTGGCGGTCGGGGCGGCCCTGTACCTGCTCTACGGGCGCCGCAACTCCCGGCTGGCCCGTGTCACTGCGCCGGACGCCGAGGAGCGGGTACCGCAGGCAGTCTGAACCAGACCGCCTTGCCCGACTCGGTCGGCCGGTGCCCGCAGGAGGAGCTCAGGGCGCGGATCAGCAGCAGTCCGCGCCCGTGCTCCTGCCAGGGGTCGGGCGGTCCGCCGGCCGGGCGGGTGAGGTCGCCGGGCGGTGCCGGGTCGGTGTCGTGCACCTCGACCCGGCAGCCCGACGGCATCAGCTCCACGACCAGCTCTATCGGCTTCTCGCCGGTGGTGTGCTCCACGGCGTTCGCCACCAGCTCGGCCGTGAGCAGCTCCGCGGTGTCGCAGTCCGCCCCGTGCTCCAGCTCGGCCAGCGCCGTGCGGACCAGGGCGCGGGCCACGGGCACCGCGGCGGCGGTGTGCGGCAGCGCGACGCGCCAGGAGGCGGGGGCTGAGGGGAGTTCGTACAAGGCGGGTCCGTTCATGGAGCAGGACATCCTGCTTTCAACCTTATGAATGGTACGGCGCCGCCTCCGGAAGACGTCCGAGGGGCACCGCGAGGGAGCGCCGTCGCCCCCTCGCCGGACGGCTTACCCAGGTGAACGCGGTGTCGCGCACCGCCGCTCCCGCCGTTACGCCGGTGTGGACGATCTGTGACGGATGTAACCGGCCCAGGTCACGTCCGGGCCCCTCACCCCGTTCCTACCCGTCCGACGTATAGCGCACTCCTGACGACAGTCACGAATGAGTGATATCTTCGGGGGGTAGAGCTCAGTGAGGCAGTGCCCGCCCGAGGAGGCCGCACGTCATGAGTCCCTTCACCGGCTCCGCCGCCCGCACCCCGCGCTGGGAGCATCTGCGCGTCGAGGTCTCCGACGGCGTCGCCACCGTCACCCTCGCCCGCCCCGAGAAACTCAACGCCCTCACCTTCGGCGCCTACGCCGACCTGCGCGACCTGCTCGCCGAGCTGTCCCGGGAGCGGTCCGTGCGGGCGCTGACGCTGGCCGGTGAGGGCCGCGGCTTCTGCTCCGGCGGCGACGTCGACGAGATCATCGGCGCCACCCTCGCCATGGACACCGCCCAGCTCCTGGACTTCAACCGGATGACCGGGCAGGTGGTCCGCGCGATCCGCGAGTGCCCCTTCCCGGTGATCGCCGCCCTGCACGGCGTGGCGGCCGGCGCCGGCGCGGTGCTCGCCCTGGCCTGCGACTTCCGGATCGCCGACCCCACCGCCCGCTTCGCCTTCCTCTTCACCCGCGTCGGCCTGTCCGGCGGCGACATGGGCGCGGCCTACCTGCTGCCCCGCGTCGTCGGGCTGGGCCACGCCACCCGGCTGCTGATGCTCGGCGACCCGGTCCGCGCCACCGAGGCGGAGCGCATCGGCCTGATCAGCGAGCTGACGGAGGAGGGCCGGGCCGACGAGGCGGCGGGGCAGCTCGCCCAGCGCCTGGCACAGGGCCCGGCCCTGGCGTACGCCCAGACCAAGGCCCTGCTCACGTCCGAACTGGACATGCCCATGGCCGCCTCGATCGAACTGGACGCCTCGACCCAGGCGCTCCTGATGAACAGCGAGGACTACGCCGAGTTCCACGCGGCGTTCACGGAGAAGCGCCCGCCCAAGTGGAGCGGACGGTGACGGCCACCCCCTCGGGCGCGCGGGAGACCGCGCGGCAAGCCGCGAACGAGCGGCGCCCGCAGACCGGCCCCGGCCATGCCCGGCGCGTCGCGGTCGTCGGCGGCGGCCCCGGCGGTCTCTACGCCGCCGCCCTCCTCAAGCGCCTGGACCCGTCCCGCGAGATCACCGTCTGGGAACGCAACCCCGCGGACACCACCTTCGGCTTCGGCGTCGTCCTCTCCGACGAGACCCTCGGCGGCATCGAGCACGCCGACCCGGAGGTCTACGAGGCACTCCGGCGGGACTTCGTCCGCTGGGACGACATCGACATCGTCCACCGCGGCACCCGCCACACCTCCGGCGGCCACGGATTCGCCGCACTGGGCCGGCAGCGCCTGCTGGAGATCCTGCACGCCCGCTGCCGCGACCTCGGCGTGCACCTGCGCTTCTCCACCGAGGCCCCGCAGGACCTCGCCCGGACCCACGACCTGGTCGTCGCGGCCGACGGCGTCCACAGCGCCACGCGCGAGCGGCACGCGGACGTCTTCCGGCCACGGATCACCCCCCACCGCTGCCGCTACATCTGGCTCGCCGCCGACTTCGCCCTGGACTCCTTCCGCTTCGAGATCGCCGAGACCGAGCACGGCGTGATGCAGCTGCACGGCTACCCCTACTCCCCGCACGCCTCGACGGTGATCATCGAGATGCGCGAGGAGGTCTGGCACGCCGCCGGCCTCGACGAGCTCGGCCCGGACGAGTCCGTCGAACACTGCGCCAAGATCTTCGCCGACGCCCTGGACGGCCGCCCCCTGAAGTCGAACAACTCGGCGTGGACCACGTTCCGCACGGTCGTCAACGACCGCTGGTCGCACGGCAACGTCGTCCTCCTGGGCGACGCCGCCCACACGGCCCACTTCTCCATCGGCTCCGGCACCAAGCTCGCCGTCGAGGACGCCCTCGCCCTGGCCGCCTGCCTGAGTGAGCACGACACGCTGCCCGAGGCCCTGACCGCGTACGAGGAGGAGCGGCGCCCCGTCGTGGCCTCCACCCAGCGCGCCGCCCGGGCCAGCCTGGAATGGTTCGAGAACCTCTCCCTCTACCTCGACCAGCCGCCGCGCCAGTTCGCCTTCAACCTGCTCACCCGCAGCCGCCGCGTCACCCACGACAACCTGCGGCTGCGGGACGCCCGTTTCACGGAGGCGGTGGAGCGCGAGTTCGGCTGCCCGCCCGGCACACCCCCGATGTTCACCCCGTTCCGGCTGCGCGGCCTGACCCTGCGCAACCGGGTCGTCGTCTCCCCGATGGACATGTACTCGGCCACCGACGGCGTCCCCGGCGACTTCCACCTGGTCCACCTGGGCGCCCGGGCCCTGGGCGGGGCGGGGCTGGTGATGACGGAGATGGTGTGCGTCAGCGAGGAGGGCCGCATCACGCCCGGCTGTGCCGGTCTGTACACCGGCCGGCAGGCGGAGGCATGGAAGCGGATCACGAACTTCGTGCACGAGCAGGCACCGGGCACCGCCATCGGCGTGCAGCTCGGCCACAGCGGCCGCAAGGGCTCCACGAAGCGGATGTGGGAGGGCATGGACGAGCCGCTCGACGACGGCAACTGGCCGCTCGTGGCCGCCTCCGCGCTGCCCTACAAGCCGGACGGGCGGACACCCCGGGAGCTGTCCCGGGCCCAGCTCACGGACATCCGCGAGCAGTTCGCGGCCGCCGCCTGCCGGGCCGCCCGGGCCGGGTTCGACCTGCTCGAACTGCACTGCGCGCACGGCTATCTGCTCTCCGGTTTCCTCTCCCCGCTCACCAACCGCCGCACCGACGCCTACGGCGGCTCACCGGACAAGCGGCTGCGCTTCCCGCTGGAGGTCTTCGACGCGGTGCGCGCGGTGTGGCCGGGGGAGCGGCCCATGACGGTGCGCATCTCCGCCACCGACTGGGCGGAGGGCGGTCTCACGGCCGAGGACGCCGTCGAGATCGCCCGGGCCTTCGCCGCCCACGGCGCCGACGCCGTCGACGTCTCCACCGGGCAGGTGGTGGCCGACGAACGGCCCGACTTCGGACGCTCCTACCAGACGCCGTTCGCCGACCGGATCCGCCACGCCACCGGCGTGCCCGTGATCGCCGTGGGCGCGATCTCCTCCTGGGACGACGTCAACTCCCTGATCCTGGCGGGCCGCACCGACCTGTGCGCCCTGGCCCGGCCCCATCTGTACGACCCGCACTGGACCCTGCACGCCGCGGCCGAACAGGGCTACGCGGGCGAGGCGGCCGTGTGGCCGGCGCCCTACCGGGCGGGCAGCCGCCGCCCCCGGACGGGCCGCACGGACGCCCCGAAGCCCCGGCTGAGCCTGTGAAGGGCGGGCCCTACGCGGCGCCCTCGGTGAAGTCCGTCTCCTCGGCCGTGACGATGCGGGCGCCCATGTTGAGCTCCATCATCTCCAGGGCGGCGGAGGCCAGATGGGGGTGGATGGAGGCGACGGCGTCCTTCGGCACCGTGACCTGAAGGTGCCGGATGTGCGCGTCCAGGGCGGAGTAGAGCACGCACTGCTCGGTGACCTGACCCGTCAGCACCACGTGACCGACCCCGAGGCTCCACAGCAGGTAGGCCAGGGGCGTCTCGTAGAAGACGGAGTGGCGGGCCTTCATCACGAAGAGGGACTCGTCGTCGGGCCGGATCGGCTCGATGAGGTCCGCGTGCGGCCGGGCGAGGGCGTTCTCGACCAGCTCTCCGTGGTGCGAGCGCCACCGCCCGAAGTTGTCGTTGGCGTAGACGACCGGCACGTCGGCCGCACGGGCCCGGCCGATCAGGTCCGCGATGACCGGCACGACCTTCTCGACGGAGGGCAGCAGCAGTTCCGCGTCCTCGTGGTCGTAGGTGTTGATCATGTCGACCACGATCAGCGCCGGCCGCTTCCGGCCCGACTGTTCTTCCATGGTCGCGTCTCCCGGTGTGCAGCGTGGGGTACGGGACGCGCCGGGTACCCCTGGGGCCGGGGAGCCTAACAACGCCGTATGCGCAGGTCACAGCCCGACGAACCGGGCCCCGGCGTCCCGCAGCCGCTCGTGCAGCCCCCGGAACACCTCCGCCGAGCGCACTCCCGGCCAGTCCCCGGGCAGCAGCCCCGAGGGCAGCCCCGGATCGGTGTAGGGCAGGTGCCGCCAGGAGTCCAGAGCGAGGAGGTAGTCGCGGTACGCCTCCTCCTCCGGGGTGCCGTCGCGCTGCTCCCAGTCGCGCAGCACCCGCTCGTGGCGGTCGAGGAAGGCCTCGTGCTCCTTGGCGATGGCGGCCAGGTCCCACCAGCGGGCCACGGCCTCCGCGGTCGGCGCGAAGCCCAGGTGGTCGCCCCGGAAGAAGTCGACGTACGCGTCCAGCCGCAGCCGCTCCAGGGTGTGCCGGGTCTCCTCGTACAGCCGCGCGGGCGCGATCCACACGCCCGGGGCCGCGGTGCCGAAGCCGAGGCCGGCCAGCCGGGAGCGCAGCACGTGCCGCTTCTGCCGCTCCGACTCGGGCACGGAGAACACCGCGAGCACCCAGCCCTCGTCCTCGGGCGGGGCGGTGGCGTAGACGCGCCGGTCACCGTCGTCGAGGAGCTGGCGGGCGTCGGGGGACAGGGCGTACCCGGCGGCGCCCTGCGCGGTGCGGGCGGGCACCAGCAGCCCGCGTCTCTTCAGCCGCGACACCGAGGAGCGCACGGAGGGGGCGTCCACGCCGACCGCGGCCAGGAGCCGGATCAGTTCGGCGACGGGCACGGGGCCCGGCGCGAAGCGCCCGTACGCGCCGTAGAGCGTGACGATGAGAGACCGTGGTGCATGCTGGTCGGACACGTTGATCATCTTAGGTCGTACGGATCAGTGCCGGTCCTCTTCCGCCGATCCGTCCCCGGTCCCCGCCGTGCGCAGCCGGAAACGCTGGAGCTTGCCCGTGGCGGTGCGGGGCAGGGCGTCGAGGAAGACGATCTCCCGGGGGCACTTGTAGGGCGCCAGCTCGGCCCTGACGAAGGCGCGCAGCGCCTCGGCGTCCCGTACGGCGCCCTCCTTGAGGACGGCGAACGCCACCACGACGTGCCCGCGCGCCTCGTCGGGGCGGCCCACGACCGCGGCCTCGACCACGTCCGGGTGCCGCAGCAGCGCGTCCTCCACCTCGGGGCCCGCGATGTTGTACCCGGCCGAGATGATCATGTCGTCGGCGCGGGCGACGTAGCGGAACCAGCCGTCGGGCTCGCGGACGTAGGTGTCGCCCGTGATGTTCCAGCCGCCGCGGACGTACTCCCGCTGCCGCGGGTCGGCCAGGTAGCGGCAGCCGACCGGGCCGCGCACGGCCAGCAGTCCGGGCTCCCCGTCGGGTACCGGGTTGCCGTCCGGGTCCTGCACGCGCGCCTGCCAGCCCGGGACGGCCGTCCCGGTGGTGCCGGGCCGGATCCGGTCGCCGGCCGCGGAGATGAAGATGTGCAGCAGCTCGGTGGCGCCGATGCCGTTGATGATGCGCAGACCCGTCCGCTCCCGCCAGGCCCGCCAGGTGGCCGCGGGCAGGTTCTCGCCGGCCGAGACGCAGCGGCGCAGGGACGACACGTCGTGGCCGTCCAGGTCGTCGAGCATCGCGCGGTAGGCCGTCGGGGCGGTGAACAGCACCGACACCCGGTGTTCGGCGATCGCCGGCAGCAGCTGCCTCGGCCCGGCCTGCTCCAGCAGCAGTGCGCTCGCCCCGGTCCGCAGCGGGAAGACCACCAGGCCGCCGAGGCCGAAGGTGAAGCCCAGCGGGGGGCTGCCGGTGAAGACGTCGTCGGGGTCGGGCCGCAGGACGTGCCGGGAGAAGGTGTCGGCGATGGCCAGGACGTCCCGGTGGAAGTGCATGCAGCCCTTGGGGCGGCCGGTGGTGCCCGAGGTGAAGGCGATCAGCGCCACGTCGTCGGCCGCCGTGCCGACGGCCTCGTAGGGGGTGCCGGGCGCGGGGCGGGCGAAGAGGTCGTCCGGGCCGTCGCCGCCGTAGGTCGTGATGCGCAGACCCGGGACCTCCGCCTTGACAAGGTCGTCGACGGCCCGGACGTCGCACAGCGCGTGCCGGACCCGGGCCATCTCGCACATGGTGCTCAGCTCGTGCGGCCGCTGCTGGGCGAGGACCGTGACCGCCACGGCCCCCGCCTTCAGCACCGCCAGCCAGCACGCGGCGAGCGAGGGCGTGGTGGGGCCGCGCAGCAGCACACGGTTGCCGGGGACGACGCCGAGTTCGCCGGTGAGCAGATGGGCGATCCGGTCCACGCGGGCGCGCAGCTCGCCATAGGTCCACCGCTCACCGGCCGGGGTGAGGAACGCCGGGCGGTCGTCCGGGGGGCCGCTCAGCAGCTCCGCGGCGCAGTTGAGCCGGTCGGGGTAGTGCAGCTCCGGCAGGTCGAAGCGCAGCTCGGGCCACTGGTCCGGGGGAGGCAGATGGTCGCGCGCGAAGGTGTCGACGTGGGCCGTGCGCCGTGCATCCATACGGTTCGCCCCCTTGGCGTGGGTGGCTCGCTCCTGGAGCGTATCGTGTTGGTGACGACAGTCAACGGTTCGCGATAGCCTCGGAGTGACCCGGCCGGAACGCAGGGTGGCGGAGAAGGGACCGGCGATGACCGCATTCTCGCTCGAACCGGCACAACTCGCCTGGTGCGCCGAACTGCGCGCCCTCGCCGCGCAGCAGCTGCGCCCGTACGCCGAGAAGGGCGAACCCGGCCGGGTGAACCGCGCCCTGGTGGCCGAACTCGGCCGGGTGGGGCTGCTCGGCCGGTTGTTCACCTCCGGCGCGCTCGACCTGTGCCTGATGCGCGAGTCCCTCGCCCACGGCTGCACCGAGGCCGAGACGGCCCTGGCCCTCCAGGGCCTCGGCGCCCACCCCGTCCACCGGCACGGCACTCCCGCGCAACGGGAGCGCTGGCTGCCCGGGGTGGCCGACGGCACCACGATCGCGGCCTTCGCCCTGAGCGAGCCCGGAGCGGGCTCCGACGCGGCCGCCCTCGCCCTGCGCGCGGTCCCCGACGGTTCCGCCCGCTGGCGCCTGACCGGCGAGAAGTGCTGGATCTCCAACGCCCCCGAGGCCGACTTCCACACGGTGTTCGCGCGCACCGGCCCGGACGCCGGGGCCCGTGGCGTCACGGCCTTCCTGGTGCCCGCCGACCGCCCGGGGCTGACCGGCCGCGCACTGGACATGCTCTCCCCGCACCCCATCGGCGCGCTGGACTTCGACGCCGTACCGGTCACCGCCGCCGACGTGCTCGGCGAGGTGGGCTCCGGCTTCCGCGTCGCCATGGGCACCCTGAACCTGTTCCGGCCCAGCGTCGGCGCCTTCGCGGTCGGCATGGCCCAGGCGGCCCTCGACGCCACCCTGGCCCACACCGCCGGCCGGGACGCCTTCGGCGGCACCCTGCGCGACCTGCAGGCGGTCTCCCACCAGGTCGCCGAGATGGCCCTGCGCACGGAGGCCGCCCGGCTGATGGTCTACGCGGCGGCGACCGCGTACGACGACGGCGCCCCAGGCGTGCCCCGGCGTGCGGCCATGGCGAAACTGCTCGCCACCGAGACCGCCCAGTACGTCGTCGACACGGCCGTCCAGTTGCACGGCGCCCGCGCGCTGCAACGCGGCCACCTGCTCGAACACCTCTATCGCGAGGTGCGCGCCCCGCGTATCTACGAAGGGGCCAGCGAGGTGCAACGCGGCATCATCGCCAAGGAGTTGTACGCCCACCTGGAGGACCAGCGGTGACCACCGAGCGCGTCAACCCGCCCCGGCTCGCCCCGCCGGCCGGCTTCTCCCACGCCGTGGTGGCCTCCGGCTCGCGCGTGGTCTTCCTGGCCGGCCAGACCGCGCTCGACGGCGACGGCAAGGTGGCCGGTGCGACCCTGCCCGAGCAGTTCGAACGGGCCCTCGCCAACCTGCTCGCGGCGCTGGCGGCCGCGGGCGGCTCCCCGTCCGACCTCGCGCGGGTCACCGTCTACGCCACCGACGTCGAGGCCTACCGCGCCCACGCTCCCCGGCTGGGCGAGATCTGGCGCGAGGCGGCCGGACGCGACTACCCGGCCATGGCGGTCGTCCAGGTCGTCCGCCTGTGGGACGCGGAGGCCCTGGTGGAACTGGACGGCTTCGCCGTCCTGCCCTAGCGGCGCCGTTCGGGCGGGGCCCCGGCCCCGGGGTGTCAGGCGGCGACGGCCAGGCCCTGTGCCGTGACCCGGTGGGGCTCCACCACCCGGCCGTCCGGCAGGAGTTCGCCGGTGTCGTCGAAGACGATCGCGCCGTCGCACAACAGGCTCCACCCCTGCTCGGGGTGGGCGGCGACGACGTGCGCGGCGGACGAGCCGGTCGCGGGGCACTGGGTCCGGTGGGCACACATGGCGCACCTCCACGTCGATAGGGCCGTGTGAAGCTTTCCCATACCTCTTACGGACAGACGATCCTCCCGTCTCGACCGCGGGGGAACGGAGTGCCGGCAAGCGTGACGAGTCCAGGACATCGCCGCGACCGTTCCACGACGGCCGGTGCG
This sequence comes from Streptomyces sp. NPDC026246, assembly GCF_055567995.1. Taxonomy (NCBI): domain Bacteria; kingdom Bacillati; phylum Actinomycetota; class Actinomycetes; order Kitasatosporales; family Streptomycetaceae; genus Streptomyces; species Streptomyces sp. NPDC026246. Next base: position 30,246 of record NZ_JBVHPJ010000013.1, on the reverse strand, counting down.
GACTCGCCACCGAAGGGGTGAGGGTCACGGACCCCGGCCCCGGGGGCCGGTACGAGTGGGAGACGGACATTTCACCTCATTCTGGAGGTTTCCCTCATGGGTCCACGTTCCCTTCTCGGCGCGGCGGCCGGTGCCGCGCTGCTCCTGTTGACCGGCGCGGGCGCAATCTCCGCCGCCGCGTCCCCCGCCGCCGCGTCCCCCGCCACCGCGTCCGCCGCCGTGGCGTCCGCCGCCGTGGCGGACAGCGTCACCGTCGACGCCATCGGCCGGATCGCCGCCGACGGCACCGTCACCCTGACCGGCACCTACCGGTGCGCGAGCGCCGGCGGTCCGGTCTTCGTCAGCTCCTCCGTGAGCCAGGGCGTGTCCACGACCCGCCACGGCATCGGCGGCACCCGGGCCGTGTGCGACGGCGCCGAGCACCGCTGGGTGAACACGGGCCGCCCCATGCCCGGCTCCCTCGTGCCCGGCGCGGCCCGGGTCGAGGCCACGCTGATGGAACTGCGCCTCTTCGGCGGCCTTCCCCTGCCCAGCGCCCACGCCACCTCGGGCCAGGCGGTCACCCTGACCCAGGGCTGAGGCCGCGGGCCCCGGCGGACCGGCGCGCGAGCCGCACAAGCGGGCGCCGCCGGTCCGTCGTGCGCGGTCGGCCGACGGCTTCCTGCCGGGGGGGTGGTGCGCCCGGGCCTCCCTTGACTGTTTAATTGCGAGGTCTGTGCAAAAGCCAGACCGAAGCAACAAGGGTGTGAGGTCACAATGTCGACCCGTCGGATACGAGGGGCCGCCGCCACGGCGGCGCTGGCCGCGGCGGTCACCGCCTGCTCCGCTCCCGGCGGTGGCGGAACCGACGGCGCCGGGTCCGCGGCATCGGTCGTCATCGGCGTGGCCACCGAGCCCGACACCCTCAACCCGCTGCTCGGCTACGGCAAGGACGGCAACTCCAAGATCTTCGACGGGCTCCTGGCGCGCGACGCCGAGCTGAAGCTGAAGCCCGCCCTCGCGGCGGCCCTGCCCGAGATCAGCGACGGCGGCCGGACGTACACGTACACCCTGCGCGACGGCGTCGAGTTCAGCGACGGCGAGCCGCTCACCTCCGCCGACGTCGTCTACACCTACCGGACCGCGCTGGACGCGAAGACCAACAACACCTTCAAGAGCGAGCTGGACGCCGTGCAGAAGGTCCGGGCCGACGGTGACGACAAGGTCGTCTTCACGCTGAAGTACCCCTACGCGCCCTTCGCCGCCCGCACCGTCCTGCCCATCGTCCCCGAGCACGTCGCGGGGAAGCAGGACCCCAACACCGGCACCTTCAACACCAGGCCCATAGGCACCGGCCCCTACGTCCTCAGCAGGTGGAGCAAGGGCGAGAAGCTCACCTTCAAGGCCAACCCCCGCTACTGGGGCGGCAAGCCGAAGGTCACCTCCTTCACCATGGCCGTCATCGGCGACGACAACGTGCGCGCCACCCGGCTGCGCTCCGGCGACCTCGACGGCGCCGTCCTGCCGCCGAACCTCGCCGCCACCTTCAAGAACGACGACGGCAAGCGCACCCACCGGGCCCGGTCCTACGACTTCCGCGCCGTCACCCTCCCCACCGCCAACCCGGTCACCGGCGACCGCGCCGTCCGGCAGGCCCTCGACGCCGCCGTCGACCGCAAGGCCATGGTCGACAGGATCCTCGACGGCGCGGGCCGGCCCGCCTACGGGCCGCTGCCCGTCGACGACCCCGCCTTCAGCCGGGACATCGAGCGCACCCGGGACCTGGACAAGGCCCGCAAAATCCTCGACGAGGCCGGCTGGAAGCCCGGCAAGGACGGCGTCCGCGCCAAGGACGGCCGGCGCGCCGCCTTCACCCTGCTCTACCCCTCCGGCGACAAGGTCCGTCAGGACCACGCCCTCGCCTACGCCTCCGACGCCAAGGAGGCGGGCATCGAGGTGACGGCCGAGAGCGCCACCTGGGAGGTCATCGAACCGCGCATGAAGGACACCGCCGTCCTCGCGGGCTTCGGCAGCACCGGCGACCCCGACTTCGGCCTCTACACCCTGCTGCACTCCTCCCTCGCCGGCGACGGCTTCAACAACATGGCCCGCTACGACGACCCGGTCGTGGACCGCGCCCTCGACGACGGCCGCCGCAGCCAGGACCCGGCCGAGCGCAAGGCCGCCTACGACAAGCTCCAGCGCGCCCTGGTGCGGGACCCCGGCTACACGTTCCTCACCCACATCGACCACCTGTACGTGCTGGCCGACCGCTGGGACGGGCTGAGCACCCAGCTGGAGCCGCACGAGCACGGCTTCGCCAGCGGTCCCTGGTGGAACATCGAGGACTGGCAGCCCGAGCAGTGACCCGCCCGCCCTGGGCCGCGATGGCGCGGCTGGCGGGGCGGCGGGCCCTGTTCGCCGGCCCCGTCCTGCTCGTCGTCACCTTCGGCGTGTTCGCCATCGCCGCCGCCTCCCCGTTCGACCCCGTCAAGGCCTACGCCGGGACCGCCGCGCTCGGCGCCGACCGGCAGACCCTGGACCGGCTGCGCGAGAACCTCGGCGTGGACGAGCCGTTCGCCGTCCGCTGGTGGCACTGGCTGACCTCCGCCCTCGGCGGCGACCTCGGCCACTCCACCGTCATGCGCCAGCCCGTCACCCAGGTCATCGGCGAACGGCTCGTGTGGTCCGCGCTGCTGTGCGCGGCCGCGTTCGCCGTCGCCGTGCTCGCCGGCACGGTCCTCGGCGTGCTCGCCGCCCGCCGGCCCGGCTCGGCGGTCGACCGGGCCGTCACCTCCCTCGCCTACACCCTGGAGGCGGCCCCGGTCTTCTGGATCGCCCTGCTGGCCGTCTGGCTGTTCGCCCTGCAGTGGGACGTCCTGCCGGCCGGCGGACTCACCGACACCGGCAGCGAACAGGTCACGTTCGGCCAGGTCGCGAGCCATCTCGTCCTGCCCGCAGGGGTTCTGGCGGTGTCGCAGCTGCCCTGGTTCACGCTGTACGTGCGCCAAGGCGTCGGCGACGCCCTGGCCGAGGACCCCGTGCGCGGCGCCCGCGCCCGCGGCCTGAGCGAACGCACCGTCCTGCTCGGCCACGCCCTGCGCTCCGGGCTGCTGCCGGTGCTCACGCTCATCGGCTCCCGCGTGCCCGAACTCATCACCGGCGCCTTGCTCGTGGAGAGCGTCTTCAGCTGGCCGGGCATCGCCGCCGCCACCGTCGAGGCGGCCACCGCGGTCGACTTCCCGCTGCTCGCCGCCCTGACGACCCTGGCCACCGCCGCCGTGCTCGCCGGGAACCTGCTCGCCGACCTGCTGTATGGACTGTTCGACCCGAGGGTGAAGCTCAGTGACATGTGACGCGCCCGCGCCCGCAGGCGCCCCGGAGCGGACCGAGTGGCGGTCGCACGGCCCGCGCCGCCGGTCCACCCGCGCCCTGCGCGTGCGCACCTCCGCCGCGCTGGTGGCCCTCACCGTGCTGGCCGTGCTGCTCGTCCCGCCGCTGGTGCAGCTCGACCAGCAGGCCGTCGACCTGGCCGCCAAGCTGCAACCGCCCTCGTGGGCACACCCCTTCGGCACCGACGACGTCGGCCGGGATCTGCTGCTGCGGTGCGTGTACGGGCTGCGCGTCTCCCTGCTCGTCGGCGTGGCGGCCGCCCTGACGGCGACCGTCGTCGGCACGGCCGTGGGCGCGGCCGCCGGGGCCCTGGGCGGCTGGGCCGACCGGGCGCTGATGCGGCTGGTCGACACGTTCTCGTCAGTGCCGCACCTGCTGCTCGGCATCTTCGTCGTCGCCATGTTCCGGCCCGGGGTGTGGCCGGTGGTGATCTCCGTGGCGCTCACCCACTGGCTGTCCACGGCCCGGATCGTCCGCGCCGAGGTGCTGTCCCTGCGGTCCCGGCCGTACGTCGACGCGGCCGTCTCCGGCGGGGCGTCGCGGTGGCGGGTGACCGTACGGCACCTTCTGCCGGCGGTGCTTCCCCAGGCCGCCCTCGCCGCCGTGCTGATGGTGCCGCACGCCATGTGGCACGAGTCGGCCCTGTCGTTCCTCGGGCTCGGCCTGCCGACCCACACCGCGAGCCTCGGCACCCTGATCCAGACCGCCCGCGGCTCCCTGCTCGCCGGCCAGTGGTGGCCCACCCTCTTCCCGGGCCTCTTCCTCATCGTCCCGACCCTCGCCGTCGCCGGCCTCGCCGGGGCCTGGCGGGAGCGGATCAACCCCCGCCACCGATCGGAGCTGATGCTGTGAGCACCGAGACCGACGCCGCCGGGCGCGACTCCGGGGCCGGGCGGGCGCCCGTGCTGTCCGTGCGCGGGCTGTCCGTGCGGTTCCTGATGCCCGGCGGGCGCCGGGTCGCCGCCGTCACCGACGCCCGGTTCGACGTGGCGGCGGGGGAGTGCCTCGCCCTCATCGGGGAGAGCGGCTGCGGCAAGTCCGTGCTGGCGTCCGCGTTGCTCGGGCTGCTCCCCGGCAACGCGCAGACCGCCGGGTCGGCCCTGCTGGGCGACCTCGACCTGCTCACGGCCGGCGAACGCGTCCTGGCCCGCAGGGTGCGCGGCCGGCTCATCGGCCTGGTCCCGCAGAGCCCCGCCGCGCACCTCACCCCCGTGCGCACCGTCCGCTCGCAGCTGGAGGAGACGGTCGCCGCCCTGACCGCCACCCGGGGCCGGTCCGCCCTGCGTGCCGCGGCCGAGGCCGCCGCCGAACGGGCCGCGTTCCCCGCCGGCCACCTCGACCGCCACCCCCACCAGCTCTCCGGCGGCCTGGCCCAACGGGCTGCCACCGCCCTCGCGCTGGTGGGCGGAGCCCCCCTGCTGCTCGCCGACGAACCCACCACGGGACTCGACCGCGACCTCGTGGACCGTACGGTCGACGAGCTGCGCCGGCACGTCGACGACCCCACCGGAACCGACGGCGGCGGACGCGCCCTGCTGATGATCACCCACGACCTGTCCGCCGCCGAGCGGATCGCCGACCGGGTCGCCGTCATGTACGCGGGCCGGATCGTCGAACTGGCCGACGCCCGCGACTTCTTCGGATCGCCCGGCCCCCGCCACCCGTACAGCCGCGGCCTCCTCCAGGCCCTGCCGGAACGGGACTTCACCCCGATCCCCGGCATGCCGCCGGAACTCGGCGCCCTCCCCGCGGGCTGCGCCTTCGCCGCCCGCTGCGACCGCGCCACCGGCCCCTGCACCACCGGCACCCCACCGCCGGGCGCGGTCGCCTGCCACCACCCGTACGTGCCGGAGGACGTCCGTGCTTGAGCTGCGTTCCGTCACCGCCGGATACGACCGGCACGCCCCGGTGGTCCGGGGGGTCTCGCTGGCCGTGGCGGCGGGCGAGTCCGTCGGCCTGCTCGGGCCGAGCGGCTGCGGCAAGTCCACCCTCGCCCGTGTCGCCGCGCTGCTGCACCGCCCCGACTCGGGCACCCTCCTGCTCGACGGCGCACCCGTCCGGCACTGGCGCCACCGCGCCCCGCGCGAGCTGCGTACCGCCTTCGGGGTCGTCTTCCAGCAGGCCAGGCTCTCCGCCGACCCGCGGCTGCCGCTGGCCGACCTGATCGCCGAGCCCCTGCGCGCCACCGGCCGGGGCGGGCAGGCGGCGCAGCGGGTCGCCGAGCTGGCCCCGGCCGTCGGTCTCACCGCCGACCTGCTGACCCGCCGGCCGCACGAGGTCAGCGACGGGCAGCTGCAACGGGCGTGCCTGGCGCGGGCGCTGGCCCTGCGCCCGCGCCTGCTGGTCTGCGACGAGATGACGGCGATGCTCGACGCGTCCACGGCCGCCGCCCTGGTCGCCGCGGTCGAGGACTACCGCTCCGCGACCGGTGCCGCCCTGCTGGCGGTGGGACACGACCGCACGCTGCTGCGGCGCTGGTGCGACCGTACGGTCCACTGGGACGACCTGGGCTGAGCGGCGGCGCTCACGCGCGCCGGGGCGGCCGCCGGCCCGTCAGTGGTCGTCCCAGTGGCCCTCGTGGGCGGCGTGCCGGTGGCCGTCGTGCACGTAGTCGGTGTGGTCGCCGTGCCGTACGGCCTGGTGGCCGCAGCGGTCGCCGTGCTGGTGGTCGTGGTTGTGGTGCACCGTGTGGCCGTCGGCGGCGCACTCGTCGGCGTGGCCTTCGTGCATCCGGTGGATGTGGCCGTCGTGGGCGTAGTCGGTGTGGTCGCCGTGGGGGAAGGCGAGGTGACCGCAGTCGTCGCCGTGGGCGTGGGCGTGGTCCTGGTGTGTGCGGTGCTCTGCGGTGGTCATGGCGGGGCTCCTTGCCTGTGCGTGCGCCGGGCCGGGCCCGGCGCACGCGGGGGGTTTGCGGCGACATCGACCTATAGCGGCTTCCGTGTCGATTGTCCCGGCGGCGGGCCGCCGTGCACCGTTCGGGGGAGTGCGGACGGGTGACCGGGCCGGCCGTGACCGCCGCGGCCGTCGCGCGGGCCGCGGGCACGCGCGGAGTCACCGCGGTCAGCGCACCGCCACGACCACACAGCTGTCGCCGTACTGCCAGACCACGCCCACCGTGCCGAAGCCGGCCCGCCGGAGCAGGTCCAGGTGGGCGGGGAGCGGGAGCCCGGCGGGGTCGCCCGTGCCGGCCGAACCCTCGCGTCGGTCGCGGTCGGCCAGCAGGTCCGTCAGCTCCGGGTCGCGGGCGGCGGCGGCCCACCAGGAGTCCCAGTCCTCCTGGGCGAACACCCGCTCGCGGACGGCCCGGCACCGCCCGACGTGCGCGGCGATCGCGGCCGGACCCCCCGCGCCCTGGGGCAGGTGGTCGCCGTTGACCAGGACGCCCCCGGGACGCAGCACCGCGGCGAGCTGCCGGTACACGGCGGACAGGGTGTCCCGGTCCAGGTAGTGCAGGGCCGTGGTCGAGACGGCCGCGTCCAGGGGCCGGTCCAGCTCCAGAGCCCGCAGCCAGCCGGGCGCGCCGACCTCCGCGTCCACGTAGCGCGCCGCGTCCGGGTGGTGGGTGCGGCCCAGCTCCAGCAGCAGCGGATCGCGGTCCACGGCGACCACCTCCGCGTCCGGCAGCCGCCGGACCAGCCGAGCGGCCAGCGACCCCGGGCCGCAGCCCAGGTCCACGACCAGGGGCCGGGCCGTGCGGCCCGCCGTCGCGTGCTCGACGACGTCGCAGATCACGGTGAACCGCTCCTCGCGGTCGACGGCGTAGCGCCGCTGCTGGAGCTCCCACCGCTCCACCCACCGCTGTGCCGTCGCCAGACTCAGCCCCATCCGCCTCGCGCCACCCAGCCGTCTCGCATCCGGTCCTTGCCCGCCCGAGCCTACAGGTGGAAACGGTTCCCATTACGCACTGCCGTCGTCCTCAGGCGAGTGAGGCGAGAACGGACAACAGCCGGTCGATCTCCTCCGCGGTGTTGTACACGTGCAGACTCACCCGGACCGAACCGGTCCGCTCGCCGGCGTCGCCCTGGCAGAGGTGGTCGGAGCGGACCATGAAGCCGTGGCTGAACAGGACGAAGCCCAGGTCGCCCGAGTCGACGCCCCGGTGCCGCAGGGTGACGATGCCCCGCCGTCGCTGCACCGCCGAGTCCGCGGCCAGACTCAGCGGGCAGCCCAGGACCTCGTAGGCGTCCAGCCCGCGCAGGCCCTCGGTGAGCCGGGCGGCCAGGTCCACCGTCCAGCGCTCGACGCGCTCCACCCCGGCCGCGTCCAGCCAGTCCAGGGCCGCCTCCAGGGAGGCGACGCCCACCGTGTTCGGGGTCCCGCTCCACCCGCCGGGCGTGAACCGCGGCCCGCGCTCCTGCCGCGCCCACACCGCCCCCGAACCCGGCAGCGCCAGCGTCTTGTGCCCGGAGAAGACCACGAAGTCCACGTCCAGCTCGTCCACGGACAGCGGCACATGGCCCACGCCCTGGGCCGCGTCGAGGCAGATCACCGCCTCGGGGCCGACCGCCCGGCGGATACGCTGCACGTTCATGTCACCGCCGTACACGTGGTGCACGTGGGTGGCCGCGACGAACCGGGTGCGCGGCCCCGCCCGTTCGGCCAGCGCGCGGTGGTCGTAGTCCCACGAACCGCTCTGGTACGGCATCGGCACGACCCGCACCCGTACTCCTTCGCGGGCCAGTTGCCGCTGGGCCTCCAGCCAGGGCTCGATGTTGGCCCGGTGGTCGGCCCCGGGCACGACGACCTCGTCCCCGTCGCGCAGGAACCCGGGCAGCCAGTCCCGCGCGATCGTGCGCAGCCCCTCGGTCGTGCCGCTGGTGAAGTGCACGGTGGAACGCCCCGGACGGGTGTCCCCGAGGAACCGGCCGACCCGCTCCCGGGTGCGCTCCACCAGGTCCGTCGTCCGGTTGGCCCAGGTGTAGGTGCCGCGCGCGGCATTGGCGTTCGACGTGGTCAGGTACGCCTGCACGGCGTCCAGCACGGCCTGCGGCTTCTGCGAGGTGGCCGCGCTGTCCAGGTAGGCCAGCTCCGGGTGCCCGGTGACGATGGGGAACTGGGCGCGCAGCTCCCGCTGCCACGCGCGCAGGTCCTCGCCAGTGGTGGGTGCCGTCATGGTCAGTCCCGCACCAGGGGCGCGCCCGCGTCCCGCCAGGCGATGATGCCGCCGGCCAAGCTGCGCACGTCCGGGTGGCCCATGCGGGTCAGCAGCGCCGCGTACCGCGCGGACCGCTCACCGACCGGGCAGGCCAGCAGGACCGGGCGGCTGCGGCTGAACGGCAGTCCCCCGCGGGCGAGTTCGGCGAACACCTCGTCGACGATGTTCACCGATCCGTCGATGTGCAGCGCCGCGTAGGCGAAGGGGCTGCGCAGGTCGACGACGAGCGGCGCACCCGTCCCGATCCAGCGCCGGGCCTCGTCCACGGTGACCGTCGCCGCCCCGGCGACCTCGGCCTCGGTCAGGTCCTCCACCGTGTTCCTCCGGGCCGGCCGCCCCAGCAGGTCCGGCCGGCGCTCCCGGACGTACCCGACGTAGCTCTCCACGCGGTCGCAGACGATGAACACCGCGGTGCGCCGCCCCGTCTGCTCCTCGTCCAGGGCGCGCAGGTGGCGGACGGCGCCGAAGTAGGCCGCGCCGCCGGTGGGGCCGCCCAGGATGCCGCAGCGGCGGTTGAGCGTGAGCATCCCCTCGATGGCCTCGTCCGCCGTCACCGAGTCCATCGTGTCGTACGTGTCCGGGTCGAACAGGCCGACCTCCCGCACCTCGTCGATGGTGCGGATGCCGGGGATGAAGTCGGACTTGGCCGCGACCAGGCCGACCACGCGCACCGACGGGTCCTCCGCGCGCAGTGCCCGGGCGACACCCGTGGACGAGCCCGCCGTGCCCACGCAGGCGACGAACCAGTCCGGGACCCTGCCGTCCAGGTCCTTCACGATCTCGGGGCCGGTGCCGGTGAGATGCGCCTCGGTGTTGCGCGCGTTGAAGTACTGGTCGGTGTGCAGGTACGAGTCGCCCGAGGCGGACAGGGTCCGGTGGAACAGCGTCAGCGGGTCGTCCGTGGCGGTCGGGTCCAGGCACTCGCTCTGACCCGGCAGTTCCTCGATCTGCGCGCCGAGCAGCAGCAGGAGGTCCCTGATCTCCGGCACCCGCATGCGGTTGGTCACGCTTCTGAAATCCAGCCCGTGCATGCCCGCGAGGACCGCCAGGGCCTTCGCCGTGTTGCCGCTGGACAACTCCACCACCTGGCTGCCCCGTTCGGCCGCCTCGGCTAGCAGCGGCTCCGCCATGCTCCAGGCGGCCCGGTCCTTCACCGAGCCGAACGGGTTGAGCATCTCGAGCTTGGCGTACAGGTCGATGTGGCGCAGCCCGTGCACGGCCGGGTCGATCCGCACCAGGGGCGTGTTGCCTATCGCGTCGGTGATGCTGTCGTACCTCACTGGACTCCCCCCGAGGGCGTGGTCGGCCAGAACTGCTCGTCGAGACACCACCGCCAGTGGTCGCCGTCCTGCCAGGCGGCGACCTTCCGCGCGGTGGGCTGCAGTTGGGCACCGGTGGCGTGGAAGTCCATCGCGTACCCGGCGGTGTTGGCGAAGGCCAGCAGGTCGCCCGGTTCGGGGCGGCGCGGCAGGAACACCGTGCGCCGGGTGATCAGGTCCGACTCCAGGCACAGACTCCCGAAGAGATGCACGGCGACGGGCCGCTCCCCACCGGGTCCGGCGGCGCCCCTGGGGACGACGACCGGGTCCACCAGCACGCCGTGGTCCTCCAGGGCGATGTCGTCCGCCTTCGCGGCCAGCCGTACGAGCAGGGGGCCGCCGCCGTCCTGGGTGCGCACCTCCAGCACGCGCGCCAGCGTCAGCCCGCACTGGTCGAGCAGGGCCCGGCCGGGCTCGGTGTGCAGGTCGTACAGGTGCTCCAGCAGCAGCGAGGCCAGCGGTCGGCCGCCCAGCGCGGCGGCGGGCCGGCCGAGCAGTTCGTCGAGGTAGGCCGCGCCCGCCACGGGCCGGTAGGCCGGGTACAGACCGAGCGCGCCGCGCAGGGTGCCGGACTCCTCACGCAGCCCGTACCCGTGACCGCCCCAGGTCAGCGGCGGGCGACGGCCCAGGACGGCCGCGGTGAGCGCCGTGGTGTACGCCTCCCACTGCTCCCGCTCGGCGAGGTAGCTGACGCCGAACCCGCCGCCGATGTCGACCGCGCGGGGCCGCAGCCCCCGGCTGCGGAACGCCTCCAGCGCCGCCAGGCACCCCTCCAGGGCGACGGCCTTCTCCGCGACGCTCGTGGTGTCGAGATGGAAGGCCACCCCGGCCGCCTCCAACGCGTCGCCGTGCCGCTCGACCGTCTCCAGCAGCGGCTCCAACTCCCGTACGGGCGTACCGAAACGGCTGCGGCGGCTCAGCACCCGCACCCCCGGGGCCTCGAACCCCGACAGTCTCAGCAGCACGGGCACCGGCGGCAGGGCGTGCTTGCGCACCAGCGCCGCCACCTGCTCCAGCTCCGCGGCGGAGTCGGCGCTGACGGTGACGCCCGTACGGGCCGCCAGCCACAGGAACTCGGGGTTCTTGGGGCCCGTGGCCGTGATCCGCCGCGCGTCGAACCCCGCCCCCAGCGCGTGCTGCAGCTCACCGAGCGAGGCGACGTCCACGCCCGCGTCCGTCGCCGCGAGCCGCCGCAGCAGGGCGCTGGAGCGGCTGGCCTTGTGGGCGTAGAGGATCTGCCCCGGCAGCCGGTGCGCCCGATACACCGACCGGAAGCCCTCCACGTTCTCCGCGATCTGGTCGGGCACCACGACGTGCAGGGGCGAGCCGAGCGCGTCGGCGAGCGAGTGCAGCGTCCCGTGCGCCGCCGTGAGCGACCGGAGCCGTGGCTCCAGCCGTGGTGCGAGATACAAGGGCTCCGGCGGTGGTTCGACGTACAAGGGCCGGCCGTCCATGCGCGCTCCCTCCCCTGAAGCCGCTGGGCCCGATGTCCGGGCACGTCGGACACTCCCCGTGTGTCGCCGTATGACCCCTATCCATTCCCCGGTCGCTTTACGCACCGTGCGGCCCGGGCCCGCGGCCACGCCGGCGTGAAGCGGATCACGGGCCGTGGCAGGGCGCACGCCGGGCGCGAGGCGGCGGTCGGACCCGGTCCGCGGTAGCGGTCCGGTGACATTCGGGACGGATCCGTAGCAGCTCCGCAGGGCAACGCACACGACGGTCGGCGGGTCGTACAGGGGGCGAGGGCACAAGCCCGCGCAGCCACCCGGGAAGCCGGGGAGACCGATGGGGGAGACCATGAAGATCCGTGCCCGAGGCATCCGCACCACCGTGGCCGCGCTGGCGGCCGTGGCAGGTGTCGCCGCTGCCGCCGTCCCGGCCGCCGCGGCCGGGACGCCGGCCTCCGACACGCCCCGGTTCCTGGAGCCGGCCGAGCTGCCGCCGTACCCGTCCTCGCCCTGGTACGCGGGGCCGGTCCTCGCCGGGCAGCCGGACCCGCTGCCGATGTGCGTCGGTGACGCGCTGCCCTCCGTCACCACGCACCGGGAGTACGGGACGGAGTACGACACGAACGCCCAGCAGCTCACGGTGGAGGGGCGCAGTGTGCAGTGGGCGAAGGACTTCGCGGCCCTGCTGCGCAAGGACCTCGCCGGTTGCGCGGAGAAGCTGATGCGGCAGGACCCCGACGTCACGGCGACGCAGAAGTCCTACGGCCACCTGAACGTCGAGGAGGGCGCCGACGTCTACGGCATCCACACCGCCTCCGCCTGGGGCTCCTCCGACATCAACCTGTTCTCGGTCGGCCGCGACGGCGCCGCCGTCACGATCGTCCGCTGGGGCCGGATGGGCACCTTCCGGGACGCGCAGGTCGCGGACTTCAAGGCGACGACCGTCACGGCGGTGAACAAGCTGTACTGACCGGTTCAGCCCCGCTCCGGTCCGGTGGGGGCGTCGTACACCAGGAGCCCGTCGTCGCGCAGACGGGCTCCCGGTGTCGGCCGGTGCGGGGTCAGGCGGCCGTCGTGCATCAGGTGCAGGACCGTCACGCCCCGGGCGAGCACGGCGAAGTCGGCGATCAGCCGGCGGTGGCAGCGCCACCAGACCGCCTCGCTGCACATCACGGCGGTCCGGGCACCGGCCGCCTCCCGCAGGAGGCGGTCCATCGCCGCGACGAACTCGGGGGAGCGGGTGTGGGCGGCGTACCCGCGGAAGGACTCGTTGCGCCAGACGACGTCCGGGCTGTCCTGCGGCAGCGGACGGAAGCCACCGAGGTCGCGCTCCCACCGGTAGCCGACCCCGCCGTCCGGCAGCCACTCGGCGAGCCGCTCGCGCAGCAGGTCGGGGTCACGCCGGCTGCCGGGGGCGGTCCGCACGTCCACCAGAGCGGCGACACCGGCCCCCCGCAGCAGCTCCAGGATCCGCTCCCGCCCGGCGGTGCTGTGCCCGAAGGTCACCAGAGGTGTGTCCACGGTGTCGGACTATCCCATCCGGGCCGGCGCACCCACCGGGACCGACACCGCCGGGTGGTCGGACGACGCCCCGTCAGATGTCCCGGAACGTCTCGATCTGCGCCCCGATCGAGTTCAGCCGCTCCGCCAGGTCCTCGTACCCCCGGTTGATGACGTACACGTTGCGCAGCACCGACGTGCCCTCGGCCGCCATCATCGCCAGCAGGACGACCACCGCGGGGCGCAGGGCCGGCGGGCACATCATCTCGGCGGCGCGCCAGCGGGTCGGGCCCTCGACCAGGACACGGTGGGGGTCCAGCAGCTGCAGCCGGCCGCCGAGGCGGTTCAGGTCGGTGAGGTAGATCGCGCGGTTGTCGTAGACCCAGTCGTGGATGAGGGTCTTGCCCTGGGCGACGGCGGCGATGGCCGCGAAGAACGGGACGTTGTCGATGTTCAGGCCGGGGAACGGCATGGGGTGGATCTTGTCGATCGGCGCCTCCAGCTTGGAGGGCCGGACGGTGAGGTCCACCAGCCGGGTGCGGCCGTTGTCGGCGAAGTACTCCGGCGTGCGGTCGTGGTCGAGTCCCATCTCCTCCAGGACCGCCAGCTCGATCTCCAGGAACTCGATGGGCACGCGGCGCACCGTCAGCTCCGACTCCGTCACGACGGCCGCGGCCACCAGGCTCATCGCCTCGACCGGGTCCTCGGAGGGGGAGTAGTCCACGTCGACGTCGATGGTGGGCACGCCGTGCACGGTGAGCGTGGTGGTGCCGATGCCGTCGACCTTGACGCCCAGTGCCTCCAGGAAGAAGCACAGGTCCTGGACCATGTAGTTGGAGGAGGCGTTGCGGATGACGGTGGTGCCGTCGTGCCGGGCGGCCGCCAGCAGCGCGTTCTCGGTCACCGTGTCGCCGCGTTCGGTCAGCACGATGGGCCGGTCCGGGACGGTCGAGCGGTCCACCTGGGCGTGGTACTGCCCCTCGGTCGCGGCGATGTCCAGGCCGAAGCGGCGCAGCGCGATCATGTGCGGCTCGATCGTGCGGGTGCCGAGGTCGCAGCCGCCGGCGTACGGCAGCTTGAACTGGTCCGCGCGGTGCAGCAGCGGGCCGAGGAACATGATGATCGAGCGCGTGCGGCGTGCGGCGTCGGCGTCGATCGACCCGAGGTTCAGCTCGGCCGGCGGCACGATCTCCAGGTCGACGCCGTCGTTGATCCACCGGGCGCGCACGCCGATGGACGCCAGCACCTCCAGCAGGCGGTAGACCTCCTCGATGCGGGCGACGCGGCGCAGTACCGTGCGCCCCTGGTTGAGCAGTGAGGCGCACAGCAGCGCCACGCACGCGTTCTTGCTCGTCTTCACGTCGATGGCACCGGACAGACGCCGCCCGCCGACGACCCGCAGATGCATCGGACCGGCGTAGCCGAGGGACACGATCTCGCTGTCGAGGGCTTCCCCGATCCGCGCGATCATCTCAAGGCTGATGTTCTGATTGCCGCGCTCGATCCGGTTGACCGCGCTCTGACTGGTGCCGAGCGCCTCCGCCAGCTGCGACTGGGTCCAGCCCCGGTGCTGCCGGGCGTCACGGATGAGCTTGCCGATGCGTACGAGGTAGTCGTCTGCCATGGGGTTGAGGTTATCTCAGATATGAGATGGCGCCCGCCCGGGGGGCCGTTCGGGTGATGAACCGTCAACCCCGTCCGGCAGCCTCAGTGTCGCGACGTGCGGGTGGTGCGCCGCCATCCGAAGGGTCCGGGCAGATCCATCGATGTCGTGCGGCGTCCCGTGCTGCTGCGGGTGTGGCGCGGGCCGTTCTTGCCGCCGCCGGTGGTGATGGACCAGGAGCGCTTGTTGATGTTCAGTCGCACCCCCGGAAGAATCCGGAAACTCTTGCGGAACGTGAGGGGCATTCAGGGCCTCCTTCCGGTGTTCACCGGGCCCTTCCCGGTTCCGTTCGCTTACCCCGGGTTCCCGGATGGATGGCAGGCGGGATCGGACCTCGCCGCACTTCTCGTGGAGTCCGGGCATGACGCTCCGGCCCTCGTGTACTAGAGTTATCTCGACATCGAGATATCTGCCGAGAAGCACCGCACGCCGCCACTCGGTAAGGGTTACCTAACTTAGCCTTACCTTAGCGGATCGGTCGAGATGCCGTGGCGGCAGGATCGTGGTGGTACGCGCACATCAATGAAGGAGACTGTCGTGTCGGCGAACAGCTTCGACGCCCGCAGCACGCTGCAGGTGGGCGACGAGTCGTACGAGATCTTCCGGCTGGACAAGGTGGAGGGCTCGGCCCGCCTTCCCTACAGCCTCAAGGTCCTGCTGGAGAACCTGCTCCGCACCGAGGACGGCGCGAACATCACCGCCGACCACATCCGCGCGCTCGGCGGATGGGACTCGCAGGCCCAGCCCAGCCAGGAGATCCAGTTCACGCCGGCCCGCGTGATCATGCAGGACTTCACCGGCGTGCCCTGTGTCGTGGACCTCGCCACCATGCGTGAGGCCGTCAAGGAGCTGGGCGGCGACCCGGCGAAGATCAACCCGCTGGCCCCGGCCGAGCTGGTCATCGACCACTCCGTCATCGCCGACAAGTTCGGCACCAACGACGCGTTCAAGCAGAACGTCGACCTGGAGTACGGCCGCAACAAGGAGCGCTACCAGTTCCTGCGCTGGGGCCAGACCGCCTTCGACGAGTTCAAGGTCGTCCCGCCGGGCACCGGCATCGTGCACCAGGTGAACATCGAGCACCTGGCCCGCGTCGTGATGGTCCGCGACGGCAAGGCCTACCCGGACACCCTGGTCGGCACCGACTCGCACACCACCATGGTCAACGGCCTCGGCGTGCTCGGCTGGGGCGTCGGCGGCATCGAGGCCGAGGCCGCCATGCTCGGCCAGCCGGTCTCCATGCTCATCCCGCGCGTCGTCGGCTTCAAGCTCACCGGCGAGCTCCAGGCGGGCACCACCGCCACGGACCTCGTGCTGACCATCACCGAGATGCTGCGCAAGCACGGCGTGGTCGGCAAGTTCGTCGAGTTCTACGGCGAGGGCGTCGCCGCCACCTCGCTGGCGAACCGCGCCACCATCGGCAACATGTCGCCGGAGTTCGGCTCCACCGCCGCGATCTTCCCGATCGACGACGAGACCCTGAACTACCTGAAGCTCACCGGCCGTTCCGAGCAGCAGGTCGCGCTCGTCGAGGCGTACGCCAAGGAGCAGGGCCTCTGGCTGGACCCGAAGGCCGAGCCGGACTTCTCCGAGAAGCTGGAGCTCGACCTGTCCACGGTCGTCCCCTCCATCGCCGGCCCCAAGCGCCCGCAGGACCGCATCGAGCTGTCCCGCGCCGCCGAGCAGTTCGCCGCCGACGTGCTCAACTACGTCGACGCCGGTGTCACCGGCGGCGACGACCGCAAGGCGGGCGTCCCGCAGCAGGAGCAGCCGCACGGCGTGCAGTCCCCCGTCGACGAGGCGTCCGCCGAGTCCTTCCCGGCCTCCGACGCCCCGGCCTACGGCAGCGACGACAACGGCGCCGGTGCCCCGCAGCACTCCGCCGTCGTCGCCGGCTCCGGCCCGTCCAACCCGGTGCGCGTCACGGCCCCCGACGGCTCCTCCTACGAGCTGGACCACGGCGCGGTGACGGTCGCGGCCATCACCTCCTGCACCAACACCTCCAACCCGTACGTCATGGTCGCCGCCGCCCTGGTGGCCAAGAAGGCGGTGGAGAAGGGCCTGACCCGCAAGCCCTGGGTCAAGACCACCCTCGCCCCGGGCTCCAAGGTCGTCACCGACTACTTCGAGAAGGCGGGCCTGACCCCCTACCTCGACAAGGTCGGCTTCAACCTCGTCGGCTACGGCTGCACCACCTGCATCGGCAACTCCGGCCCGCTGCCGGAGGAGGTCTCCCAGGCCGTCAACGACAACGACCTCGCCGTCACCTCGGTCCTCTCCGGAAACCGGAACTTCGAGGGCCGCATCAACCCCGACGTCAAGATGAACTACCTGGCGTCCCCGCCGCTGGTCGTCGCCTACGCGCTCGCGGGCTCCATGAAGGTGGACATCACCAAGGACGCCCTGGGCACCGACCAGGACGGCAACCCGGTCTTCCTGAAGGACATCTGGCCCTCCGAGGCCGAGGTGAACGACGTCGTCGCCAACGCCATCGGCGAGGACATGTTCGCCAAGTCCTACGCGGACGTCTTCGCGGGCGACGCCCAGTGGCAGGCGCTGCCGATCCCGACCGGCGACACCTTCGAGTGGGACGGCGAGTCCACCTACGTGCGCAAGCCCCCGTACTTCGAGGGCATGACGATGGAGACCACCCCGGTCTCCGACATCTCCGGCGCCCGGGTGCTCGCCAAGCTGGGCGACTCGGTCACCACCGACCACATCTCCCCGGCGGGTGCCATCAAGGCCGACACCCCGGCCGGCAAGTACCTCACGGAGCACGGCGTCGAGCGCCGCGACTTCAACAGCTACGGCTCGCGCCGCGGCAACCACGAGGTCATGATCCGCGGCACGTTCGCCAACATCCGCCTGCGCAACCAGATCGCGCCGGGCACCGAGGGCGGATACACCCGCGACTTCACCCAGGACGGCGGCCCGGTCGCCTTCATCTACGACGCCTCGCAGAACTACCAGGCCGCCGGCATCCCGCTGGTCGTCCTGGCCGGCAAGGAGTACGGCTCCGGCTCCTCCCGCGACTGGGCGGCCAAGGGCACCGCGCTCCTCGGCGTCAAGGCCGTCGTCGCCGAGTCGTACGAGCGCATCCACCGCTCGAACCTCATCGGCATGGGCGTGCTGCCGCTGCAGTTCCCCGAGGGCCAGAACGCCGAGTCCCTCGGCCTGACCGGCGAGGAGACCTTCTCCATCACCGGTGTCACCGAGCTGAACGACGGCACCACCCCGCGCACGGTGAAGGTCACCACCGACACCGGCGTCGAGTTCGACGCGGTCGTCCGCATCGACACCCCGGGTGAGGCGGACTACTACCGCAACGGCGGCATCATGCAGTACGTGCTGCGCAGCCTGATCCGCAAGTAGGTCCCACCGCGGTGCGGTTCAGGGCCGCGTCCCCGGGAAACCGGGGACGCGGCCCTCGCCGTTCCCAGGGGTGCGCCGCGGACGGTCAGGGGTGGTCCCGGGCGCGGGAGCGCCGGGACAGGGCGTCCACCGCCACGGCGGCCAGCAGCACCCCGCCCGTGATCATGAACTGCACCGCGTCCTCCACCCCCAGCAGCGCCATCCCCGAGGCGATGGACTGGATGACCAGGACGCCCAGCAGCACCGACCAGGGCGATCCCCGCCCGCCGAACAGGCTGGTCCCGCCGATCACGGCCGCCGCGATCGCGTTGATCAGCAGCACCCCGGAACCGGCGGCCCGCGCGGTCGTCGGGCTCGCCGAGGTCAGACCGGACGCCACGAACAGCCCGCCCACCGCGGCCAGCGTCCCCGACACCATGAACATCGCGATCCGCACCCGGTCCACCCCGACACCCGCCCGGCGCGCCGCCTCCACGCCGCCCCCCAGCGCGTACACCCGGCGTCCCCAGCGGGTGCGGCGCAGCACGTAGTCCGACACCACCAGGACCACCAGGAAGATCAGCAGCGCCAGCGGCAGCCCCTGGAACCGGTTGAGCGTGTGGGCCGCGGCGAAGGACACCACGGCCAGCAGGGCCGTCCGCAGCCAGATCTCACCCCTCGGCCGGTACGGCATCCCGGCGGCCCGGTGCCGGCTGCGCCTGCGGCCCGCGGCGAGCAGGTACCCGGCCGTGCCGAGCGCCGCGACCGCGTACGCCGCCAGGTCGTTGCCGAAGTGCCTGCCGGTCAGCGAGGCGACCAGCCCCTCCTCGTCGATGTTGATCGTGCCGCTCGCGCCCAGCAGGTACAGCGTCAGCCCGTTCCACACCAGCAGCCCCGCCAGCGTGACCACGAACGCGGGCACGCCGACCCAGGCGAAGAACGCGCCGTGGAACGCGCCCACGGCCGTGCCCGCCGCCACCGCCACCACCACGGCCAGCCACTCCGGCACCCCCTGGTTCACGTTCAGCACGGCGAACGCGGCCCCCGCCAGCCCGCTGACCGACCCCACCGACAGGTCGATCTCGCGGATCAGCAGCACGAACACGATGCCCACGGCCACCAGACCCGTCCCGACGACGTCCACGCCGATGTTGGACAGGTTGCGCGGCGAGAGGAACTTGTCGTCCAGCGCCTGGAACATGGCACAGATCACGATCAGCCCGGCGACGACCAGCAGCGGCCCCCGCTCGCCGTCCCGCACACCGCCCAGCACCCGGGCGGCGTGCGCCCGCAGACCGTCCCGGCTCACGGCCACGCCTCCCCGCCGCCCTTCGTACGGTGGGCGACGGCGTTGTCCGCGGCGCCGGTCACCGAGGAGATGATCTGCTCCTGCGTCACGGTGCTCACGTCGAACAGGCCGTTGTTGCGGCCCAGCCGCAGCACCGCCACACGGTCGGCGACGGCCTTGATGTCGCCCATGTTGTGACTGATCAGGATGATCCCCAGCCCGCGGTCCCGGACCTCCTCGATGAGGTCCAGCAGATGGCTCGTCTGCTCGACACCGAGCGCCGCGGTCGGCTCGTCGAGCAGCAGCACCTTGGGTGATCCCAGGAGCGAGCGGGAGATCGCGACCGCCTGGCGCTGCCCGGCCGACAGCGTCGCCACGGGCGCCCGTACGTCGGGGACGCGGATCGACAGCGCGCGCATCAGATCACGGGCGCGGCGCTCCATCTCCACCTCGTCGAGGATGCCCACCCGGGAGATCTCCCGGCCGAGGAAGAGATTGCCCACCACGTCGAGGTTGTCGCACATGGCCAGGTCCTGGTAGACGGTCGCGATGCCGAGGGCGTGGGCGTCGTGGGGGCGTCTGATCTGCACCGGGCGCCCCTCCCACTCGATCACGCCCCGGTCGGCCGGGCCGACCCCCGAGACCACCTTGACCAGGGTGGACTTGCCCGCGCCGTTGTCGCCCGCGAGCGCCACGACCTCGCCGGCACGGACCCTGAGGTCCACGTCCACCAGCGCCTGCACGCCGCCGAACCGCTTGCAGACGCCGCGCAGCACCAGCACCGGGGGACGCGCCACGGGGACCACCTCCCTCACTCGGTGAGCCCGATCCGGGCACAGGCGGGCCGGAGCTCCGCGGTGCAGATCCGGTCGACGGTGTAGACACCGTCCCGGACGAGGGTCCGGCCGATGTTCTCCCGCGTCACCGGCACCGGCTGGAGCAGCAGGGCCGGGACGTCCTTCGTCGTGGGGCTGTCCACGCTCGTCCTCACGAGGGCGTCCAGGTCGTTGCCGCGCGCCAGGGCCACGGCCATCGCGGCGGCCGCCTCGGCCTCCTTGCGGAACGGCTTGTAGACCGTCATGTACTGCTCACCCCGCACGATGCGCCGCACCGCGTCGAGGTCGGCGTCCTGGCCGGTGACCGGCGGCAGCGGGGTGACGCGGGCGCTCTTCAGGGCGGAGACGACACCGGCGGCGATGGAGTCGTTGGCCGCGAGCACCCCGTCGATCCGGTCCGGGCCCAGGGCGCTGACGGCGGCCGACATCTGGTCGTGCGCGTTCTCCGCGCGCCAGCCCAGGGTGTCGTACGACCTGAGGATGCGGACCCGGTCCCGCAGGACGGCCATGGCGCCCGCCTCGTACCAGGCGGCGTTGGGGCTGGAGGGATCGCCGTTCATCATCACGACACCGCCGCCGACGCCCCCGCGCCCATGCCCTGGAGCAGGGCCTCGCCCTGGAGCCGGCCGACCGTGCCGCCGTCGAAGCTGACGAAGCCGGAGACGGGCCCCTCCGCGAGCCGGTCGTAGGCGACCACGGGGACGCCCTCGCGCCGCGCCTGACGGACCGACGAGCGCAGGGCGCCCGGGTCGACGACGTCCAGGATCAGCACCGAGACACCCCGAGTGAGCATGGAGGTCATCTGCTGCCGCTGCCGGGCCGCGTCGTTCTCGGCGTTGGCGTGCATCACCGTGCAGTCCGGGCACAGCTCCTTCAGCCGCTTCTCCAGCAACGGCTTGTCGGCCTGCTCCCAGCGCGGCACCGCCCGGCTCGGCAGCAGCACCCCGACGGAGAGGCCCTCGCCGCCGCCGTCCTGCGAGCACCCGGCGAGGGACACCGCCAGCAGCGCCGCCAGCAGCGCCGCCAGCAGGGCGGCGGCCGCACGCCACACACGCCCCCTCACCACGGGCCCGCCTCACCGGGCCCCCGCTCCTCCCGCCCGGGCCTGCGCAGCCGCACCCGGCCGGCGTCCCTGCCCCGCCCCCGGTTCCGGGCGCGGCCCACACCCCAGCCCCGCCCGCGGACCCCGTCCGTCCCCGCCCGCGGCCCGGCCTCCGGCTCCTCGACCGCACCGGGTTCCGGATCCGGCCCGGTCCGGTCGACCACCAGCTCGCTCCACACCTGCTTTCCGCCGCCGACCGGCACCGAGCCCCAGGCCGCCGACACCGCCTCGACGAGGAACAGTCCCCGGCCGCCCGTCGACTCCCAGTCCACGACGACCGGCTTGGCCGGTGCGCGCGGCGAGGAGTCGCTCACCGTCACCCGCAGCCGGTCCGCCGCCAGGGTCAGGTCCACGCGGACGGCGCCCTGCGTGTGCACCAGCGCGTTGGTCACCAGCTCCGACACCACCAGCAGCACGGTGTCGGCCTCCTCGACCACGCCCCACGAGCGCAGGGTCCGCGCGCTGAACCGGCGGGCGTGCATCACCGCGTCCGGCAGCCGCCACACCACCCACCCCGCCCGCACCGGGCGCACGCGCATACCGTCGTAGCGCAGGAGCAGCAACGCCACGTCGTCCTCGCGGCGGCCCTGCTCGCCGAGCAGTTCGTCGGCCATCCGCCCCGGGTCGCCGGGATCGGCCGCGGCGAGCGTCTGGCGCACGAGGCGCATGCCCTCGTCCACCTGCAGGTCGGCCGACTCCACCAGGCCGTCCGTCACCAGCGCGAGCACCGAACCCGGAGCCAGCGCCCGCGCGGTGAGCGGGAAGTCCGCGTCGGCGAGGACGCCCAGCGGAAGCCCGCCCTCGACCGCGATCTCCTCGGTGCCGCCGTCGGGGTGGCGCACGAGGGGGGCCAGGTGCCCGGCCCGCACGAACAGCGCCTCGCCCTCCTCCAGGTCCAGCTCGACGTAGCAGCACGTGGCGAACAGGTCGGTCTCCATGCCGACGAGCAGCCGGTTCGCGTGCGCGACGACCACGTCCGGCGGATGTCCCTCGACGGCGTAGGCGCGGACCGCGGTACGCATCTGGCCCATGATGGTCGCGGCCGCGGCGCTGTGGCCCTGCACGTCCCCGATGACCAGGGCCACCTTCGCCTCCGACAGGGCGATCACGTCGTACCAGTCGCCGCCCACCTGCAGCCCCCGCCGGGCGGGCAGGTAGCGGGCCACGGCGACGCCGCCGGGCAGCCGGGGGAGGCGGCGGGGGAGCAGGCTGCGCTGGAGCATCGTCGCCAGTTCCTGCTCGGCGTCGTAGGCGTGGGCGCGTTTCAGGGCCTGCCCCACCAGCCCCGCGGTCGCGGTGAGCAGGGCCCGTTCGTCGGGGGCGAACTCGTGCGGCGCGTCCCAGCCGACGAGGCACACACCCGCCACGCGGTTGCGCGCCGGCAGCGGCAGCACCGCGAGGCCGCCCGGGCCGATGCCCGTGAGCCCCGGTTCCAGCACCGCACCGGCCGGCCACAGGCTCATCCGCCCGTCGCGCAGCGCCGCCTCCAGCGCGGGCAGGGCGCTGACGGGCGCGTCCGGCCATTCCGAACGCCACTCGGAGCGCCACAGCTGCGGCCAGGCCCCGGGGCCCGGCGGATCGAGGACGGTGACGGCCAGCCGGTCCTCCAGCAGTTCGGCGAGCGCGATGCGGTCGGCGCCCAGCGGCTCGCGCAGCGCGGCGACGACGACACGGCTGACGTCCCGCACGGTCGTCGCGTCGTCGAGCGCGGCCGTCAGCCACTGGAGCCGGGCCACGTCGCCGGCGCCCCGGCGCAGCACGGGCGCCGCGCTCACCACCCCCAGCACCCGTTCCGGGACGCCCTCGGCCCCCTTGCGCACCCGGCACTCCAGCCGCAGCCAGCACAGTTCGCCGGTGGGCCGGCGGATACGGAACTCCAGTTCCCGGCGGCCCGGCGCCTGCGCCGACGGTTCGATGACCGACAGCAGGGCGGGGACGTCCTCCGGGACGCTGCACGCGAGCAGGGTGTCGCTCTTGCCGTCGAACGCGCCGTCGGGGATGCCGAGCAGTTCGAGCAGGGCCGGGTCCGTCTCGACCAGCCCCGTGCCGGGCGTCAGCGCGAACGACCCCACGCCCATCGCACGCAGCGCCGAGTCCAGCAGGGGGGCGGGCGCCGACCGGTCGGCCTCGCCCTGCAGCCGCCCGGCGACCGCCTCGGCGTACCGCTCAAGGAACTCGCGCTGTTCGGCCCCGAAGCCTTCCCCGGTCTCTCCGACCACCAGCAGGCACCCCAGCCATCCGCCCGCCGCCCCCAGCGGGAGCGCCCCGAGCGGTGCGGAGGGAGCCCCGCCCTCCTCCACGCCCCCTGCCCCCTCACGCCACAGTGGCCGCCCCCGCTGATAGGCGTCGACGACCAGGGCTTCCGGCGCACGGGCGCGCGGCCCGCCCGCGCCGTCCAGGCCCTCGCCGGACCACCCCAGCGCCCGGTCGGGAAGCCGCACGTCGCGCGCGAGCCCGTGCCGGCCGGGCTCGTCCCCGGCCCACTCCACCGCCCGGAGCCCGGCCCCGCCCCGCACGAACACGACCGCCAGGGTCACTCCGGCGAACGCGAGGACCCGCCCTCGGGCGGCGCACTCGGGTGCCGGGTGGGACGGGCGAGGGTGGCCGAACGGGCCGCCGCCACCGTCTTCCGGGGGGCGGGGCGTGCCGCCGTCGCCGTCGCCCGGCGGCTGTCCGCCGGGCGTCGCGGAGCGGGCGTCGCCGTCCTGGGGCATGTGCGCCGCCACCTCCCGTCCGTGCCGCGGCCACCGGCAGGTGGGAGTCCGGGACTCAGCCGACACCGACGCCGATACCGACGCCGACGCCGACGCGGACACGGCACCGGGACCAGCGGCGCCGGACCGCGCCTCCCACGACGGATCCACGCCGCGCATGAGCGGCAGGGCACCCACACCTCAGAATCGCATACCTGAAGAACACCGACATATGGGGCGACGTGGAGGTCATCGCGGCGCGGCCACGCGTTGGTCTGCCCTCACCCGCGCCCGAGCGGCGCGCGCGGTCCACCGAGCCGCAGCGGCCGGACCGAGGCGACGTACGTCGCCGCCATGACGGCCGTCCCGGTCAGGGCGGTGCAGCACCTCTCCTTCGTCGAGACGGCCGCCCGGCCTCCGGCGCAGCGCGCCGGGCGGTGACGGCGAGGCCCACCAGGTACGACACCGACACCGTGCAGGCGCCCGCCGTACCGGTCACGGCCCGACGGGCGGGCAGCCTCACACCCGGTTCACCCCACCCGGCACGGCAGGCTCGTGGTGGCGTCACCCCCCGGGCCGGACGTGACGTAGCCGAACGTCGTGGCGGCGCCCGGGGCCAGGGAGCCGTTCCACGCGGCGTTGTGGACCATCACCGACCGGCCGTCGTAGGTCGGCGTGCCGCTCCACAGGCTGTCGACGCGGTGACCGGCCGGGAGGGTCCAGTCGACCATCCAGCCGAGCATCGGCACCGAGCCGGTGTTGGTGACCGTCACCTCCGACTGGTGGCCGCCGTCCCATGTGCCGGTCGTCCTGCGCGTGGCCGTGCACGTGCCCGGCACCGGCTCGGCCGGGTCGCCCGGCTGCCTGACGCCGGTCACCTCGCCGTTGCCGCCGTCGAAGACGACGTCGGAGCAGGAGTAGAAGGTCTCCTGGCTGTCCGAGCGCTGCCAGACCATGTAGACGATGTGGCGGCCGGACTTGCCCGCGGGCAGCTTGCCGGTCCAGGAGTAGTTCGCCTCGACGGTGCCGGGGGAGCCGTTCAGCGGCGGGTGGTCGACGCTGAGGAACGGCCGCTCCTCCATGTCGTCCCAGGTGAGCGTCTTCGCCGGGTCGAAGCCGTCCTTGGTGACGTAGACGTGGAACCAACCGGGGTGTGCCGCCCAGGCGTTGTACGAGAAGTCGACCGTGGCGCCCGAGGTGAGGTGGGTCAGCGGCCACTCCCGGTGGGGCGTGTCGAAGCCGGTGAAGTTGGGGTTTCCGCCGCTGCACAGCTTGCCGTCGGGGACGAAGCCGCGGGTGCGGCCGGCACCGTCCGAGCGCAGTACCGAGAACCAGTTGTAGAACGGTGTGGTGCCGCCGACCTGCTGGGCGGCCCTGCACGCCGGGTTGACCGGTTTGATCTCACCGGTGTCGGTGAGCCCGTCCTGCCAGCAGAGGAAGGTCCGGCTGCCGGGCTTCATGGGGGTGCCGTGCGCCTCGGCCTTCCCGCCGGCCGACATGACCAGTCCGAGCGCCGGGAGGGTGACGAGGAGCGAGAGCAGGACCAGCAGGAACGCTCTGGTCCGGGTGATCGTGAGGGGGCGCGGCCGGGGCGCGTGAGCACCGTCCGGCTCCGGTATCCCTGACCATGATGTCAGGATCATGACAGGCGTCGTCCTTTCGTGGGGGTACGGCCTGCGGACGCGCGTGCTGAGGATCGGGCGGAGCGGGGGCGCCCCCCGGCGAGTTCCGGTCCGCCCTTATGGGAGCGCTCCCACTCCGCTTGTGCGGAAGGTAGCGCCGTCTCGCCCCGTTGTCCACGGTCCTCGTGACCACGCGTCACATCGGCGCCGGCGCGGCACCCCGGCCACGCAGCGGGGCCGGGCCGCGCGCGCCGCCGTCCGGCGGTCCCGCACGACCCGGCCCCGAACTCCGGCCGGTCGACGACCTCGACCCGTGGGTCAGCCCAGCAGTTCCACCTCCGCCAGCGTCGCCTCGCCGTCGAGGACCAGGCGGTACTTCGCGTACGCGCCCGGCGACTTCACCGAGAACGCCCGGGTCTGCCGGTCCCAGGCGAAGGACTCCCCGGAGCGCCGGTCCAGCGTCCGCCAGGTCTCACCGTCCGGGGAGCCCTGGAGGGTCCACGCGGCCGGTGCCTTCGTGCGGTCCTTCGACGACGTCAGCGTGTACTGCACGGCCTCCGTGCCCTCTCCGGCCGGCAGGTCCACGGACGTCACCACCGCATCCGTCGCCGAGGTGTCGTCGAACAGGGCGCCGTCACCCTTCAGCGCGTCCACCCGGGGCTCCGGCACCTCGTCGTCCTCGGTGATCGACACCGGCGCCGCGTCCTTGCCGGTGCCCCAGGACGACGGCCGCGGCCCCATGTCGAACTCCAGGACACCGCCCCTCGCGACCACCGAGTGCGGCAGGGACGTCTTCGACCAGGTGCGGCCGTTGACCTTCAGGCCCTGCACGTAGACGTTCCTCGCGCTGTTGCGCGGCGCCTTCACCACCAGCTCGCGCCCGTTCTCCAGGTGCACGGTCGCCTTCTCGAACAGCGGCGAGCCGATCGCGTACTCGCCGCTGCCCATCACCAGCGGGTAGAAGCCGAGCGCGGAGAACAGGTACCAGGCCGACTGCTCGCCGTTGTCCTCGTCCCCGTGATAGCCCTGGCCGATCTCGCTGCCCGTGTACAGGCGGGACAGCACCTCGCGGACGTTCTTCTGCGTCTTCCAGGGCTGCCCGGCCGCGTCGTACATGTACAGGGCGTGGTGGGCCACTTGGTTGGAGTGGCCGTACATGCCCATCCGCACGTCCCGCGCCTCGGTCATCTCGTGGATGACACCGCCGTAGGAGCCGACGAACTCGGGGGAGGCCGTCTCGGGGGTGGAGAGGTACTCGTCCAGCTTGTCGGCGAGGCCCCTGCGCCCGCCGTACAGGTTGGCCAGGCCCCGGCTGTCCTGCGGCGCGGTGAAGGCGTAACCCCACCCGTTGGTCTCGGTGTAGTCGTGGCCCCAGACCCGCGGGTCGTACGTCGAGGACTCGACCCGCCAGTCGCCCTTCGCGTCGCGGCCCTGGAAGAACCCGGCCTTGTCGTCGAAGAGGTTCACGTAGTCCTGCGCGCGGTTCAGGAAGTACTCCGACTCCTCCTTGTAGCGCCGCTCGCCGGTCTCCTCGTACAGCTTGCGGCCCATGCGGGAGATGCCGTAGTCGTTCAGGTAGCCCTCCAGCGCCCAGGACAGGCCCTCATGGGTCTCGGTGCTCGTGTAGCCCAGGAACGGGGAGGTGGCCATGCCCTTGCGGCCGACGCCCGGGTTCGGCGGCACGACCGTCGCGTTCTTCACGGCCGCGTCGTACGCCGCCTTCGCGTCGAAGTCCACGCCCTTGACGTAGGCGTCCGCGAACGCCACGTCCGAGGAGGTGCCCGTCATCAGGTCCGCGTAGCCCGGCGAGGACCAGCGGGAGGTCCAGCCGCCGTCCTTGTAGTGCTGCACGAACCCGTCGACCAGCTCACCGGCCTGGGACGGGGTCAGGAACGAGTAGGCGGGCCAGGTCGTCCGGTAGGTGTCCCAGAAGCCGTTGTTGACGTACACCTTGCCGTCGACGATCTTGGCGCCGGTGTGCGTCGGGGAGTCCGGCTCCGGCATGCGGGAGAACGGCGAGGCGTACTTGTACTCGCCCCCGACCTTCTCGTGCCCGGAGTTCGGGTACAGGTACAGCCGGTACAGGCTGGAGTAGAGGGTCGTCAGCTGGTCGGTGGTCGCGCCCTCGACCTCGACCTTGCCGAGCAGCCGGTCCCACTGCCGCTGGGCACTCTTCCTGACCGCCTCGAAGGACCGGCCCTCCGGGATCTCCTGGCGCAGGTTGTCCTTCGCCTGGTCGATGCTGATGAGCGAGGTCGCCAGGCGCAGGGTGACGGTCCGGTCGTCGGCGTCGAAGCGCAGGTAGCCCTTGACGCCGCTGGAGTCGCCCCCGGTCACCGGCTTGTCGAACTCACCGTAGACGAACAGCCGCGTCGCGCCCGTGGACAGACCGGACTTCACGTCCGAGTAGCCGGTGACGACGCCGCCGTCCTTGTCGAGGGTCAGGCCCGCCTGGTCGGTCACGTTGTCGAACACGACGCTCGCGTCGTCGCCCGGGTAGGTGAAGCGCAGGGCCGCCGCGTGGTCGGTCGGCGCCATCTCGGCCTTCAGCCCGTTCTCGAACCGCACGCCGTAGTAGTACGGCCGCGCGGTCTCGTTCTCGTGCCGGAAGGCCAGCTCCCGTGCCTCACGCCCCAGTTCGGGGGTGCCGGACGCGACGGACGGCATCACCTGGAAGGTCTGCCGGTCACCCATCCAGGGGCTCGGCTCGTGACTCGCGCTGAACGCCTGGATCGTCGGCAGGTTGTCCGCGTTGTTCGACCGCGCGTAGTCGTACAGCCAGCTCAGCGAACCGGCGTTGGTCACCGGCGTCCAGAAGTTGAAGCCGTGCGGGACCGCCGTCGCCGGGAAGTTGTTGCCCCGGGAGAAGCCGCCGCTGGAGTTGGTGCCGCGGGTGGTCACCGCGTAGTCCGACAGGTGCGCCTTCGGCCGCTCGGGCGCGACGGAGGCGATGCTCACGTCGTCCAGCCAGCCGCGGAACTTGGCGGGGCCCTTGGGGGAGTCGTACGCCACCAGGATGCGGTCCACGGTCTTGCCGGCCGCGACCGAGCCGATCCGCGCGGCCACGTTGTTCCACTGGTTGACGTAGAGGACCTTCGACGCGCCCTGCCCCTGCGGGGTCAGCGGGAACCCGTGCTGGTCGGTGGCGCGCAGCTCGCTCAGCTGGGTGCCGTCGGTGAAGGCCAGGTCGACCGAGACGTTCGTGGCGTCGTAGTCGAGGTCGCCGTCCGCCATGGACGGGAAGATCCGGTAGGACAGCTGCGTGTTGCGGCCGACGGCCACGTTGACGTCGAAGACCTTGTTGTACGAGTACGCCCGGCCCTCGGCGGTGTGCCGGCCGGCGTAGCGCAGCGCCCGCTTGCCGGTGAACCCGGCACCGGCCTTGGCCGTGGGGGAGCCGCTCGGACCCCGGTCGACCAGCGAGAGCATGTCCTTCGGGACCGGGTCGTCGCTGCCGCCCGTGGAGAGCTGCAGGTCGGCGAGTTGCAGGATGCCGGCTCCGTTGTTCCGCGTCACCTCCAGCCGGAAGTGCGCGTAGGCGCCGGGCTCGGCCAGGTCGTACGTCTTCGTCTGGAACCGCTCCGCGAAGGACTGCCCGGAGCGGGTGTCGAGCGTCGTCCACTCCTTGCCGTCGGAGGAGCCCTTCAGGGTCCAGTCCTGCGGGTCGCGTTCCGCGGCGTCGTTGGCGGACGTCAAGGCGTAACGCTTGAGTTCGACCGGTTTGTCCAGGTCGAACTCCACCCAGCCGGTGGGCTCGAAGGCCAGCCACTTCGTGCTCGGCTCGCCGTCGACGAGGTTCTCCTTCACCTCGCCGCCGCCGGTGTTCTCGGCGCTCGCCCGGACGTCGGTGACCCGGTCGGTCACGTTGCCCGGTATGCCGCTGCTGTATCCGCCGTCGACGCCCGAGGCGCGTTTCGCGCCGCCGGGGCCGGTGTCGACCGTGTTCGTCCAGTCCGGAAGCGGGTCGTCCGCCTCGAAGGAGGACGTGAATCCCCGATCTGGTTTCGCCGGGGCCTGGGGCAGTGCGACCGCAACTCCCTGCGAACCCAAGGCCATGGCGAAGGCGGTCGCCGACACGACCGCCGAACCCCATCTGTGCCGAGCTTTCCGCTGCATCAACGGGTACCCTCCCTGCGCAGTGGACAACGTTGTCAGCTTCAATGCGCAAGGACCAGTAGTTGCTCAAGTGCCGCGATGTGTCAAGGGTGTTGTCTGTGGCATTCGAGGGCCGCGACCGGGATTTTTCCACCGGGAAACGTACAGGCCGCGCATACTTCCGCGAGGTCTCAACTCGGATAAGACCCGCGGGGAACCTTGTGTTCGATCTTGATCCGTTGGCGGGAAGTGGACTATACCTGTCGGGCGATTCACACGATCCGCACCTCACCAACCGCACTTTTCTGTACGACCCAGCTTGACCCGATCGCGGTGCCGGCAAGGATCCGGTTCACCGCCTGAGTCCTGGAGAAGGCGAGGACTTGAGCATGGGATCCACTTCCGCCGAGCACCACGGCACCGAGGGTGTCGGCCGCCGTGATCTGATCAAAAGGTCCGCCGCGCTCGGGCTGATCTCCGTCCCCACCATGAGTTTCCTGTCCGCCTGCGCGAGCAGCGGCGGGGACGACAGCGGGGACAAGGCCAAGGCCGGCAAGAAGACCGCGAAGAACCCGCTCGCCGTCAATGACACGGCGGGCATGGAATTCGTCCTGTTCGACGGTGGTTTCGGCAAGGAGTACGCCGAGGACGCCGTGAAGATCTACGAGAAGAACTTCCCCAAGGCGTCGGTGAAGTTCTCCGCCACGCAGAAGATCCAGTCCACGCTCCAGCCCCGCTTCAACCAGGGCACCCCGCCGGACCTCATCGACAACTCCGGCGCCGAGCAGATGGACATGGGCGT
>NZ_JBVHPJ010000012.1:0-250440 GCF_055567995.1 Streptomyces sp. NPDC026246 | reverse complement strand
CACCTGCGCAGCGAACAACTCCACCAACGTGTCACCACCCGGGAACGACGACTCACTCCCACCCCACCCACACCGAAGCAACCCGGACCGCTCGGTCGCGTCCAGCAGGTCGACACGCCCGGACGGCTGGTGCGGATCACTCGCGAACGCTTCGAGGACTTGCTGGAGTCGATGGGCGATCCTGGCCGACTCCTGCGCATCGAACACCTGGGGCTGGTAGTTCACCTCCAGCCGCAGCCGGTCCCCTGGAATCGCCACCAAGCTGAGGGGATAGTGCATTCCGCCGGCCGTGTCCGCGCCCTCTGCGAAGGCGAACCGCAGCCCGGAGACCGGTTCACGCAGCGCGTCCAGGTCCATGGGCGCGTTCTCGAATACCGTGGCCGTGTCGAACAGCGGACCGAGTCCGGCGAGGCGCTGGATCTCCGCGAGCCCCAGGTGCTGATGGCTCAGCAGTTCGTTCCGCTCGTCCTGGAGACGGGCGAGCACGGCGGCCATCGATTCGGCGGGGTCCAGCCGGACCCGGACGGGCAGGGAGTTCATGAGCATGCCCACCATGTCCTCAACCCCCGGAAGCTCCGGGGGCCGTCCGGACACCGTGGTCCCGAAGACCACATCGCTCCGGCCGGTCATCCGGCTCAGGAGAACCGCCCAGGCACCCTGGATGACGGTGTTCAACGTCAGGTTCAGCTCTCGGGCCGTCGCCGCCAGCGCCGAGGTCAACTCGGCCGGCAGCGTGAGCGCGAACTTCTCCGGCGGCTGCGGCGACCGGACGGCGGCCTGCGCCGGGGCCACCAGCGTCGGCTCCTCCAGACCGCTCAGGACCTCACGCCACACCACCTCTGTCTTCTCACTGTCCTGTGCGGCCAGCCACTCCAGATAGTTCTGGAACGGCACGACCGGCGGCAGTCCGGAGGCGTCGCCGCCTCGGCCGTACAGCTCGATCAGATCAGCGAGGACCAGCGGCAACGACCACCCGTCCAGCAGGATGTGATGGTTGGTGAACAACAGCACGTGGCGTGTATCGGCCAGCCGGAAGAGAGTGAAGCGCACCAGTGGGGGAGCGGTCATGTCGAAGCGCCGCAGCAGGTCCTCGGCCACCAGTCGGTCCAGTTCCTCGCGCTGGGCCTCCGGCCCCAGACCACTGAGGTCCACCTCGGTCCAGGGCAGGCCGACCTCCCTGGCGATGACCTGAACGGCCTCGCCGGAGCGGCGCTGCAGAAATCCGGCCCGCAGACTGGCATGCCTCCGCAGCAGCGCCCTTCCCGCCTCCTGGAGAACGTCCACCCGCAGCCTGCCCTCGATCTCGACTGCCATCTGGGTGGTGTAGACGTCCACCGCCTCTGGGTCGTAGAGGGCGTGGAACAACATGCCCTCCTGCAAGGGAGAAAGCGGCAGGACCGCTTCGAGTCCTGACTGCTTCACTTCGGCACTCTCCGTTCGGCTGTAGGCACGAGATGGGCACTTCCCGGTAACGGGGCTTCCGGCCCTGAGAACCACGGGTCGTGAAACGTCGCGCGGCGGCGGACGATCCACCCGCAGTCCCACAATGCGTTGGCCGTTGTCTGTTCGCCGATCGCCGAACAGACAACGGCCCAGTCCACGGCTCCCGAATGTACACCGCTCGCCATACACGCCGAGTAGATGACGAATAGATGGTGCATTGACGACCCATCAACATCGAACAGAACGCACGGTTCTGACAAAGACACTCACATCGGCCCCATAGACAGATCGACCTTCTCTCTGTGGTAAGAATTCCCCCCGAACATGTGAGGGCTACCCCCGCAGGTCTTGCTCAGCCCGCGATGCATGAAGCACAGTGCATCCGGCGCGTCCGCCCGGCCGGTGGACGCCGCACTTCTTCTCCGGCGCATGTTCGGGTCAGGCCCGCCATGCGAAGCGGGGTCCCTCAAAAACAGCAGACTCCGAGGTAGTCATGTCTCGATACACGCAGGCCCCGACGGACAACAAGACTGATCGGAGCACTCCGATCAGCCTTGTCCAGCGCTATTACCGGTTGGTCGATGAAGGCGATATCAGCGGTCTGATCAAACTCTTCGAGCCGACCGCCGAATATCACCGGCCCGGCTACGACGTGCTCTCCGGACATGCGGAACTTGAGCGCTTCTATCGTGAGGAGCGCGTCATAGAAAGTGGTCGGCACGTCATTTCGAGGATCATCTCGGAAGACCGCGAGGTGGCCGTGAACGGCACCTTCGAAGGGGTACTCCGCAGCGGCGACAAGGTTGCCATCAGATTCGCCGACTTCTTCACCACGACCAGCGGCGGAACTTTCTCTCACCGGCAGACCTTCTTCTACGCCCCTCTGGTCTGAGGCATTCACCCTCCGATCAACTCACGCTTGAGCCAGTTGCTGACGATGAACCGATCCGTCTCCCAGGAGGACCCGCCCGTGCGCGCACCGTTCGGCGAGCTGTTCACGCATCACATGGTCACCGCCGACTGGACCACGGATGGCGGGTGGTCGCCGCCCCGTCTCCGTCCCTTCGCCGACCTCCCGATGTCACCGGCCATGGTCGGGTTGCACTACAGCCAGGTGGTCTTCGAAGGGCTGAAGGCGTACCGCAGGGACCACGGTGTCATCGACGTCTTCCGGCCCACGGACCACGCGATCCGTCTCAACCGCTCGGCAGAACGGCTCGCGATGCCGCCGCTGCCCGAGGAGCTGTTCCTGGCGGCGACCGACCTTCTCGTGGGCGCCGATCAGGAGTGCCTGCCGGCCGATCCGGGTCTCAGTCTGTATCTGCGTCCGGTGCTGTACGCCAGCGAGGCCAATCTGGCCCTGCGGCCCGCGCGAGAGTACACCTTCTTGCTCATCGCCTTCGTGACCGGTGGCTTCTTCTCCGACAAGCCGTCACCGGTGACCGTCTGGGTCAACAGGGATTACCCGCGAGCCGCGCCCGGCGGCACCGGCGGTGTGAAGTTCGCCGGCAACTACGCCCCCTCATACCTGGCACAGGAGAGGGCGCAGCGGGCCGGCTGCCACCAAGTGGTCTGGCTGGACCCGATGGAACGCCGGTGGGTGGAGGAGCTGGGCGGCATGAACCTCTTCTTCGTCCGCGGCGGCGAATCAGGGGCACAGCTGATCACGCCACCCCGCACCGGGACCCTGCTCCCCGGCATCACCAGAGACTCATTGATGCGGCTGGCCTCGGCACTGGGCTACGAGGTAAGGGAGGAGCCACTATCCGTCGACCAGTGGAAGAGCGAGTGCCGGGAAGGAACGATCACCGAAACCTTCGCCTGCGGAACGGCGGCGGTCGTCACACCCGTCGGCACCGTACGCGACGGTGAGGACACCTGGCAGGTGGGCACCGGAGCGGCGGGGACGGTGACGCTCGCCCTCCGCGACGCCCTGACGTCCGTACACGAGGGCCGGACTGCGGCCCCCGAGAACTGGTTCCGCAGCGTGCACCCGGTCAGGACGGCGGTGGCCCAGCACTGACGCGGGGCGCGGTTCAGCGGGGCGGTTCGGGCAGGTTGGGGGCGGCCACAAGGACCTGCGGCACAGTCCATGGCCTGACGGCGAAGGCAAGCTGTTCCAGGCGTCACGTACGCCGGCCGCTGCAAGACGGGTAGTCACCTCGGCATCAACAGGGCGACAGCGCTGTGCGGCCCACCGGTGCGGCAGCATCGATCGTCCGCCAGGCAGGTGGTGTCTGGTGTGCGGCCTTCCTCGACGGCGGGGAACGCGCAGGGGGGTTATGGCGTCGGTGGAGACAGGTGCGCCACCGGCCTGCCCTGCCGTCAGGCTGAACGAGAGAGGCCGACAGGTCATCCGCAGCATGGTGGACCTAGGGCCTGTCGTTTGGATCACTCCGGCGTCGGTTGAGAGAGCCGAGCCTCATAGCCGGGCTGATCCAAACGACAGGCCCTAGTGGTCAGTCCGCCCCGCGACCGGGCGAAGGCATCGTCGTCCGGTTCGCCGGCCGGGGCTCCCTTTGTGCCAGCCCCGGCCGGCCGTGTGCTGGTGAGCCGCACGATCATGGGGTTCGCCGACTCCGCCCAGTTGAGGTTCCCACGTGTCGGCCTGCGCATTGGCGCGGTGAGCACGCGCTCCCCGGTCCCGTCGACGACCCACATCTGCGGCCGGTTGTTGTCTCTCGCCAGTTGCCGTGATTCTTCGGCAGTTTGACCCTCCGGGTGGCGGTCTGGAACTTGCCGGCGATCACGTCAGTCAACGCACGATGGTCCCGCCAGCGGCCACCCCGCTTCGGGGTCCGGTCCAGAAGCCACGGCTCAGTTCGCGCCCCAAGGCACATCAGCCAACGGCACACCCGGACCGACGACCCACCGAGCTGTCTGGCGGGCGCGGCTGGCTGGCCTTCGGTGAAGGCACGCAGCACCACCGCTGCCTGGCCCTCCGCGAGGTCCGGCACACGACCCTGCGGCTCATCGGCGAGCACTACCGACGCCCCGTGGGAACCCACCGCTCCCGGCAATGCTGCGACGTCGGCTTCACCGGCATCACCCTCGACAGCCATGACTTCGGTGCCGCAACGTTCTCCGGCGGGCAGAGTGTCCTGCAGCGATGCCCCGGGCTCCCCTCCCGCAGGGCTTCTCGCGCCGACGATCCCCACGAACTACCGAGTATGGGACGGCCGAGGCGGGTGGCGGGCGCCGCCACGCTCGCGAGCCGGCCGCTCCGCTCGGTCAGGGCGTCGGTGGCGGCCCTGACTTCGGCACGAGTCCGCAGTGGGCGGCGATGGGCAGTCACCGAACGGTTCTGTTGGTGGCGAGGAACTGGCGGATCGCGTCTCGGCGCCGGACCGGATCGGCGCGCAGAAACGGCGAGAGGAGACGCCGGTCGCGGAGCCGGCGATCGAGATCACGGTCGCCCTCTCCCGATCCGGACCACCCTCCGCCCTGGGCGGTGACTTCGGGCGAGCCCACCAGCGTGGACCAAGATCCTGGGCGGCAAAGGGGCTGCGCGCCGCCACAGACCACGTGCGAGGTTCCGGGGTGCCTGTCCGGCCGCGCAACGCGGCGTGCACAATGTTGCGTCCCCCGATCATTTCGCAGTGCTCATGAGCTGCCGGAGCTCAAGAGCCCCCTCACGATTGCGACGCTCTTCTTGACTGCACACAGGTTCGACTTGGCCGCTACGGCGTCTGGCGCAGCCATTTCCTCCCACACGTCGCCTTGTCGCGTTCCCCCCTTCCGCCGTCCTCCGTCGGACGGTGATCCGAGATGACGCCGATACCGCCCACGGCCAGGCAAATCACCTTGGTTCGCTCCAGCTTGTCGGTAGTCGCACCACAGGCCGCGGAGATGACGGTGTACTTCTACGCCGTTCTCTTCGCCCGCTATCCAGAGGTACGAAGCCTGTTTCCCGACAACATGGACGTCCAGCGTGACCGGCTTTTGCGTGGTCTGCTGCGCATCATCGACCTCGTCGACGACGTTGACAACCTTGTCAAGTTCTGCGCGCGGCTGGGGCGCGATCACCGCAAGTTCGGGACCGTGGAAGCCCACTACCCGGCGGTGGGAGAGTGTCTGCTGGCTGCCGTGGAACGCTATGCGGGACCAGCATGGAACGACGAGGTCGCCGCCGCCTGGACCAGCTCGTACGCCATGGCGGCTCACGTCATGATCACGGCCGCCGCGGAAGACACTCGCCTACGCCCTGCCACCTGGGAAGCACAGATCATCCATCGTGCCTACCGTGGGCATGGAATCGCCGAAATCACGGTCCGTCCCGATCTGCCCTATCCCTTTACGGCCGGGCAATACGTGAGCATGGAGACCCCCTGGTATCCCCGTGCCTGGCGGCACTACTCTCCCTGCCACCCGCCGCGTTCGGACGGTACCCTCACCTTCCACGTGCGGGCTGTGCCCGGTGGGTCGGTCAGCAACGCACTGGTGTATCACGGGGCGCCAGGTCACATCGTGCGGCTGGGGCCACCGGAAGGCGACATGACGCTGGCGTCGGCGGGGGACCGCGATCTGCTGTGCGTGGCCGGCGGTACCGGCCTCGCGCCTATTCGCGCGCTGCTGGAAGAAGCAGCCGCGCAGGGGATGCGCAGATATGTAGACCTCTTCGTCGGGGCGCGGACCGGCGAAGAGCTCTACGGTCTCGACGACATGCTGCGTATGGCTCAGCGCCACCACTGGCTAACGGTCCGGGCTTCTGTCTCCCACCAGGAGATTCCCGGCCAACAGGGCACACTGCCGCAGGTCTTGCGCGAATTCGGGCCGTGGTACCGGCATACCGCTTTCCTGAGCGGACCGCCCGTCATGGTGACCACAGGTGTAGACACTCTCGTGCGCCAGGGCACACCGCGGGCCCACATTCACCACGACCCGATCGACACCCCCGTCCTCACCGCCCCCCTCGCTCCGCCTCTGCCCAGTCAGGAGAACGATCACCTGTGACGCACTACGAAGCCACTCCCTCGCACGGTGAGCGCAGGCTCCAGGCCACTCTTGGCACCCAGGAGCGGGCAGACGCCTTCTATGACCGGCAGGTTCACGCACATCTCACCTCGGCCATGCGCGACTTCATTCACCGTCAGTCCATGGTCTTCCTGTCCACCGCGGACGCCCGCGGACACTGTGACGCCACGTTCCGTGCAGGTCCCCCCGGCTTTGTCACCGTCCTGAACGAGCGGACCGTGGTCTACCCCGAGTACCGCGGCAACGGCGTCCTCGCCAGCGCAGGCAACATCACCGAAAACCCGCACATCGGCCTGCTGTTCATGGACTTCACTCGAGACCACATCGGGCTGCATGTCAATGGCTCCGCCGCACTCGTGGGTGATCGCGAATTGCGTGAGGCACATCCCTGGATACCGACCGACCCCGCCCCGGGGCGCAGACCCGTATTGTGGACATTGATAGGGGTCCAAGAGGCATATGTGCACTGCTCCAAGAACATCCCGCACCTTGAGCCCGCGCCCCGCACCCCCTCTGCCGGGGTACGCACACGCCTCAAGGATGCCGACTACTTCGTCGAGAGCCCCGCTCCTACAGTCGCGGCCGCCGAGCCCAGCCACGGAAGATCTCTGGAGCATGACCGCCTGGGACGGTTCGATCACTGATCTCGATGCGGACCGCCACGTCACCGCCGCACCATCCGCGACACCTGTGGAGGTTCCCGGCGGGACGTCGCGCCGACGGCCCCTGGCCGCTGCGAGTCTCTAGGCCAGCCCACAACGCCGGTCAGATCGGGACCGCAGGAATACGGACGGCCCCGACAACCGCTGTCACACCAACGCAAGTCGGGGCCTCCCGCCACCTGCCTGGGACACCGGCGTCGTTCTCGTTCCCGATCACCTTCGAACACTCCGCCGGCCCCGCATCGCAGGCCGGGCGTCCGGGAACGCATGCGCACTGGTCTTCGTCCAGGGACCGGCGTTACCCGAGGACATACCGTTCAGCGGTGACTTGAGCCCACTGCAACGACACCACCAGTGCGCTCGAGGGCTGCAACAGCGCGAGCACGGTCGCGTCGCCTCGGGTGTCGTCCCGGTGGGGAGAACGACGCGCAGGCCCGCTCGGCGACGGCCCGGCCCCGGTTGTTCTCGTGCCGATGTTCGCAGGTCAACCGCCGCCCGCGTCGATGCGAGCGGCCGCGTCTCAGCTCCTCGACGAGCGCAGGTGAAGAATGACCGCTCCTGTTCCGAGCGGCGGCACGTCGACCGGGACGGCACCGTCCGGGTCCGGGCTGATCACACGTGCATTCAGACCCAGGTAGTTGGTACGGACGGCGCGGGCGACGGCGAAGGGGGTGCGCAGACGGCAGGTGACGTGGGTCTCGGCCAGTGATTGCAGCCGGACCATGACCTTTCCCTCGCCCGGCACGGTCACGCCGACAAGCCGTACCCGTGAGTCGTCCAGGGTCAGGAACTGTGTGTGCGCCGAGGCTTCGGCCGTGGCTCCGCCGCGGGCGCGAACCGGCACCAGTGGGTGGCCGCGGACGGCAGCGACACGCAAGGCGAGTTCGTCGGCATCGGTGTCAGTGCTCCCCTCGGAGGTGCCGAAGGCGACGCTGTAGCGGAAGACGTGGTCGAACGCCTGCTGGGCGGGGAAGTTCGTGTCCCAGATGTTGTTGTGCACCCAGGAGAAGACGGTGGCCGGCTCTTCCTGCGGCAGGGACCGGGGGTAGGGGGCGTAGGGGATCGCGATCCCGCCGAGTTGGACGAGGGGGGCGTCGGCTGTCGCCAGTGCGGCGTGGTGGGTGCCGTCGGTGAGGCTGATCCAGCGCCGGACGGCTCGCATGTGAGTGGCGGAGCCCGGTACGGTCTCGCGGTCGGTGCCGAGGACGCCGCCTGTGGCCTCCGTGTGCACGACGGGGTGGTCGAGGGCGAAGGGAAAGGCGAAGAAGGCGCTCTCCTTGGTCAGAGTCGCCACCTTGTCGATACGGTTCTCCAGGTCGATCCGCGCCGCGTTGTGCGGCAGATGCACCTTCACGCGGAGCCGGCGGGTGCCGGCCGGGGAGCATTCGAAGACCAGGCTCTGACCGGTGGCGTCCGTGACGCGGTCGACGAGCGCCGCGGGCGGCGCGGTGCTGCGAGAGGCGAGCAGGTGCATCGAGTCGTCGGCGACGGTCTTGCTGGACTGATGGTTGAACCCGCCGGCTGTGGCGTATTCGTCGTATACGTATCCGTTGAAACCGATGACGGCGTCCTGTCGCACCATTTCGCGGCCCGTGCGCTTGTGGACGATGGAGCGGATGCACGCCTCACGCAGGTCGACCGTGACGCGCAGGTGGTCGTTCTCCAGGACGGTGGCGTCGGCGGGCAGCGGTGTGTCGGCGTCGTCCTGCGGCGAGGGGCCGGGACCGGTGACGATGTCCAGGCGCACCGCCGCACAGGCCGGCACGTCGGCGACCGGCACGTGAAGGAAGCGGCCGGCCGCTCGGTGGCGCTCGTTGCTCTGGCTCTCCTCCACGAAGGCCAGCGGGGTGCCGGTCCGTGCGTCCAGGACCTGGACAGTGTCGCTCAGCGCGACGGTGCTCTCCGGCAGGAAGAGCCGCGCGGTCTCGCTGCGCGGCCAACTGCACGTGTTGACGACGTGGAAGGACGCCAGCGCGTCGGCGGGAGCGGCGAAGGCTTCACCGAGTAGAGCGGAGGCGGCGTCCAGGAGCGTTTCCGCGTCGTCGTGGGCACGCATGGCCTGGGAGTACTTCCAGTGCCACTGCTTCTCACCCGACCCGTGGCCATGGTCGCCGTGGGTCCACGGGTCGCCGGCACCCCAGGTGTGTTCGTTGAACAGCGAGGCGGACCGGTAGACGGCGGCTGCGCCCGTGGTGACGGCCCGGCTGTCGGCTACGCCCATCAGGTGGGCGTACCCGGCCACGGTCTGCGCCTCGGTCAGCGCCGCTTGCCCGCGTCGGGTGGCCGCCATCGGGACGGCGCCGGCACCGACGCCGTCGACCCACCAGTCGCTCCAGTCGCCCCGGTAGGTTTCCAGGCGGTTTCCGACGCGCTTCTCGGCATCCTCGAAGAAGTCCTGGTTGCGGGAGGTCCGCAGCTGTGGGAACGCCCACTGCTCGTTCCAGCGGCGCACCGTGTCGGAGATGACGCGCCGGGGAGGACCGTTGTCCGCGAACTTGCCCAGAACCCGCAGGTGCAGGACGTCCCACGGGTAGGGGTCAGCCGTGCCGGGCAGGTCGAGGGCGGGAAAGCCGGGGATCCCGCGTCCCTCGTGCGGGTAGGGAAATCGGGCCAGGGCGCTGAGGTAGGCGGGCAGCAGGTCGTCGACGTGCTCGTAGGACTCGTCGAAGCCGAGGATCGAACCCTCCATGTAGGCCAGGCCGTGCGGGGTGTCCGTACGCCAGACCAGGACGCTGTTTCCGCTCGGCGCCTCCCAGCGGAACAGTCGCGGCAGGTGCTCCCCGCCGACGAGGTGGGGTACCGCGCGGCCGGCCCAGTTGTGCGCCACGGACAGGTAGCGGATGCCGTTGTCCGTGAGCACGTCGGGCAGGCCTACCACCTGACCGGGCACGTCGGTCTGCATGGCCGTGGTGATGTCGATGCCGTGCCGGGCGCGCAACTCGGTTGCGGGGCGCAGCAGTTCGTGCAATTCGTCGGTGGAGCAGGTCTCGGTGTGCAGATTGAACGGCATGGCCGTGAGTTCGACGCGGCCTTCGCGCACTCGGTCCAGGAAGCTCTCCACCTGGCGCCGGGGCCGGTTGGCCTGCCAGTCCTGGAAGGAGTGAAACCCTTCGACGGCCCAGCGGAACCGGGCAGGGTCAGGCCAGTCGTCGGTGTCCCGGCACAGCTCCAGCAGGGAATCGAGGTACGCCCGGCTCTCGGCCATCACCCGCCCCTGAGGGTCGGTGTAGCCGATGTCCAGGTGGGAGTGCTGCACCAGATGCAACGTCCAGTGACGCTGCGGGTGGGCCTCGAAGACGAGGGGGAGGCCCTCTTGGAGTTCCGGAAGCTCGATCAGCAAGGGGGTGGGTGCGTCTACTTCTGGAACGAGGAGGCGTATGTCGTCTCCCGGGCCCGCCATGATCTCGCAGCGGATGGGGGTGCCTTCGCTGGTTGTGACGCGGGCCCTGGTGATTCGCCGTCGCGGCTGTGCGCTGCCGGGGCGGCGTGTCCGCAGGCGGATGGACTGGAGCAGTCCGCCCGCCCCGTCCCGTCGCAGCAGTGGCTCACCCGTCAACTGCACCTGCAGGCCACCGAGGCCGGCAGTGATGGTCACGCGTTCCTTCAGAATGTCGCGCGCGATGTCGGCGTCCCACCAGGACGGCCGGGTCAGCGGTGGCTTGGGCATGGTGCGTGAGGTCCTTCGCGTTGGGGTGCGGTGGTTCGGTCCGGCGCGTCAGGAAGGCCGGCGGCGCTGATGGGTGGCGTCGGCGAGGACGGCGAAGATCTGGACCATGGCTGACTGGTTGAGGGTCGCGACCGGTGCAGTCGGGTCGTGGTCGCCGCCGTTGGAGGGCTGGAAGCGGAACAGGCCTGTGGAGGCGTCCCGGTTGGACTTGTACGTACCGTCCGCGTAGGTGCTCATGGCCTTCAGGTAGGCGGGGTTGGGACGGACGGCGTCCAGGTCGAGCAGGTCCTTGAAGTAGAAGGCGTTGAAGATGGCCGGCTGATCGTGCAGACGGCTGCCCGTGGTCCAGTACGCCAGGGAGCCGCGGGCGTCCTCCACCGCCTTCTTCAGGTACCCGGCATCACCGGTGCCACGGAAGAGCGCGGTGGCGGTGCCGATCATGGAACCCGAGTTGTAGGTCCACAGTGTCTCGTTGGTGCTGCCGTCGTCACCGCGATCGTTCACGTAGAGGCCGGGTGCCTTGCGCATGCACGAGTACACCCAGCCGTACCACTGCTGTGCCTGGTCGAGGTAGGTGCGGTTGTGCGTGAGCTCGTGGAGCCGGGCGGCGAGCTGCGCCGACAGGGCCGTCACGTTGGTGGCCCTTATGTTGTTGCCGGGCGAGTCGTACCAGTCCATTCCGCCCGGGCAGTCCTTGGTGCTGTCGTCGTCCCAAGCTCGGGCGACGATGGGCACGATTCGCTCGGCCCGCTGCAGGAACCGTTCGTCCCCGGTTTTCTCGTACTGATCGAGTTGGGTCAGGGCGACCACCGCGTTGTCGTCGTAGTACACGTCACCGCCCGAGCCCAGGGGGGCCGGCAGGTACGACTCGTAGCCCGGTCGCTCGCCGGAGGTGAAGTAGAGCTCGGCAGTGTCGAACCGCTCGGCCGCGTCAGCCCGGTAGGACGACCCGGTGCGCGGGAGTTCCTGCATGTCGACGGCTGCCTGCGCGGCCTCGCGGAACGGCCACAGATAGGAGTGCTCGGGGTCGCCGGCCTGCCGGGGGGTGTGCTCCAGGTACAGGCCGTGGCGGTCGGGGCCCTCGTACAGGTGGTTCTGCAGGGCGCGGTAGGTGCTGGTGGCGCGGTCGGCCCATGTGTCCGAGGAGACCGGGCGGGCGTCTTCGCCGGTGTGGGCGTGTGCGGGGGCGGCGCCCCAGAGCAGCCCGGCGCAGACAAGGGGAGCGGTGGCACGGGTGAGCAGCGATCGCAGCATGAATGGTGCCCTTCGCGAGGACGAGGAAGGAGGACGGGCGTGCGGGCTCAGCGGTGGATCTTGAGGCTGCTGACGAAGAAGCGTTGGGCGGAGAAGAACAACACCAGCGTCGGCAGTGAGACCAGGAGGGCGCCGGCCAGCACGATGGGCGGCCCGACGTTGGAGTAGTTGCCCTGGAGATCCGCGAGCGCGGCCATCACGGGCCGGATGTTGCGGCTCGTGACGATGGTGATGCCGAACATCAGGTCGTTCCACACGGCTACGAACTGGAACACGAAGACCGCGATCATGGCCGAACGGGTCAGCGGAACGTGGATCTGCCAGAACACGCGCCACCAGGACGCGCCGTCCATGCGTGCGGCCTCCACGACTTCCCGCGGCAACGTGAGGGCGTAGTTGCGCATGACGAAGAACGCGAACGGAATCGCGATAGCCGTGTACAGCAGCAGGAGACCGATCTGCGTGTCGTACAGCGAGGTGCGCGCATACGACAGGAACAGAGGTCTGAGGAAGACCTGGAGCGGCAGCAGCGTGCCGGAGTAGATCACCCAGAACCACAGGGCCGGCCGCTTGACGGGCATGATGACCGTGGCGAAGGCGGCGAAGGCGGCGATCACCGCGGCGGCCACCGCGCTGGTGACGGCGTAGAGGAGGCTGTTGCCGAGGGCGGGGCCGAGGTTGGCCTTGTCCCAGGCCTGGGACATGTTGTCGAACAGTCCGAAGTCCTGGGGCAACCAGTGCGGGCTGCCGGAGTAATCCTCGGCGGGCACAAGCGCGTTGACGACGAGGAGCCAGGTGGGAACCAGCCACAGCACCGCGAGTACCGCGATGGTGGTGTTGCGCAGAACGCGGCCAGGGGACATCGTCACACGCCTTTCACGTCGAGCTGACGGCGCAGGTAGAGCCAGGAGGCCGCCAGCACGATCACGGTGAGGACGATCGCGATCGCCGCTCCCGCGCCCGGCCGCAGTTCCAGGAACGTTTCGTTGTACATGGACACGGCGAGTGTCTCGGTGGCCCGACCCGGGCCGCCTTGGGTGAGCACCCAGATCAGATCGAACGACTTGAGGCCGTTGACCAGGCTCATCCCGATCACGATGATCGACACCGGACGGAGCTGGGGCAGCACGATGTGGCGGAACTGCTGCCAGCCGCCCGCACCGTCCAGAGCCGCCGCCTCGAGTGTTTCGGGCGGGATGGACTGCAGTCCGACCAGGAAGAGGATGACGGCCACGCCTGTGGCCTGCCACGCGTTGGCGAGGATCATCACGACGGTGTTGCCCGGCCAGGTCAGCAGCCATCCCTGGGCCAGTGAGTCCAGCCCCAGGGTGGTCAGTACCTGGTTGACGGCTCCGTCGGTGGT
Organism: Streptomyces sp. NPDC026246; assembly: GCF_055567995.1. Classification (NCBI taxonomy): domain Bacteria; kingdom Bacillati; phylum Actinomycetota; class Actinomycetes; order Kitasatosporales; family Streptomycetaceae; genus Streptomyces; species Streptomyces sp. NPDC026246. The sequence continues at coordinate 237,077 of NZ_JBVHPJ010000012.1, read as the reverse complement.
GAGCATGAAGTTCCACACCACCGCCACCGCGGAACCCGACAGCGCGTAGGGCAGCACGACACACAGTCTCGCCAGGCGTGAGAAGCGGCCGGTATCGGTCATGCAGGCGATGGCGAGCCCGAGCACGAACGGGAGCACGACCGTGCCCACCACCCACATCAGCGTGTTCTGGATGGAGCGGGACAGCGCCGGGTCGGAGGCGAACAGCCAGTAGTTGTCGAACCAGGCGAACGGCGAGGTCCGCGAGTCGCCGTAGAAGCTGCGGTAGAACGTCCAGCCGAAGGGGGCCAGCAGGAACAGCGTGACCAGGAGGACGGCCGGGGCCATGAACCCACCGGCCGCCAGCCGCTCACGCGCTGTGCGCCAGGTCCGTGAGAGAGGGGACGGCCGAGGATCGCCCTGGGGTGTCGCGGCTCCGCCGCCCGTGGTGGGCAGGCGTCGGTCGGTTATAGAAGTACTCATGCTTCGTCGTGCCTCCAGGCCGCCCATTCGTCGCGTGCACGCTCCTGCATCCGGCGCAGCGTGGTGGCAGGCGAGGTCTGCCCCGCCATGAACCCGCCCAGGTCGTCGGTGTTGCCCTGGATGAGGCTGGGCGGGCTGGCCTCCCAGTAGCGAACCAGCGGCAGCCGGTGCTGCCGGGCGATGTCCCGTTGCAGCTGGGCCACCACAGGGTTGCCGGAGCGCACCTTCGGGTTGGCGGAGCTGTCCTGCAGGAAGTCGCTCCACGCGCGCTGCACGGACGGATCGAGCCAGGCGCCGGCGTTCGCCATCGCGGCGTCGTGCGACGAAGCCCGGCTGGGCACCACGAACACGCCCGACTCGGCGATCACGCTCTTCGGGGTGGTGGGCCGCAGTGTGGGGAGAATGAAGGCACCGTAGTCGACGCCCGGCTTCATGCCCGCCGCCGCCATTCCCGACGACTGCCAGGTGCCGTGCAGGAACATGCCCACCGTCCCCTCCTTCAGCGCTCCGGGGCCGCGGGCCTGGTCGAAGTCGGGCGGCGTCATCCAGCCCTTGCGCATGAAGTCGTGCCAGATGTCCATCGCGCGACGGGCCGGGGCATCGGTGTAGGAGGCTTCGCCCGCCACCAGCCTCCGGTAGAAGCCCGGGTCGACTTTGCTGACCAGTTCCTGGAACCACTCGATCGCGGGCCAGCCACCCACCTGGCTCGCCAGGAACGGGGTGATCTTGTTGCGGCTGAGGACCTCGGCACAGTGCAGAAGCGCGGCCCAGCTGCCGGGGACGGACAGTCCCAGCCGCTTGAACACAGGCTTGCTGTAGAAGAGCACGTAGTACGACTCGTACAGCGGAACACCGAACACCATGCCTCGGTAGGAGACCGCCTCCCGCGACGTGGCGCGCACCCATCCCTTGCCGGCGTACCGCTCCCAGACGCGGGTCAGGTCGGTGAGTCCGCCCGCGCGCGCCAGCCGCTTGAGCTGGTATCCGGACGCCCACTTGACGAGGTCGGACGCCTTCGAGGTCTGCAGGGTCATCTGGACGACCTGCTGGTACGAGGTGACCGACGGGTTGGACAACGGCCTGAGCGAACAGCCGGTGATCTTCTCGAGCTCCCGTCCGGCAGCGCGGTAGCCGTCGTCCCACGTGGCGTTGTCGTTGGAGACGCTCGTGGTCCCCGGCTGCGCAGACGTACTCGCTCCGCGGGCACAGCCCGCAGCCGTCAGGGCCGCACCGGCGGCCGCGCCGGCAAGGAAGCGACGCCGAGCAAGCGGCGCGGTCACGCTGCTTGTCCTGCCCGATGCTGACATGGATCACCTTCACGGAATCGGGCCATCTGCGTGGCCGGATGTGAATCACATGGCGCCCGTCACCCCTCAGGGACTCGGAGTCGGCCAGTGCGTATGGCGTGGAGGTTAACGACACCATTCCAGCGGTAGCAAGGGTCGCGGAGCAAAAGAATGCAGTTCCGAGATCACTTCCAGCATAATCGCTGGTCAAAGCGGCGCAAGCGAACCAAAGAGCAAGTGCAGGCACCGTGGACACGTTCGGCTAGGCGTTGTTATCGTTAACGGACACGATGGAGTCAAGCAAGGAGCCGATGTGCCCGCGTCCCGTTCGTACGACCCACACCCCAGTTACCGCCCGTTCGGCGGGGAAGTGGTCGCCGGCTGGCCCGCCGCGGTCGCCGGTCTGCCGCTCGGTCCGCTCCTCCTGGCGGTCGACGGTCCTGCGGCCCTGGACTGGGACACGCTGGCCGACACCTTGGTGGCAGCCGTGCACTCGGCGGGCCGCGAGGCGGACTTCCTCGATGCCCGCAGCCACTACGCGACGGCGGCCCACGAGCGGGTGACCGGCCGGCCCGTCCCCGCCGACGATCCGTTCTTCACCCCACTGTCCGAGGCGCGGGTAGTGGACCTGTTCGACTCCGCTCCTCGGCCCGAGCGGCCCGCGGGGGACGGTGTGATGGTGGTGTACGGGCCGGGCGCCGCCCTGTGCGAGCCGGATGTGCTGTGGTACGCCGACCTCCCGAAGCGGTTCGCCGAAGCTGCCGTGTCGAAGGGCGAGCTGCCGGTCGGCGTCAACCTGGGGCGCCCGGCGGAGCCAGGCGACCTGGTGCGCCTGTTCTACACCGACTGGCCCGTACTGGACCGGCACCGCGACGCGATCGCGGGACAGGTCGACCGATGGATCGACATGCAGGACCCGGCTTCCCCGGCCTCGCTGGACGGCGCCGCGCTGCGCAGCACCCTGGCACACCTGGCCCGCGGCCCCGTACGCACCCGTCCGTACTTCAACTCCACGCCGTGGGGCGGACAATGGGCGGCCAGCGAACTCGGTTTCACCCCCCAGGCCGGGAACACCGCCCTCGGCTACGAGCTGATCGCACCCGAAGCGGGGGTCGTGATCGGCGAGAGGGACGGCGCGCAGGTCGAGATCCCGTTCCAGTTGCTGTGCGTCGAGCATCCCGAGGACATGCTCGGAGAAGGGGTGCACCGCCGCTTCGGCACCTCCTTCCCGATCCGGTTCGACTACCTCGACACCATGGGCGGCGGCAACCTCTCCCTGCATCTCCACCCGCGGGAGCGGTACATGCGAGAGGTCTTCGGCTGGCCTTACACCCAGCACGAGACCTACTACGTCACAACCAGCGAAGACGGCGCCCGGGTGCTGCTCGGCCTCACCGAGGAGGCGGACCTCGACACCATGCGGCGCCAGGTCGAGGACGCCATCCACCACGGCATCCCGATGCCCGTCGAGGAGCACGTCCAGTCGCACCCGGCGACGGTGGGCCAGTTGTTCATGATCCCGGCGGGCACACCGCACGCCTCCGGAGCGGGCAACCTGGTGCTGGAAGTGAGCGCGACCCCGTACCTCTACTCGCTGCGCTTCTACGACTGGCTGCGCAAGGACCCCGCCGGCGCGTCCCGGCCCTTGCCCTACGAGCACGGCTTCGCCAATCTGGACACGGCACGGCGCGGGGAGGACGTCACGAAGGACCTGATCCAGCGGCCGCGTACGCTGCGGTCCGGCGACGGCTGGCGCGAGGAGGTCATCGGCGCGCTGCCCGAGATGTTCTACGCGGTGCACCGCCTGGTCGTGGCCCCGGGCACCGACATCCCCGACGACACGACGGGCCGTTTCCACATTCTCAACCTCGCCGCGGGCGGAGGCGCCGTCATCGAGACCCAGGACGGCCGCAGTCATCCCCTGGCCTTCGCGGAGACCATCACGATCCCCGCGGCGGTCGGCCCCTACCGCATCCGCGCCTTGGGGGCCGACGAGGTGCGGATCGTGAAGGCGCTGGTGGTCGAACCGTGAGCATGCCCTCCACAGGGCCGGCCTCCGCGCCGGTCCCCGTCCTCGACATCGGCGGCACACATGTCACCGCCGCGCTCGTCGACCCCGCGACGAGCCACCCCGTTCCGTCCGCGGTGACCCGCATGCCCCTGGACTCGCACGCGGCCGCCGACGACATCCTCGACATGATCACCCTCGCCGCCCTGGCACTGCCGGGCGAGCACAGCCCGTGCTGGGGAGTGGCGATGCCCGGCCCCTTCGACTACGCCACCGGCATCGGCCGCTTCACCGGCATAGGCAAGTTCGAGTCGCTGTCCGGCGTCGACGTCGGAGCCGGCCTGCGACAGCGGATGGTGGACCGGGCCCATCGACTGTGCTTCCTCAACGACGCCGACGCCTTCGCCATCGGCGAACACGGCGCCGGTGCGGCCGCCAGTCACGACCGTGCCGTCTGCCTGACGCTCGGCACAGGCGTGGGTTCCTCGTTCCTGTCCGCCGGCCGGCCGGTCCACTCCGGTCCCCTGGTACCGCCGAGCGGGCACGTGCACCACCTGACGGTGCAGGGCCGGCCACTGGAAGACACGGTGTCGCGCCGTGGCATCCGCACCCACTACGCCCGTCTAGCGGTCTCGGCGGACGACGAGCGCCTCCCGGATGTGCATGAGATCGCCGCGCGCGCCGACGAGGGCGACGCCGCCGCAGCGGAAGTCTTCCGCTACGCTTTCGACTTCCTCGGCCAGGCCCTGGCTCCATGGATCGACCGCTTCGAAGCCACCGCGGTGGTCGTCGGTGGCTCCATGGCCCAGTCGTGGGACTTGGTCCACCCTGCGCTCACCACAGGTCTGGCTTCGGCCGGAAGACCGGACGTACCCGTGCTCCCGGCCCGGCAGCCCGTGGAGGCACCCTTGATCGGGGCGGCCCGCTGGGCACAGGACACAGCGGGCGCCTCATGAGCACCGGGGCTCCTGCGCAGTCAGGCAGAGGAAGGGGCAGAGGCATGACCGCTCGCCAGGGCGGCGGGCCGACCATGCATGACGTCGGCAAGCTCGCGCAGGTCAGCGCCATGACCGTCTCACGAGTACTCAAGAACGACCCGGGCGTGTCCCAAGCGACCCGCGAACGGGTCTTCGCGGCGGTCGACCGACTGGGCTACCGCCGCAACCAGACCGCCCGCAGTCTCCGCCTCGGGGGCAGCGGAATGATCGGCCTCGTCGTCACCAATCTCGCCAACCCCTTCTATTCGCGCCTCGCGCTCGGCGTCCAGGAAGTCGCGACGGACTACGGCTTTCGCATGCTGCTCAGCAACTCCGCCGAGCAGGCCGAACGAGAACCCGAACTCATCGACGGGCTGGTCGCTCACCAAGTGGAAGGGCTGATCGTCGTCCCGGCCGGCAGCCGCCAGCAGCATTTGGCAAGCGCCATGCGGCATGTCCCGGTGGTCCTCGCCGCACGACCACCCGCCGGACTCGACACGGACTGTGTGCTGGTCGAGGACTTCCACGGCGCGCGTGAAGCCACCGCTTGCCTCCTGGCCGAAGGACACACCCGCGTCGCCTTCCTGGGCAACCCGCCGGCGCTCTACACCGGTGCCGAGCGCCTGCGCGGATTCTGGGCAGCACACGAGGAGCTCGGCATCGAACCGGACAACGCCCTGATCCGTCAGGGCCTGGTCGACTCCACCACGGCGGAGCAGGCGGCCCTCGGCCTGCTCGAGCAAGCCGAGCCGCCCACCGCGCTCTTCTGCACCAACAACCGCATCAGCCAGGGTGCGATCCGCGCCCTCTACAAGGCCGGGACCACCCTTCCCATCGCCGGTTTCGACGACTTCGATCTCTCCGACGTCCTCGGGCTCCCCCTGACGCTCGTCTCCTACGACGCCGACGAGATCGGCCGTCAGGCCGCGCGTCTGCTGATCGACCGTCTCGCACACCGGGACGAAGCGCCGCCGGCCTCCCGCCGTATCACCGTGCCTACCCGCGTCATCCGTCACGGGACGTCATCTCCGAGCGGTCCGGGAAGCCCTCCCACCAGCGCGTAACACATTCACCCGGACGCTTTCCGCCCGTGCCGGCCGCCGCCGGGCGGCACGCGCCTGCCCCCCGTTCCCTCCATCGCGGAGACGGTCCGTCAGGGCGCGTGTGACATGGCCCCAGCCCGGCTCCAGCCCGAACAGTGAGGGCCCGAGAGCCGGCCGACCGCCGAAAGGCTGACCATGCACTTCCCCACCAGCGTCAAGAACCATCCCCTCGTCCAGCAAGCGGTGTGCCGCCTCGACGACCTCGGCGATCCGCGCTTGGGCCGGACACTGGTGCGCTGCCTGGACGACACCCTGGCCCGCACGATCCGGCCGATGCCCGACGGCACCGCCTTCGTCGTGACGGGCGACATCCCCGCCATGTGGCTGCGTGACTCCTCCACGCAGATGATGCCCTACCTAGCCCTCCTGCACGACGACACGGCCCTGCAGGAACTCGTGCTCGCCGTTCTGCGTCGGCAGTTCCAGCAGATCGCCCACGACCCGTACGCCAACGCCTTCAACGCCGGACCCACCGGGCAGGCCCACGACCACAACGACCTGTGCGACGACCCTTGGGTGTGGGAGGAGAAGTACGAAGTCGACTCCTTGGCCTTCCCCCTCCTGCTGGCCCACCGCTTCTGGGCTGCGACCGGCCGGACCGACCACCTTCCCGAGACACTCCGGACGGCCCGCACCGTCATATCGGTGTGGCGCACGGAACAGGACCATGAGCGCCTCTCCCCCTATCGGTTCGTGCGTCAGGACGGACCAGTGAGCGACACCCTGCAGAACGCGGGACGAGGAACACCCGTCGCCCGGACCGGGATGACCTGGAGCGGATTCCGGCCGAGCGACGACGCGTGCCACTACGGTTACAACGTCCCCGCGAACCTGTGCGCCGCTGCCGCCCTCGACGGCACCTCCGAACTGGCACAGCTCATGCAAGACTCGGAACTCGCCGAGACCGCCGCACGGTTGGCGACAGAACTGCGCGAGGCCACGGAGCGGCACGGCACAGTGCTTCACCCCGACTACGGCGTGATCTACGCCTACGAGGTGGACGGCCACGGCAACGCGCTGCTGATGGACGATGCCAACATGCCCGGGCTGCTCTCGCTGCCCCTCGTCGCGAACGTCCCCACCACCGATCCCGTGTACCTTGCCACACGAGATTTCGTCCTCTCCCCGGCGAACCCGACCTGGCACCGGGGAACGGCAGCGGAAGGCATCGGCAGCCCTCACACGCCCGACGGGCACATCTGGCCCATCGCCATCGCCGTGCGAGGCCTCACCAGTACCGACACCACAGAGCGGACAGCGGCTCTGCGGACCCTGCTGGCCACGGACGCCGGCACGGGCGCCATGCACGAGTCGTTCCACAAGGACGATCCGAGCCGGTTCACCCGCCCGTGGTTCTCCTGGGCCAACGCGATGTACGCCGAACTGGCGTTGGACATCGCCGATCTCGGCACCCGGCCACTGTGGGGCTCTCCGCCCGACTCCCACGTGCGACGAACGCGAGCCTGACGGGACCGAGCATCGAAGCGGCCAAGGAGGCGGCTTCCAGCAGCTGCGACGCCGGGCCTTGGCCTCGCGCGAGAAGGCGTCACCCGGAGGCGTCACCTGTGCGTCGGCTCAGCCGGCACGGTCCGGCGCGTCGTCCAGTGATCCGTGGGCAGTCTCCGGCCCGTCACCCGCCCATTGCTCAATTGTCGCAGCCGACTCTGCCACCTCCGGAATACCTGGTGCCGTCGACCTCCACCCACCCGGTGACTTCAGCGCAGTAGGTGTTGGCGCCTGAGACGTAGACGCCTCCAGCGAAGGTCGAGTAGGAGCCCCTGTCGTACCAGGACGTCTGCCAGACGTAGCGGCGGACGCGAATCTCCAGGTTGTGCGATCCGGACCGGTTGTCGAAAGCCATCGCGCAGTAAGTACCACTGCCCGCATCGTCGTACCAGACCTGGAGGTACCCCACCCCGTCCGACAAAGGCATGCGTGTGACCGCAGTCCCCTTGCACGACGAGAACGGACCGGCATAGCCGGGGGGAGCGTCGGCCGGGTCGGTCGCCGACGCGGCACCCGACCCACCGAACACGGCACCCGCCACCAGCCCGCACACCGCGGCGACGGGTAGGGCTCGCCTTGTCATCATGTCGATCCAGCTCACCGGAAGCCCCCTGCTCTGTGTGGCCGACGGTCCATGGCGCCCGGTCAGGAGGAGGCGGACGTGGCATCCCCCGGCAGGGCCCGTCAATCCGTAAGTGACCGGCCTACCGTAGCCCAGCACTCCCGACGGCGGGTGCGCACTCCGGACAGCACGATGCCCCAGCACGATTCCCCGAGGCCAGCCTCCTCGCGCCGGCTCCCTATCTGAATATTATTGTCAAGTCAAGTACTTTACACTGTTGCTCCAGGGTGATCGGATCTGATCAATCATCAACTCTGGAGACCCCGTGCGCATATCCTCCACTCGAAGATCGACCGCATCGCTCGCCGCCGTCCTTGCGGCCACCATGATCACGCCTGTCACAGCACACGCCGCTCCTCCTCCCCGACCGAACACGGTCACGACGGCCGAGACCGACGGCCCGCAACGCGCGCCCCTCGAAGTAACGCTGATCACGGGCGACAAGGTGACGATGGCTCAGACGCCCCGGCGGACGGCCCCCTCGGTGGACGTCCAGCGCCCGCCCGGCGCACAGGGGTCGGTGCGCATCGCCACCGAGGACGGCGACACCTACGTCTACCCCGACGACGCGGTGCCCTACATCGCGACCGGCCGCCTCGACAAGCAGCTCTTCAACGTCACGCAACTGGCAGCACAGGGCTACGACGACGCCCGCTCCAAGGCACTTCCCCTGATCCTGACGCACACCACGAACTCCTCGACACCGAAGCGGGGTGTCACACCGCAGCCACCAGCCGCGCCCCACGCCGCGCTCCCGGGAGCCGAGACCACGATGAGGCTTCCCTCCGTGCACGGCGAGGCGGTCCGCACCACCCGGTCCAAGGCCGCGGCCTTCTGGTCCGCTCTGACGGGCAGCGGCCCGGTAACGAGCCGTTCCTCGGCGGGCAGGACCGTTGACGCCCCCGACGCCTCTGGCGCAGCACCGCGCTTCACCGCCGACGTCGACCGGGTGTGGCTCGACAGCAAGGCACGTGCGACCCTCGCCGACACCACTGCGCAGATCGGCGCCCCCGACGCGTGGGCCGCCGGAGGCACCGGCACCGGGGTGCGGGTGGCCGTCCTGGACAGCGGGGTGGACCCCACCCACCCAGACCTCGCCAAGCGCATCGTGGCGTCGCGCAGCTTCGTCCCCGGCGAGGACGTCGTCGACCGCAACGGGCACGGCACCCACACCGCGTCCACCGCCGTCGGCACGGGAGCCGCATCCGGCGGCAAGGAGCGGGGAGTGGCCCCCGACGCCGACCTGCTGGTGGCCAAGGTGCTCGGCGACTCCGGGTCCGGCGCCGTATCGGGAATCATCGCGGGTATGGAGTGGGCGGCCCTCACCCAGCACGCCAAGGTGATCAGCATGAGTCTCGGCGTCGGCGGCTGGCACACCCAGGACGATCCGATGAGCCAGGCCGTGAACCGGCTCAGCACGGAAACGGGAGCGCTCTTCGTCGTCGCCGCGGGCAACGACGGTCCCGGCCCGCACAGCCTCGCCGCGCCGGGAACGGCGGACGCCGCACTCACCGTCGGCGCGGTGGACACGGCCGATCGGCTCGCCGAGTTCTCCAGTGCCGGGCCGCGTATGAACGACGACGCCCTCAAGCCCGACCTGACCGCTCCCGGCGTGGACGTGCTGGCAGCGCGCTCCCAGTACATGACCTGGGGCGAGGGCTACTACCACTCGAACAGCGGCACCTCGATGGCCACACCTCATGTCGCGGGGGCGGCCGCCGTGCTGGCGCAGAAACACCCGCACTGGACCGGGCGACAGATCAAGGACACGCTGATGAGCACCAGCGTGGCCACCCCTCGATACACGCCCTACCAGGCGGGCACCGGTCGGGTGGACCTCGCCGCCGCCTACCGCCACGATGAGGTGATCGCGACCGGATCCGTCGACGCGGGACTCGTACCGTGGCAGCCCAACACGCAGCCCCAGCCGGTCAAGCGCGAGATCACCTACGCCAACACCACCGACCGTCCGATCGAGTTGCGTCTGTCCGTTGCCGACGGTGACTCGACGGCGGAGGTGTTCACGACCGTGACCGACCATGTCACGGTGCCGGCACGCGGAACCTCGACGGTCGGCATCGTGGTCGACCCGAAGGGACTTGGCGCAGGCCAGTACGCCGCACAGGTCACGGCACGGCACGCAACCGGTGCAGTGCACACGGCCGTAGGCATCTCCGTCGAATCCGAGAAGCACAATCTCACCATCGACCTGAAGGACCGCGACGGCCGACCCGTGAGCGGCGAGGTCGAGATCACGAGCGCGGACGGGCGCTCCACCTTCCTGTGGATCCCCGACGGGAGACACACCAGCCGCTGGGCGCCCGGTACGTACATGGTCCACTCCCTGATGGACGTCCAAGGCACCCACGGACGCCACTCCCTCGGGCTCGCGGTGCTCACGGCACCCGAAGTGGACCTGACCGCCGACCGGCTCGTGAACCTCGACGCCTCCCGCGCACGGCAGGTCAAGGTGGCGACACCTCACCCGACGACGGTCGCTCACAGCAGGGTCGACCTGTACCGCTCCTTCACCTCGAGCACTCCGACCCCCGGTGACGGCAGTGCCCTGCGGGAGAGGATCCGTCCCTCCGCCATGTACGACAGCCTGTGGGCGTTGCCGACCAGGGACAAGGTGACGAAGGGCAGCTTCGTCCTCGCCACCCGGATCCGGGCCGAACAGCCACCTCTTCAGGTGAACGCCCGGGGTTTCCACGTCGAAGACCCGGTCGTGCAGCCGGGGTCCCGGCCGATGGCCGACGGCACTTCGCGCCTGGACGCCGTCTTCGCCGGCACCGGGTCACCGGCGGAGTACGCCGGCTTGTCCGTCCGGGGCAAAGCCGTGGTCGTCCGCCGGAGCGACGCGGTGGCGCCCACCGATCAGGCAGCGGCGGCGCACGGCGGCGGTGCTGCGCTGCTCCTGGTGGTCAACGACGGCATCGGCCGCAGCAGCGACTGGTACGGCAGCCCCGACGGCGTCGCGAAGGGGCCGATTCCGGTCGCCTCGATGACACAGGACCAGGGCAGCGAGCTGATCAAGAAGATCGCCGCCGCACACAAGCACACCATCCGGCTGGCCGTCGAGGCGCACCCCGCGCCGAAGTACCTCTACGACCTCGTCGATCACCACGTCGGACGAGTGCCCGAGGACCCTTCCGCGACGACGGACCCCCGCAGGCTCGCCCGAATCGATCTGGACTTCGCACCTCCTCCGGGACGACAGGTCACCGAGTCGCGACTGGACTTCCCGGCTTACGACTACCCGCCGTACAAGGGCATGTCGCCCAACGCCCTGCCCGTCGAGGCGGTCGCCCCCGGGCGGCGCACCGACTGGGTGTCCGCCGGCGACGGCATCACCTGGCAGCAGTCCGCCGCCCTGGACGGCTGGGGACATTCCCAGACCGACCAGCTGACCTACCGGCCGGGCAGCGTGCACAAGGACCGCTGGTTCGGGCCCATCACACGGCCGCGCCTGATCAGCACCGACATCCCGTTCCGGGGAGAGAACGCACTCAGCGCCTACATCCAGGGATTCGGCGACGCGGGTTCCGCGCACAGCGGCGGTTCCGGCATGTACCAGGCGATCTCGTTCCACCAAGGTGACAGGCAACTGACCAAGGTCGAAGGCTGGCCCACGCTCAGTGTGGGTGACCTGGCACCCGAGAAGCGCGCCTACCGGCTGGTCGTCGACACCAAGCACGACGGCACGATCTCCCCCTACTCCACCAGGACCCACACCGAGTGGCGTTTCACCTCCGGCGCCGCCGAGGGCGTGCAGGCCGTCCCGCTCGTCCAGCTGGACTACGAAACGGTGCTGGACCGCGAGGGGCGGGCCGAGCGGACGGGACGCTTCGCCATCACGCCGGCAGTGCTCGGCAGTGACTCCCCGCATGACGCGGCGTCCTCGCTCGGGCTCGAGATCTCCTACGACGACGGCGCCACCTGGCAGCGCCAGGGCCTGAAGGAGAGGCAGGGCACGTGGCGCGCAGCCCTGAACGCGCCGCACCGGGCCGACTACGTGTCCCTCCGCGTCACCGCCGACCAGCGCAACGGCGGCGGCGTCGTGCAGACGGTCGTCCGGGCCTTCGGCCTCCGATGACCCACGGGGGGCCGGTGTCCGCGGCGCGGGTACCGGCCCTTTCCCGTGGGCGTCGTCCGCCGGCGCGCCGACGGGCCGGGCCCTGTCGGCGGATCGGCGACCGCTATCCGGCCCTGTCCCCCGGCTGGACGGTGCCCTCCTCGACGTCCGCCATCGCGGGGTCGAGAAGACGGGACAGGAAGTGGCGGGTGCGTTCGTGGCGGGGACGGGCGATGACCTGCTCGGGGGTGCCGTCCTCCACGATCACTCCCCCGTCCATGAAGACCACCCGGTCGGCTACCTCACGGGCAAAGGTCATCTCGTGGGTGACCACCATCATGGTCATGCCGTCCCGGGCGAGCATGCGCATCACCGCGAGGACATCGCCCACCAGCTCCGGGTCGAGCGCGGACGTCGGCTCGTCGAACAGCATCACCTCCGGGCCCATCGCCAGCGCACGGGCGATGGCGACGCGCTGCTGCTGACCGCCGGACAAGGACGAGGGATAGGCGTCGGCCTTCTCCGCGAGACCCACCCGCGCCAGGTTCTTCGCGGCCACCTTCGCGGCCGCCGCCTTGTCCCGTCGCAGCACCCGGCGCTGCGGCAGCGTCAGGTTCTCGGTCACCGTCAGGTGGGGGAAGAGGTTGAACTGCTGGAACACCATGCCGATCCGGCGCCGTACGGCGTCGATGTCGACGTCGGGGTCGGTGATCTCCGTGCCTCCGACGAACACCTGCCCCTTCGTCGGCTCCTCCAGCAGGTTCACGCAACGCAGCAGCGTGGATTTCCCGGAGCCGGACGGGCCGATGACGCAGACGACCTCGCCCTGGTCGATCTCCAGGTCGATGCCGCGCAGGACCTCGTTGTCACCGAAGGACTTGTGCAGGGCGCTGACCCGGATCTCCGGTCGGCTCATTTCACGGCCTCCTGGGCCTTGGCCTCCATGCGGCGTACGACGAAGCCGAGCGGGATGGTGACCAGCAGGTAGCACAGCCCGGCGACGAGGATGGGCGTGGAGTTCGCGGTCTGGCTGGCCAGGTCGCGACCGAACTTGGACAGTTCCCGTTCTTCCAGGGTGACTCCGAGGAAGAGCACCAGCGAGGAGTCCTTGAACAGGAGCACCAGTTCGTTGGTGAGCGGCGGGAGGATGACCCGGAAGGACTGCGGGAGGATGATGGAGACCATGGCCCGGGCGTGCGAGAACCCCAGCGAACGGGCTGCCTCCATCTGCCCCTTGGGTACGGCCTGGATCCCTGCGCGGAAGGTCTCCGCCATGTACGCGGCTGCCACCAGGCCGAGCGCGAGGGCCACCTTGCCGTAGGTGCCGCCGATGATCTCCGTGCCGGGGAAGGCCAGCGGGACGGCCACACCGATGAAGATGAAGATCAGCAGGGCGGGCAGGCCGCGGAAGATCTCGATGTAGACGCCGGCCAGCCAGCGGTAGGGGCCGACGGACGACAACCGCATGAGTGCGATGACCATGCCGAGCACCAGGCCGACGGCGAAGCCGGACACCGTGTACAGCACGGTGTTCTTCAGTGCCAGCGTGATCACTTCGGGGAACATCTGCTCCGCGATGGCCCGCTGGGCGAACTGGTTGCGCAGCCGGTCCCAGTCGGCCGCTACCGCGAAGGCGATCACGGCCGCGACGAAGACGACGTACTGGACCCCGCGTGAGAGACTGCGCCGCTGACGGCGGGTGAGTCCCTTCCTCTTCGGCTGGAGCGCTGTCTCGGGCTGGGTCATGAGGCGGACGGGGAGGCGGCGGACTCGTCGTACGGACCGATCCACTGCTCGTACAGCTTCTTGTAGGTGCCATCGGCCTTGGCGTCCGCCAGCGCCTTGTTGATGGCCTCCCGCAGCTTGTCGTTGCCCTTCTTGACGGTGAAGCCGTACTGCTCGCCGGTGTTGATCTGCTCGGCGACCTTGAAGGCGTCGGCGTTGGCCTTGTCCTTCAGCCATCCCTGGACCACCGGGTAGTCGATGACGACTGCCTGGACCTGGCCGGTGCGCAGGCCGTTGAGGACGGCGTCGGAGGACTCGAAGGAGACCGGGTCGAGGCCCTTGCTCTTGGCGTAGTCCTCACCGGTGGTCTGCGCCTGGGCGCCCACCTTCTTGCCCTTCAGGTCGGCGAAGGACGAGATCCCGCTGTTCTTGTCGGCCAGGACGGCCTGGGTGGCCTGGAAGTAGGGGTCCGAGAAGTCGACGTTCTTCTTGCGCTCTTCGGTGATGGTCATGCCGGCGGCGGCCAGGTCACACTGACCGGCGTTGAGCGACCCGCCCGTCTTGAAGTTCTCGAAGGGCTGGTCGACGATGTCCTGCTTCACACCCAGGTCCTTGGCGACCAGGTCGACCAAGGACACGTCGAAGCCCTGCACCTTGCCGTCGATCTCCGACTGGAAGGGCGGGTAGGGCAGATGGGTGCACGTGGTGAGCTGTCCGGCCTTGACGAGCTCGACCCCGCCGGTGGCGGTCTTCTTGGCGCCGTCGCCGTCGTCGCTGGAGGTGCATCCGGCCGCCAGCACCAGCCCGGCCGCCGCGGCGGTGGCGGCCAGAAGACGGGCCCGGTACCTGAGGACGGTGTTCAAGGGGACCTCCTGTGAGGAATCGAGGTCTCCGATTATAAGGAGAGGTTTGAGGCGCTCAAAACAAATGGAGGCGTCTGAGCCGATCGGCTTCCAAGAAGTCCCCTTAGCCCGGTCTGGTCCCTGTGAGACGGGGACCCTCACGATGCGGGTGTCGTCGGCGCCGCTTCGGCGGGTCGCGACGATCGGTGCGCGGCCACACGGACACCACTGTCCCGGCTGGGCCGGGGCATCAGCAGGACGGCGAGCACAGCGATGAGGAGGGCTCCACCGAGCATGCCGAAGCCGTGGGTGTAGCCGGATTCCCGGGGCAGGCCCGTCGGGGCGAGATCGGCGGTGACGACGCTGGTCATCAGGGCGGCACCTATGGAGCCGCCCACGGTGCGGATGTTGGTGTTCATGCCGCTGGCGACACCGGTCTGGTCGGGCGGCACGGCACCTACGATGAGGCTGGACATCGCGGCGAAGGCGAGACCGAAGCCCCCGCCCAGGAGCCCGGTGGCGACGTAGAGTTCCCACTTCTCACTGTGCGCGAAGGTGAGCACGGCCACAGCGAGGAGGCTGGTCAGCAGACCGCACGCGATCACGGCTCGGCCGCCGATCCGTGCGGTCATCGAGCCGCTGGCCATGCCGCTGAGGAACATCATGACGGTGAGCGGAAGCAGGATCAGCCCCGACTGGGTGACGCCGGCACCGAAGCCGTAGCCGGAGGAACGGGGGGTCTGGACGAACTGCGGCACGAAGGCGAAGAGCGCGTACATGCTGACGCCCATGAGCAACCCGACCAGATTGTTGGTCCACACCGCCGGAAGCCGCATCATCCGCATGTCCACCAGCGGAGCCGCGGACCGCTTCTCGACATGGACCCAGCAAGCCGCGATGACCACGGCGCCGACGAGAAGGCTGACGGTTCTCCCTGAGGCCCAGCCCCAGCCCGGTGCTTTGCTGAGTGCCACGAGCAGGGCCACCAACCATGCCGACAGCAGCAGGGCGGGTAGGGGGCTGATGCGCCCGGGGGTGCGCAGTGAGGATGTCGGGATCACCAGGTGGGCGGCGACCGCGGCGACGGCGGTGAGCGCCATGGGGATCCAGAACAGCCAGTGATAATCCAGGGTGTTGACGATCGGCCCCGCGAGGACGACCCCGGTACCGGCCCCGACCGCCGTCAGGGAGGCGAGGGCCCCGACCGCCCCGGAGACCTTCTCCGGTGGGAACTCGTCCCGGAGCACTCCGAAGGCGAGGGGGAGGATCCCGCCCCCGATGCCCTGGATGACCCGGGCGGCTGTCAGCACTGCGACGTTCCAGGCCAGCGCTGCCAGCAGGGCGCCCAGGGAGAGGGCCACCAGGGCGGCCACGAAGACGGGCTTTTTGCCGAGGATGTCGCCGAGCCTTCCCATGATCGGGGTGAAGATCGATGCGGACAGAAGGTAGGCGGTCAGTACCCACGTCACCGTGGAGCGGCTGGTGTGCAGTTCTTCCTGCACGGTGACCAGCACGGGGGTGAGCAGCGACTGCAGGAGGGAGAAGGCCAGGATGCCCACGGCGAGCACGGCGAAGACGAACTGGTGGCGGGTGCGTGAGGTGGGCTGGGGCATGGAACGTTCTCCGAGCTGGTGGTGGGAGCGGCTGTCAGTGCTCGGCCGCGAAGGTGAGCCACCCCGGCGGTGCCGAGCCGGCCCTGGCACGGCACCCGTGCGGGACAGGAGGGCCGTGGCAGTGTCAGACGCTGATGGCCTTCGTCTCGAGGTATTCCTCGAAGCCGGCACGACCGTTCTCCCGGCCGTTCCCGGACTGCTTGTACCCGCCCCAGGGGGCCATGAAGTTGTACTGCCCGCCGTTGATGATGACCTGGCCCGCCCGGATCCGCCGAGCCAGGGCCAGTGCGTGGTCGTCGTCGCCGGCGATCGCGGCGCTGAGGCCGTAGACGGTGTCGTTGGTGATGGCCACGGCCTGATCGTCGCCCGTGTAGGGGATGACCGTGAGGACGGGCCCGAAGATCTCCTCCCGGGCGATGGTGGAATCCGGATCCACGTCGGCGAAGATCGTCGGCTTGACGTAGGCACCGGTTTCCAGGCCTTCCGGCCTGTCCGGGCCTCCGGCCACGAGCGTGGCGCCGTCGGCGATGCCCTTCTCGATGTACTCGTTCACCCGCCGGCGCTGGGCTTCGGAGGCCAGAGGGCCCAGGTCGGTCTCCTCACGAGTGGGATCCCCCGTCGTGTATGCGGCGGCGGCTTCCCGCAGCTTCTCCACCACCAAGTCGTGCGCCTCGGTCGGAACCAGCATCCGCGTCCAGGCGCCGCAGGCCTGACCGCCGTTGACCCAGGCATTGGCGAGGCCCTGGCTGACGGCTTCGTCCAGGTCGGCCTCGGGCAGGACGACGAGCGCGGCCTTGCCTCCGAGTTCCAGGGACACACGCTTGACGGTGTCGGCGGCGACGGCGGCAACGCGCTTGCCCGCCATGGTGGAGCCGGTGAAGGACACCATGTCGATGCCACTGTGGCGGGCGATCGCCTCACCCACGACGGCTCCTGTGCCGTGCACCAGGTTGAAGACACCGGCCGGAACGCCGGCTTGGGCGGTGACCTCGGCGAATATCTGAGCCGACAGCGGTGACACCTCGGACGGCTTGAGAACGACGGTGTTGCCCGCCAGCAGAGCGGGGACCACCTTGTTGACGACCTGCTGCAGGGGAAAGTTCCACGGCGTGATCGCTCCCACGACCCCGATCGGCTCACGCACGACGGTGGAGTTGCCCACCTCCTCCGACCACACGTATTCCTCGGCCACGGTGATGGCCGCCGCTATGGCCTCGGCGGGGAAGCCCGCGTGCGCCAGCCGGGAGAACGAGATCGGCGCGCCGATCTCCGCCGTGATGACGGTGGCGAGTTCCTCCTGCCGGGTCTGCAGGCCCTCGGCCACCCGGCGCATGAGCGCGATCCGGTGGGCGAGGTCGGTCGTCGACCAGTCGGCGAAGGCCGCCGTCGCCGCACCGACCGCACGGTCGACATCCTCTGCCGTGCCCTCGGGGACCGAGGCGATCACCTCGCCCGTGGCGGGGTTGACCACGTCAAGGCCGGGGCCGACCACCGGAACTGAGTGCCCGTCGATCCAGTGTGCGGGGACAGGGAGATGGGTCTGGGCCGAACTGTTTCCTGATGCCGTAGGCGACATGGGCAGGCCTCTCTGGGTGCGGACCTATGGGTGGCTGGCAGGCGATCATCGACTTGATTTACTTGCTTCAGCAAGCATCTAATCAGGATGATAGTTGCTACGTCAAGCACCTAGATGGATCAATTCTTCGTTCAGTACGGCGCGCCAGAACGACGGGAATCACCCCAAGGTTCGCGAAACATCGAACGACTGCGCCCTACTTGCCCCTTGACAACCCGCCAGACCCGAGTATTACTTGCTGAGTCAAGCAACGATCTGTCCGATGGCTCAGGCGTGACCACACCACGTCGGCGCCATACGTGTCCGCAACAGGCGGAGCGTGTAAGAGAGGACCATCACCTTGTCCGAGACAGGATCGAAGACGTACGACAGTGATGCGATGTACGTTCCCGAGAGCGACGGCACGGTCAAGTGGGTCGTCGGGGACGAGTACAACATCAAGCTCAGCGGTGAGCAGTCACACGGGACACTCAGTTTCGTCGTCGCCACTGTCCCGCCCGGCAACGGCCCCGTCGCGCACATGCATGAGAACAGCGACGAAGCGTTCTACCTCATAGAGGGTGAACTGGAGTTTCTGAACGGTGAGACGATCCTCACCGCGAAGGCCGGCGACTTCATCTATGTGCCTCGTGGCACACGGCACCGCTTCAAGAACCGGAGCCCTCGCCCCACCAAGATGGTCTTCCTGTTCACGCCTGCAGGGCCGGAGGAATTCTTCCTCCGGTACGGTGACGACCCGCTGCCGGGCCACGAGCCGGAACTGTGGACCGCCGAGCGCTTCACACCGCAGATGCTTGAGTTCTCCCGCAAGCTCGGCACTGTACAAGCGCCGGAGCGGGACTAGCCGCACACACCGCGAGCCGGCGGTTCCTCCTCACCGTTCCCGGACGGTCGAGCGAGGTCATGGACACCGGACGCATCGGCAACACACCTGCCGCGGACGACTGCGGCAGCAGGTCACGTCATACAGCCGTGCCCCTTTCGCAGCCGGACGCGCTGCGCGAGATCAACAGCAAACAGAACGGATGAATCCCCCATGGCCAACACGCCTGAAGGTTTCGAGCACGCGTACGCCGATGTCAACGGCACTCAGCTGCACTACGTCATCGGCGGAGAGGGGGAGCCCCTCGTTCTCATGACCGGCTACCCGCGCACCTGGTACTACTACCAGCGGGTCATGCCCAAACTCGCCGAGCACTTCCGCGTCATCGTGGTCGACATCCGCGGCATGGGGGACTCGGCGAAGCCCGAGTCCGGGTACGACAAGAAGAACATGGCCAAGGACATATACGAGCTGATCCGCTCCCTCGGCTACGAGCAGGCGTACGTCGAGGGCGAGGACATCGGCGGCATGGTCGCCTGGAGCCTGGCCATCAATCACCCCGAGGTGGTCAAGAAGCTGATCATCGCCGACGGTGTCCACCCCAACCCGGGCATGCACAACTTCTCGATGGTCCAGCCCCCCGAGGCGCGAGAGGTGATCTTCCCGTTCTGGTGGGTCATGGGTCAGATTCCGGACCTTCCCCACAAGCTCTTCGCCGGCAAGGCGCGCGAGATCATCGACTGGAACATCAAGAACATCGGCGGCGACCACCCCGAGGTGTTCACCGAGGACGTCCGCTCCATGGCCGCCGCCGGCTACGACACCGCCGAGTCCATCATCGCCACCAACAAGTGGTTCGACACGTTCTACCAGGACATCATCGACTTCGGCACCTACCCGAAGCTCTCCATGCCTCTGGTGTACTTCAGCGGCTATCTGCTGCCGGTCTCGAAGGCCATGGTGGATCCGATGGTGGACGACGTCACGTACGTCGAGTTCCCGGGGGCCGGGCACTTCCTGGCGGAGGAGCGTCCCGAGGAGTTCGTGGCCGAGGTGCTGAAGATCTTCGGCGCCTGACACACTCTCGACACGCAGCCGTGTAGCCGCGGAGGCGCCGGTCACGAGCGACGTGGCCGGCGCCTGCGGGGCGAACTGCCCTCCCCCTGATCACAGCCGAACGACCCCGCCCTTCGCGGATGTCGCGTCCGCACCTGGGGGTCAGGTGACGGTCCAGTCGCGTAGCTGCCGGGCGATTCCGGCGACTCCGAGCGCGCCTGAGACAGCGTCGCGGACAAGGGCGAGGGCCGCCTTGGGCGGGTACTCCAGCTCCCGTCCGTTGAGGAACAGAAAGGCCTCGCTCGCGTGCCAGGCGAAAGCCTCGTTGGAGTGTTCCAGACAGGGCAGCCTGGCCAGTGTCTGCAACAGCGCGGCGGCCTTGAGGTGCAGGGATCCGTAGATGTCCCGCTTCATGGCCTTGGCGTTCACCCGGGCTGCGGCGGCGTAGAGCGGTCCGTAGTCGTCGACTTGGGGATCCCCGGCGAGGATCTCGGCGGCGTGCAGCAGGAACGTGACGTCGATCGGGTGCAGCGGTTCCTGGTCGGTCACGCGGCGTGTCCCCGCTCGTGCTGGTCGATTTCCCGCTTGGCCTCACGCTCGGCCGCCCGCTGCTCCGGGCTGGGATCGGTGCTGCTCGGTTCGGCGGCGAAGGCGGCGCCGCTGCGGGTCATGGACGCCTTGAATCCGGCAAGGAACCGCTGCTCCACGGCGGTCGCACGGTCGTAGGCGGCAGAGAGGATGTACTCCTGCATGCTGACACCCGCCTGTTTGGCGGCCGCCGCGATGGCTTCCCGCTGCGCGGGGTCGGGAAAGCGCAGACTCATTGCTTTGGTGTCCGACATGGTATGGATGGTATCAGTGGTGTCGTCCTGGGGTCCCGTCGTGGCTCCTCCTTCTCAGGCGCCCGGGTCGAACGGGATCCCGGCGGGCTTGGACTGGGTGAGTGCGTACGCGAAGTCCCCGTCCTTGATCTTGATGGAGGCCGCGCCGAAGTCGGCGCTCATGAGCTTGTCGCGGTAGCCGGCCGGATAGCCGTTCCAGCCGACCAGGCGGGGATAGAACCAGCCGCCTGTCGCGTTCTCCGGAGGTTCGTCGTTGCCGTCGGCAAAGCGGAACGCATGCGTCGAGGCGCCGTCCTTGTGATAGACGATCTTGGGGTGGGTGCCGTCGAAGCGCACGGACGAGCGTGCCGCGATCACGTACGTGCTGTGGTGCGAGGCGGCGACATACCGGACTTCGTCGTCGCTGATCCACACCACGACGTGCTCCCAGTCGTGGGTGTGTCCGATGGCCAGAGGTCCGAGGGTAGCCTGGTCCTTCTCGAAGTAGCTGGCGTACACGACGGCACACCAGCCGTTGTTGCACTTCTCGCGGGAGTAGGTGTTCGCGTTGGCCAGCTGGGCCTGGTCGTGACACTTGCCGTTGACGTCGCCGCCCAGCGGCAGACCGGGATTGACGGTGCCGTCGGCGCCGATGGCGGCGGTCGCGTAACAGCCGTCGGTGTCGTAGTCGTAGGCAGGAGAGAAGGTCTGCTCCAGGCCGTCGGCGTTCTGGGGCAGGAGTTGCAGGACGCTCGCGTGGGCCGGGGCGGGCGAGGCAGCCACCAGCGCCATCGCGCCGAGGACGCCGGAGAGGGCCGACCACCGCGTCCGCCGCGTCCGTCGTGCGCGCATGGTGCGCTCGTCCGATTCAGCGTGCCGTGTCGTCGAGCGTGTTGAGTTGCGCACGTCAGCTCCTCATCCAGGGCGGAGGGTAAAGCGGTGCTGCGGCCCGGGAGACCGGCTCCCGGGCCGTCCGTTCAGATGTCGTCGTGTCCGGCGAACCGGGACCGCCGCCGACGGGGCAGGTCCTCGGGCACACGGGTGAGGTGCACGGCTGTGCTGGCCCAGTCCCCGGCCGGCAGGTCGAGACGCAAGCCGTACTCGGTGAGCACCGTCGAGTGGTGGACGGCACCGGTGCGGCTGTCGCGGTACCGCGCACCGGCAGGCAGGGCGGCCAGCCGCACCGGCAACCTGGGGCTTCCGTGGCGCGGCCCGCGCTGCCACGCGAGGATCAGCACCTCGCCGGCGTCCTCGGCCACGTACTCCACGACGGTGGGGGTGTCGTCCAGCGGCGGCGCGGACAGCCGGTACAGCGCACCGTGCTGCACGAGGTGCCGCACCTCCTTGTACTCGGCGACCAGCGCCGCCCCCTCGGCGAGTTCTTCCTCGGACCACGCCGTGAGATCGCCGCCGATGCCCAGCAGCCCGGACATCGCGACGTGGAAGCGGAAGCGCAGCGGAACGGACCGGCCGGTCAGCTGGTTGGGCACATCGGTCACCCAGGCGGACATCGCACGCGCCGGATACAGCTGGGTGAAGCCGTGATGGATGGACAGCCGGTCGACGGCGTCGGTGTTGTCCGACGCCCATGCCTGGTCGGTGCGGGCGAGGATGCCCAGGTCGATCCGGCCTCCACCGCCGCTGCACGTCTCGATCCGCAGGTCCGGGTGGTCGGCACGCAGCCGGTCGATGACGTCGTAGAGATTGCTCACGTAGCGGGTCCACAGCCGGTCGGCGCCGTCGGACTGTCCCGGCCAGCCGGCTTCTCCGAAGGACCGGTTCATGTCCCACTTGAGGAAGTCGATGCCGTGGTCGGCCACGAGACGGGTGAGCCAGTCGTAGGCCCAGTCGGCGACGTCCTGGCGGGCGAAGTTGAGGACGAGCTGGTTGCGCAACTCGGTGCGCTGCCGTCCGGGGATGTGCAGGACCCAGTCGGGGTGGGCGCGGTACAGGTCGCTGTCGGGGTTGACCATCTCGGGCTCGACCCAGATGCCGAAGCGCATCCCGAGGTCGTGGACGGCTCGGGCCAGGGGGCCGAGTCCATCCGGAAAACGGTCGGGGGCGGGGGCCCAGTCGCCGAGGCCGGCGGTGTCGCCGCGGCGGCCGCCGAACCATCCGTCGTCGACGACGTAGAGCTCCACCCCCAGTGCGGCGGCCCGTTCGGCGAGCGCCTTCTGGCCGACCTGGTCGACGTCGAAGCCGGTCGCCTCCCAGGAGTTGTACAGCACCGGGGCCGTCTCGTGGGCGTGGGGCATCACGTAGGTGCGGATGTAGGCGTGCCAGGCGCGGCCCGCCGCGCCGAATCCGCCGTCCGTGTACAGCCCGGCGAAGACCGGAGCGGTGAACTCCTCCCCCGGCGCGAGAGGTACGGGGACGCCTTCGTGGCCGGCGCCCCCGGTGAGGCCGACGCGGCCGTCGGGAGTGCGCTGCACGGTGATGCGCCAACTGCCGCTCCACGCCAGGGCGGTGCTCCACACCCGGCCGTGCTGCTCGGTCGCTTCGCCGGAGTCCAGCATCACCCAGGGGTTGGCGTGATGGCTGGTGACACCTCGCCGGCTGGTCAGCACGGTCTCGCCGTGCGGCAGCCGGTCACGGTGCAGCCGGCTCTCGGCCGACCACTGGCCGGTGACGTGGCTGAGGCGGTAGTCCGGCAGCGGGGGCAGGGCCCAGGCGGCGGAGTCGGCGCGCAGCAGGCTCAGCTGCTGGTCCCCGCCGTTGCGCAGTACGGTGCGGCGCTCGATGACGTCGGTGTCGTCGCGCACGCGGTAGTGGAGGGCCACCTCCAGCGGGTACAGCCGGTCGCGGAATTCGAGGATCAGCTCGGCGGTGCCCGCGCAGGGTTCGACGACCGTGTGCCCGGTCGGCTGCCATTCGAACGCGCGGGTGCCGTCCTCGTAGCGGATCTGCAGCGAGGGGGGCCCGTAGCGGGTTCCGCCGTCGACGGGCAGTTCCTCACCCACCGGCGGCCGGCCCTCGAAGCTGCTGGCCGACGGGCCGGGCGGGGTGAGGAGTTCCTCCGCCTCGTCCAGGGTCAGCCGCGGGCCCCAGGCCACGTGGCAGGGCGCGCCGCTCTCGTCGATCCGCAGCGCGTACGACGTGCCCTGGGTGTTCAGCAGCCACGTCCCGGTGTCGGGGGAGCGGGAGATCAACGGCATGGGGCCTCACGTTCGGGCTTCGGGGATGCTGCGGCAGAGACAACCGCGACCTTGGATCATGTGTCAACCCCCCACGCCTGAAGAGGATTTGCATGCCTAATACGGGCCCGAGCTTCACATCGAGCGATCTCTGCTTCTTTCATTGACAGCAGAAAATAAGCAACATAGGTTCCGGCCATGCAACCCGCCCTCCACCCCGAGACGTTCCCGGTGAACACACCGGCCGCCTCCCAGATCTTCACCACCGTCCTGTCGCACGGCCCCCTCACGCGCCTCGAAGTGGGCCGCCGAGCCGGGCTGTCGCCCGCCGCCGTCACCAAGGCGGTCCGTCCTCTGATCGAGGCCGGTTACCTGGTGGAGGGGGCCGACGAGGACGCCCGTCCCTCGCTCGGGCGGCCGGCGAACCTGGTCCGGGTCGACGGTGGGCGAGCGTTGTTCGTCGGCCTGAAGGTGACCGGTGACGAGATCATCGGTGTCCTCACCGACCTGTGCTGCCGGATCCTCGTCTCCCGTCACACTCCGCTGGAGGGCCGGGACCCCGGATCGGTCCTGGCCTCGGCCGCCGACCTGGTGCAGGAACTGCTCGCCGAGGCGGCCGGCCTCGGCGTCGGGGTCCTGGGCCTCGGCGTCGCCGTGTCCGGAGACGTCGACCGCGGGGAGGGCACCGTCCGCTACTCGCCGTTCCTTGAGTGGCACGACGTGCCGCTGGCCGAACTGGCCGCCACGATCACCGGTCTGCCGGTCACGGTCGACAACGACGTGCGCGCGCTCACCGTCGCGGAACAGTGGTTCGGCGCCGGAGCGGGCCTGTCCGACTTCGCTGTCGTGACGGTCGGCGCGGGCATCGGCTGCGGACTCGTCGTACACGGCCGGGTCGTCGCCGGTGCGCACGGTGTGGCGGGTGAGATCGGCCATGTGACCGTCGATCCGGCCGGCCCACCCTGCCATTGCGGCAACCGCGGCTGTGTGGAGGCGATCGCGTCGGACGCCGCGATCATCCGCCGTATCCGGGAGGCGACGGGGGCCGAGGTCGCCGATCCGCTCCACGCCGTCGAGCTCGCCCGGCAGAACGTGGCCGGCGTCCGGAAGGTGTACGCGGCTGCAGGTGACGCCATCGGCCGCGGCATCGCCACGGTCGCCAATCTGCTCGGCCCCGAGCGCGTGATCATCTCCGGTGAAGGGCTCGCCGCCTACGACCTGTTCGCCGAGCAGATCCGCGACGCCTTCACCGCGGCCGCCTTCGGGTCCGCCGCCCGGTGCGACGTCCGGACCCGCCCCCTGCCCTTCGAGGAATGGGCCCGCGGGGCCGCGGCCACCGCGATCCAGTCCTTCATCAGATCAGACACGAACTAACACGCACGAGGAGCAACGATGACGCAGCAGAGCCGCACTCCCCTGGCTGCGCAGGGTCCCGGCCGTCGCAGAGTCGTGGGCGGGCTGTTCGGTCTCGGAACCGCCGTCCTGTCCGCCCCGCTGCTCACCGCATGCGGCGCAGGAGCGGCAGCCGACCCCAAGACGGTCACGTTCGGCTCCAACGGAGCCGACGCCACGCCGAAGTCGGCCTACGCGGCCGTGACCAAGGCGTTCACCCGGGACTCGAACCTGAAGGTGTCGACCAACACCGTCGACCACGACACCTTCCAGAAGAGCATCACCAGCTACCTGCAGGGCACCCCGGACGACGTCTTCACCTGGTTCGCCGGCTACCGCATGCAGTACTTCGCCAAGAAGGGCCTGTGCGCTCCCGTCGACGACGTGTGGGACACCATCGGCGGCGGATTCAGCGAAGCCACCAAGCAGCTCTCGCGCGGCGAGGACGGCAAGTACTACTTCGTCCCGCTGTACAACTACCCGTGGGCGGTCTTCTACCGCAAGAGCGTCTTCGAGGAACGCGGCTACGAAGTGCCGCGTACGTGGGACGAGTTCACCAGGCTGGCCAAGCAGATGAAGAAGGACGGCCTGGCGCCCATCGCCTCCGGTTACGGCGGCGGCGACAGCTGGTCCGTGCTCGGTGCCTTCGACTACCTGGACCTGCGGGCCAACGGCTACGACTTCCACATGCAGCTCATGCGCGGCGAGGTCTCCTGGACGGACAAGCGGGCCGCCCGCGTCCTGGACCTGTGGCGTGAGGTGACCCCGTACTACCAGAGCGGCGCCGGCGGGCGCTCCTGGCAGGACGCCGCACAGTCACTGATCGACAAGAAGTCGGGCATGGCCGTCATCGGGCTCTTCCTCGGCCAGCAGGTGACCGACGAGAAGATACGCGCCGACATCGACTTCTTCCCCTTCCCGGAGATCGACGGCAGCCATGGGCAGGACGCCGTCGAGGCGCCCACCGACGGGTTCATGCTCAGCCGCAAGCCCAAGAACGACAGCGGCGCGCGGAAGTTCCTGGAATTCCTCGGCGGCGCCCGGGCCGAAGAGCTGTACATGGGCGTCGACCCGAGCAACCTCGCCGTCAACAGGCAGGCGTCCACCGCCTCTTACAACGACCTGCAGAAGAAGTCCGCCGAACTCATCGCCTCCGCCAAGCACATCAGCCAGTTCGCCGACCGCGACAGCGACCCCGGCTTCATCTCCACCGTCGTCCTGCCCGGCCTCACCGAATGGCTCGGCCACCCCGACGACGGAGCGTCGACGCTGAAGAGGATCGAGTCCCAGCGCTCGCGCTTCTTCTCCGCCTGACCAGGACCGGAAAGGCCCCGCCGTGTCCTCCGCGACCTCCCCCTCCCGGCTGAGCAAGGGCGACCGTCTCTTCCTGACGGCCGCCATCGGCCTGCCCGTCCTCGCCCTGCTCGTCTTCGTCTGGCTGCCCGCACTCGCCTCGGTCGGGCTGTCCTTCACCACCTGGGACGGCATCCACCTGAGCGACATCCACTGGACGGGCACGGAGAACTACCAGCAGATCTTCACCAACTACCCGCCGTTCTGGCCCGCCGTACGGCACAACGTCGTCTGGCTGCTGTTCACGGCGCTGCTGCCGACCCCGTTCGGCATCTTCCTGGCCTACCAGCTGGACAAGAAGATCCGCTTCACGCGCTTCTACCAGACGGCGATCTTCCTGCCCATGGTGCTCTCCCTCGCCGTCGTCGGCTTCATCTGGGAGATCATCTACAACCCGGACACCGGCCTGCTCAACAGCCTCCTGGGGGCGACCGGTTCGGCCCACCACATCGACTGGCTGGGCAACCCCGACCTGAACCTGTGGGCCGTCCTCGTGGCGTCCGGCTGGCGGCACACCGGCTACATCATGATCCTCTACCTGGCCGGCCTGAAGAGTTTCGACCCGGCTCTGAGAGAGGCGGCCTCACTCGACGGCGCGAACGGCCGCCAGACGTTCCTGCGCGTGGTCTTTCCCGCGCTGAAGCCGGTGAACATCATCATTCTGGTCGTCACCGTCATGGAATCCCTGCGGGCCTTCGACATCGTCTACGTCCTCGGCGGCGGCATCGGCAGCAAACCCGGTATGGAACTGCTGTCCCTGCTCATCACCGACAACATCATCGGCGAGTCGAGTCACATCGGATACGGCTCCGCCCTCGCAGTCGTCCTGCTCCTGGTCTCCCTGGCCGCCATCGGGGCGTTCCTCTTCCAGACGTTCCGCAAGGAGGACCAGTGACCACGACCGCCCCCCGGCCCGCTCAGCGGTCCCGGCCGGCGCGCCGGCCCGAGCCGCACGACGGCCCCTCCCGCCCGCCCCGCAACCTGGGCCGCCACCTGCTGCTCGGCGGCGTCTCCGTGCTGTGGCTGGTCCCCCTGCTGTGGGCCGTCTACACCTCCTTGCGCTCCTACGGCGACACCTCCGAGCACGGGTACTTCTCCCTGCCGCACAGCTTCGGCCTGGAGAACTACAGCGACGCCTGGAACGAGTCCGGGATGCCGCACTTCTTCTGGAACTCCGTCCTCATCACCGTCCCCGCCGTCCTCGGCACGCTCCTGTTCTCCGCGGCCGTCGCCTTCTTCGTCGCCCGCTTCGACTTCCGCTTCAACATCGCCCTGCTGATGCTCTTCACCGCGGGCAACCTGCTGCCCCCGCAGGTCCTGATCACCCCGCTGTACCGGCTGTACCTGCAGATCCCGCTCCCGCCGTGGATGAGCGACTCCCTGCTGCTGTACGACTCCGCCTGGGGCATCATCGCCATCCACATCGCCTACCAGTGCGGCTTCTGCACCTTCGTCCTCAGCAACTACATGAGGACGGTCCCCAAGGAGATCTTCGAGGCCGCCGTCGTCGACGGAGCGCAGGCCTGGCGCCAGTTCTTCCAGATCGTGCTCCCCCTGTGCCGCCCGGCCTTCGCCGCCCTGGCCACGCTGGAGTCGATCTGGATCTACAACGACTTCTTCTGGCCCCTCCTCCTGATCGACACCGGTGACAAGCGCCCCGTCACCTCCGCGCTGGCCAATCTCCAGGGGCAGTACTTCACCAACCCCAATCTGATCGCGGCAGGTGCGCTGATGACCGCGATCCCCACCCTGCTGGTCTACTTCGCGCTCCAGCGCCAGTTCATCAGCGGTCTCACCATCGGCTCGGGCAAGGGCTGAGCCGCCCCGCTCCCCCGACGGAAACCGAACCCACAGGAGGCACGACCCATGCGGTCATCCTCGTACACCGTCCTGCCCGCACGCACCCTCAGAGCCCTGGTGGTCCTCGCCCTCACCGCGGGCGCCACCACCGCCGTCGCCCCCACGGTCCACGCCGGGACCCGGACGACGTCCGCCGCGGCCTCCACCCCTGCCGAGGTCTCCTCCTCCCTGGCCGCCAAGCCCTACATGGGCTGGTCGAGTTGGAGCATGCAGTCCTCCAAGTACCCGGGTCTCAATCCCGACGGCGACTACAGCTACCTCACCGAGGCCAACGTCCTGAAGCAGGCCGACGCCCTGGCCGCCAAGCTGAAGAAGTACGGCTACGAGTACGTCAACATCGACGCCGGCTGGTGGCGCGACAAGACGTGGAAGCCCGAATTCGACCAGTACGCCCGGCAGAAGGCCGACCCCGTCCGCTTCCCGCGCGGCATGAAGGCCGTCGCCGATCACCTCCACGCCAAGGGCCTCAAGGCGGGCATCTACCTGCCGGCCGGCCTGGAGAAGGAGGCGTACAACGACGGCAGGACGCCGATCTGGAACACCGACGACTGCACCACCGCCGACATCGTCTATGACGACCTGCGCACCACCAACGGCTGGGACAGCTCCTACAAGCTCGACTTCTCCCGCCCCTGCGCCCAGAAGTACATAGACTCCCAGGCCCAGCTGTTCGCCGACTGGGGCTACGACTTCCTCAAGCTCGACGGCGTCGGACCCGGCTCCGGCAAGAGCGGCGAGCAGTACGACAACGTCGCCGACGTCGCCGCCTGGCACCAGGCCATCGCCGCCACCGGCCGCCCCATCCACCTGGAACTGTCCTGGTCCCTCGACATCGGCAGGATCGCCGACTGGAAGAAGCACTCCCAGGGCTGGCGCATCGACACCGACGTCGAGTGCTACTGCAACACCCTCGTCAGCTGGGAGAACTCCGTCGACGACCGCTGGGACGACCTCCCGGCGTGGACCCGGCACGCCGGCCCCGGCGGTTGGAACGACCTCGACTCCCTCGACGTCGGCAACGGCGAGATGGACGGCCTCACCAAGGCGGAACGGCAGAGCTACGCCACCCTGTGGGCCATCGCCAAGTCGCCCCTGTACACCGGTGACGACCTCACCCGCCTGGACTCCTACGGCCTGTCCCTGCTGACCAACCGCGAGGTCATCGCCCTCAACCAGGGCCCGAACCCACCCGCGCACCCGGTCACCCCCTCCGACCCGCAGCAGGTGTGGGCGTCGAAGAACCCCGACGGCACCTACACCGTCGCCCTGTTCAACCTCGCCGCCAAGCCAGCCTCGGTGACCGCCGCCTGGGCCGCCCTCGGCTTCACCGGCAAGGCCGCGGTCCGCGACCTGTGGAACCACGAGAACCTCGGCACCTACAAGGACAAGATCACCCAGGCCCTGCCCGCCCACGGCTCGCGCCTGTTCACCGTCGACCCCAAGGGCGAGGCCCTGACGACCACGGCCTACGAGGCGGAGCGATCCGCCAACACGCTCGCCGGCAACGCCTCGGTCGCCGACTGCTCGGCCTGCTCCGACGGCAAGAAGGTCGGCAACCTCTACCAGGGAGGCAAGCTGACCTTCAACGACATCGTCGTGGCCAAGGCCGGCACCTACCAGGTCAAGATCGCCTACATCAGCGGTGACGCCCGCTCCGCGCAGGTTTCCGCCAACACCGGCGGCGGAACCGGCCACAAGTTCCCCTCCACCGGGGACTGGGGAACCGTCGCGACGGTCAGCGTCCCGGTGACGCTCAAGGCCGGCAGCAACACCATCACGATCGACAGCGGTACCGGCTACGCCCCGGACATCGACCGGATCGACGTACCGAAGACGCTCTGACACCCATGAACACGGGGGCCCGGCCACCCGCCGGGCCCCCGCCCGACGTCCCCGGAGCCGCCCCCATGAACCTCCGCCCGTCACACCCCAGCAGAAGAACCCTGCTCTCGCTCACCGCCACGGCCGGCCTCGCCGGAGCGCTCGGCACCCTGCCCGCCTTCACCGCCTCCGCCGCGCCGCAACGCCCCACCGACGCGCCGTCCCTCCCCGCGTCCCCGGCCGGACGTCTGTGGTGGCAGGCCCCCGCCGACGACCACTCGATGATCGAACAGGGCCTGCCCGTGGGCAACGGCCGCCTCGGCGCCCTCGCGAGCAACGACCCCGGCCGCGAACTGCTCCTGATCACCGACGCCACGATGTGGACCGGCGGGCTCAACGACGTCCTCGACCAGGACGGCCAATTCCCCTACGGCCGTGACGACTTCGGCTCGTTCACCCTGCTCGCCCGCCTCACCGTCGATCTCGACGGCCACGATCTGTCCACCGTCTCCGGGTACCGCCGCACACTCGACCTCGAGCGGGCCGTCGTCACGACGTCCTACGAGCGCTCCGGTGTGACCTACCGGCGGGAGATCTTCGCCAGTCGCCCCGACGACGTGATCGTGCTGCACTTCACGCAGAGCGGCGGCGGGCGCTACAGCGGCACGGTCACCCTGGCCGGGACACACGGCGAGGACGCCGCGACCTCCTTCGGCGCCTCTTTCCCCAACGGACTGCGCTACGGCGCCGCGGTCACCGCCCGCGGCAAGGGCGGCCGCGTGACTGCCGACGGCAAGCGGGTCTCCTTCGCCGGCTGCAGGGAGCTCACCGTGGTGGTGAGCGGCGGCACCAACTACAAGCCCGACGCGGCCACCCACTACCGCGACGCGTCCCTCGACCCCGAGCGCCTGGCCCGCGCCAAGGTCCGTGCCGCCGCCGCCCACACCGTCGGCGCCCTGCTGCGGACCCACGTCACCGACTACCGCGCCCTGTACGGCCGCATGGACGTCTCCCTCGGCACCTCCACCGCCGAGCAGCGCTCCCTGGACACCTGGGAACGCATCCGGGCACGCGCCCGCAACGGGACACCCGACCCCGAACTGGAAGCCGCCTTCCTCCAGTTCGGCCGCTACCTGATGATCTCCGGCTCCCGGGGCAGCCTGCCGCTGAACCTCCAGGGACTGTGGCTCGACGGCAACGACCCCGACTGGATGAGCGACTACCACACCGACATCAACATCCAGATGAACTACTGGCTGGCCGACCGGGCCGGCCTGTCCGACTGCTTCGACGCGCTCACCGACTACTGCCTCGCCCAGTTGCCCTCCTGGACCGACCTCACCCGCGAGCACTTCAACGACCCGCGCAATCGCTACCGCAACTCCACCGGCAAGATCGCCGGCTGGACGGTGGCCATCTCCACCAACCCCCACGGCGGCAACGGCTGGTGGTGGCACCCGGCGGGCAACGCCTGGCTGTGCAACTCCTTGTTCGAGCACTACGAGTTCACCGCCTCCCGCGCCCATCTGGAGCGCATCTACCCCCTCCTCAAGGGCGCCTGCGAGTTCTGGGAGGCGCGGCTGCTCACCACCACCCTGCCGGGCAGCTCGAAGGAGGTGCTGATCGCCGACAGCGACTGGTCACCCGAGCACGGCCCGCTCGACGCCAAGGGCATCACCTACGCCCAGGAACTCGTATGGACCCTGTTCGGCAACTACTGCGCCGCGGCCGCCGAGCTGCGCAAGGACGGCGCCTACGCGGACACCGTCGGCACCCTGCGGCGAAAGCTCCACCTGCCCGAGGTCAGCCCGAAGACGGGTTGGCTCGAGGAGTGGATGTCCCCCGACAACCTCGGCGAGACCACCCACCGCCACCTCTCCCCGCTCGTCGGCCTCTTCCCCGGCGACCGCATCCGCCCCGACGGCTCCACCCCGCCCGCCATCGTCGAGGGCGCCACCGCCCTGCTCACCGCACGCGGCATGGAGAGCTTCGGCTGGGCCAACGCCTGGCGCGGCCTGTGCTGGGCCCGCCTGAAGGACGCCGAGACGGCCTACCAGCTGGTGGTGAACAACCTGCGCCCCTCCTCCGGCGGCAGCAACGGCACCGCCTTCAACCTCTTCGACATCTACGAGGTCGAGAAGGGCCGCGGCATCTTCCAGATCGACGCCAACTTCGGTACCCCGGCGGCGATGATCGAGATGCTGGTGTACTCCCGTCCCGGCCATGTGGAGCTCCTGCCCGCCCTGCCGAAGGCATGGGCCGAGTCCGGTTCCCTCACCGGGGCAGGCGCCCGCGGCGGCTTCGTGGTCGACCTGGAGTGGCGGCAGGGCAGGCCCACCGAGGTACGTGTCCGCAGCGTCGGAGGCCGGACCACGACGATCGCGCACGGGGGTAAGTCCCGCACGGTGTCTTTGAAGCCCGGTGACTCGGTCACACTCAAGGACTTCACCCGATGACGCGCCGGCTCATCCGCGCCGGCGGGTTGACGGCCGCGGTGCTGGCCGCCGTCGCCCTGCAGCCCTCGCCGGCTCCCGCGCAGGCCGCGGGTCAACGGGACGACGTGGTCACCTGGGCGGCGAGCGCGGACCGGATGGGCGAGGCCGTTGCCGACCGGAGCTACCGCCTGGTCGTGCGCACCAGCGTCGCCGGCACCGATCTGCGCATACGGCTCTCCAACGCGTTCGGGGACCGCCCGGTGTCCTTCGACAGTGCCTACGCCGGCCTGCGGGCGGAGGGCGCCGCGCTCGTGCGGGGCAGCAACCGGCGGCTGACCTTCGGCGGAACCCGCTCCGTCACCGTCCCCGCCGGAAAGAGCGTGCTCAGCGACCCCCTGCCCGGCAAGCTGCCCGCCGGGAGCGACCTGGTCGTCAGCATCCACACGCCCGATGCCGCGGGCCCGGCCACCGGCCACGGCATGGCGATGCAGACCTCCTACGCCGCGAAGGGCGACCACACGGCGGAGGCGGGCGCCGAGGCATGGACGGACACGATCGGTTCGTGGTTCTACCTCGACGCGGTCTCGGTCCGCCCACAGGCCGGCACCGGAGCCGTGGTGGCGCTGGGCGACTCGATCACGGACGGCTGGCAGTCCACGACCGACCTCAACCGACGCTGGCCCGACTACCTCGCCCGCCGCCTCCAGAAGGCAGGCACTCCCGTCAAGGGCGTCGCCAACGAAGGAATATCCGGCAACAAGGTCCTGGCCGACGGCGCCGGGCAGAGCGCCCTCGACCGCCTGGACCGGGACGTCCTCTCCCACCCCGGCGTGCGCACCGTGTTCCTGTTCGAAGGTGTCAACGACCTCAAGGCCCACACCGGCGTCACCGCCCAGGACCTGATCGCCGGATACCGGCAGATCGCCGACCGCGCGCACAAGGCGGGCAAGTGCGTCGTCGGAGCCACCGTCGCTCCCTTCAAGGGCTGGTCCGAATGGGACCCGGCCGCCGAAGCCGTACGCCAGGAGGTCAACACCTACATCAGGACCAGCGGCGACTACGACGCGGTCACCGACTTCGACCGGGTCCTGCGCAGCCCCTACGACCCGGAGCGCCTCCTGCCCGTCTTCGACGGCGGTGACCATCTGCACCCCAACGACAAGGGCATGCAGGCCATGGCCGACGCGGTCGACCTGGACCGCCTCGACTGCGACCGCCCGCGCCGCACCGGCTGAACACGCGGTGCGCAGCAGGGCTGGTAGCCGAGCACCAGCCCTGCCACGCCGCGTGACGTGCCCGGCTCGACGCCCACCGGGTGACCGCGTCATGGCGGCTTTCGCGCCATGTCCGTTCATCGGTGCTGCCCGTGGACGACCCGTCGCCCGCCGGAAGCCCGGACGGTGCCGGCCGGACCGGGCCGGCCTGCTTTCCGACCGCACGGATGCCGGGTGACTGCCGCGACGAGCGGCTGCACAGCGGCGGCGGTCCACCGGCCTGTCGCCGTTGCGACATGTCACTTCTACGCCAGCGGATGGTGCTGACATGCCCGCCGTGTGCACGGAGTCTGTCCTACACACGTGATCTCGTGTTGTGCGAAAGGCATTCGACTGATGGCATGGTTCCGCTTGTCCGCGGCGATATCGACGGTGCTGGTGGTGACACTCGGCGGCGTGGCACCCGCCTCGTCCAGCACCGGGGCGAACGAGGCGAAGGAGTTCACCGGCGGCCACGAGCAGGTGGCGTCCGCCACCGTGCGGCTGTTGACCGGTGACCGGGTGACCGTCACCTCCCTGCCCGGGGGGCGGCGCACCGCGTCGGTGCAACCGGGCCCCGGTCGTGAGCGCATCTCCTTCCGGACTCTTGAAGGCGATGACAAAGCGCTGATCGTCCTGCCCTCGGACGCCGAGGCTCTGGTGACCTCGGGCACCTTGGACCGTCGGCTCTTCAACGTGACGGAGCTGGTGGCCCAGGGCTACGACGACGCCCACATGTCCGCACTGCCGGTGATCGTCTCCTCGCGGCCCTCCCCCGACGGGGCCAGGAGCGCTGCGGGGGCGGCGAAGACCGCTCGGGTCACCGCGGACCGGCTGGTGGCGCTGCACACGACAACGGCTCCCACGCGCAGGCTGAGCAGTATCGGAGCGCGGTCGATGCGCATCGCCGGTGACGATCTGGGCCGCTTCTGGAAGACCCTGAACACTGCGGGAACGGACAGTGCCCGTGCGGCCGTCACTCCGCAGATTCTCCTGGACGGCAGGGTGCGGGCCGTACTGGACCGCAGCACGGCGCAGATCAACGCGCCTGCCGCCTGGAAAGCCGGCTACGAGGGTCAGGGCGTCAAGGTGGCCGTCCTGGACACCGGAGTCGACGCGAACCACCCCGACCTGGCCGGTCGCATCATGGAGACCAGGAACTTCTCCACCAGCGTGGACACGAGGGACGTCTTCGGCCATGGCACACACGTGGCATCGACCGTGGGCGGCACCGGTGCCGCGTCCTCGGGAACCCGGCGGGGTGTAGCGCCACGCAGCGGCCTGCTGATCGGCAAGGTGCTGGGTGACGACGGTTACGGCAGTGAGTCCGCCGTCATCGACGGCATGGAGTGGGCCGCCGCGCAGCACGCCGAGGTGGTCAACATGAGTCTCGGTTCGGACGGGCCGGCCGATGGCACCGATGCCATGAGCCGGGCCGTCAACACTCTGACCGCCTCCACGGACACCCTCTTCGTCGTCGCCGCCGGCAACGCGGGTGAGTCGGGTCCTTCCTCCGTCGGGTCGCCAGGCGCGGCCGACGCGGCTCTGACCGTCGGCGCGGTCGACCGCGACGACTCCCTCGCCTCCTTCTCCAGCCGTGGCCCGCGCCTCGGCGACGGTGCGGTCAAGCCTGACGTGACCGCGCCCGGCGTCGACATCGTTGCCGCCCGCGCTGCCGGGACCACCATGGGCAAGCCCTTCGACGCCTACTACACCGGTGCATCCGGCACTTCGATGGCGACTCCCCATGTGGCCGGTGCTGCCGCGCTGCTCGCGCAACAGCACCCGGACTGGGGAGCGCGGCAGCTCAAGGACGCTCTGGTCAGCACTTCCCGCACCGTGCCCCGCACCAAGGTGACGGAGCAGGGCGGCGGACGCGTGGACCTGGCCGCCGCCATGGGCTCCCTGTCAGCCACCGGATCCGTCGCCCTGCCGCCTCTCGAGGCCGGCAGCGGGGGCGGCGAGCAGAAGCCGGCAGGCACCATTCGCTACACCAATGGCGGTGACCGACCCCTGGTGCTGACGCTGTCGGTCCGGCTGGCCACCGATTCCGGGCGCGCGCTTGCGGATGACGTCGTCCGCCTCGGGTCCAGGACCGTGGTTCTGGCGCCCGGCGCCAGAACCGAGGTCCCCGTGCGGGTCGACGCCGCGAAGGCCCCCCGGGGCCGATACTACGGATACGTCACCGCCACGTCGGCTGACGGCAGCGTACTGACGCACACCACGGTGTCCCTCGCCGTCAGGGGCAAGCAGCACAAGCTGACCGTCGTCTACCGCGACCGCGACGGACGCGTGGTGCCCGGCGCGCTACCGAACATATGGGGTGCCACCGAGGGGAACGGATTCGTGGAATACACGGACCGGGACGCGGCTGTCGCGGTCGTCGAAGAAGGTACCTACCACGTCACCTCCGGCTTCCAGGACGAGAGCACCGAAGGTGCCGAGGTGGGTGAGCTCGTCAGTCCTGACGTCGTGGTCACCAAGGACACCACGGTGACCCTGGACGCCTCCGACGTCACGGAGGTGAAGATCCGTACACCTCGCCCGGCCGAGCAGCGAGGCGTACTGGGGACCACCTTCTACCGGCGGATCGACGGTCGTGGGCTGATTCAGGGCCACTTGATGTTCGACCTCGTCAAGCACCTGTACGTGAGCCGTGTCGCTCCGGTCACCGACGGCACCTTCGAGTTCCACTCACGGTGGCAGATGACGGCCCCGCAGCTGCGGATGCACGTGTCCGGTCGCGCGCTCGGTCTCTCTCCCTACTACGACCAGGATTCCGCCGTCTTCGACGAACACGGCGCGCGCCTGACCGCCGTGGACGCGGGCACCTCGACGGCCCCCGCGTTCGGCGGCGCGCGCGGCAGAACGGCCGTGGTCCGCGTTCAGTCGATCGCTGATGACACCCGGAGGCTGGCGCAGAAGGCCGGGGCGGCGGGCGCCGAAGCCCTGTTGCTGGTGTGGCCCCCGGGTGAACTTCCCTGGACCAGGTGGCGTCCGGACGGCCCGCGGACGGCTGTGCCCACCGTGCGCATCTCGTTCGAGGAAGGCACCGCCCTGCTGGAACGGGCGCGCAAGGGCTCGGCCACGCTCGACGTCTCCGGCACCGTGCGCAGCCCGTACCTCTACGACGTGGCGCAGGTGTCGAAGGGGTTCATACCGGCGAACCTGGTGCACACCGTCTCCCTGCGCAACAGCGCCGTGGCTCACGTCTCCTACAGCCGCACGGGCCGTTCGACCTGGGGGAGTGAGCAGCGTTTCGCGTGGAGGCCTTATCAGGACACCGCCTGGAACCAGCACAGCCGCTATGTCCCTCTGGACGCGACGCGTGTCGAGTACATCAGCGGCGGGGACACTCTGTGGAGGCACGTCGTGCACCACAACATCATCGACCGGCCCGATGAGACGCTTCGTGTCGGGATGCAGGACCGTCCCCGCTCCTACCACCCGGGCCAGCGCGTAACGGAACGATGGTTCGGCGCCGTGATCCGGCCGTCGATCCCACGCGACGCGGCCTGGCCCTCGGTCCGGGTCGGTAACACCCTTTCTGTGTTCATCCCCGAGTTCACCGACTCCGGCAGCGGTCACTTCTCGCCGGCCGAGATTCCCTTCCTCGGCTCCCAGCCCGACGTGGCCACAGCACGGCTGTACCGCAACGGTGAGCAGATCGCCGCGTCCGACGAAGGGGCCTGGGGCGACATCGAAGTGCCCGCGGGTCACGCCGACTACCGGCTGGATCTCACCACCGCCCGCGACCCGAGCGACTGGTCCTACGGCGTCACCACCCGCACCTCGTGGTCGTTCCGGTCGGACACCACCCCGAGCGAGTCCCGGCTGCCGCTGCTCCAGCTCGATTACGACGTACCGGTCGACACCCGGAACGCTGTGAGCCGGGCCGAAAAGCACACCCTGGGGCTCTCCGTGCGCATGCAGGACGGCATGGCGCAGCCGCGTGGCGTGCACGTGAAGGTCGAAGCGTCGTACGACGGCGGGCGGTCCTGGGCCGCCGCCGTGACCGCGCGCAAGGGAAGCGGGTACACCGCCGCGGTGGAGCGTCCGGCACATCTGCGCGGGAATGCCTATGTGACGTTGCGCGTCACCGCCAGGGATGCCGACGGCAACACCGTGCAGCAGCAGGTCGATCGCGCCTACCTGCACCCCGGTCCTAGGTGAAGAGAGGGTTCTCCGTCTCCGGCCGTGGGTGACCGGAGACACGTCCTCGGCCTTGCCGCCGTCGTGCGGCTGGGCCGGCCGGGGCGGCACCCACGGCAGGGCCGACAAGGACCGTCCCGGCGTTGCCGACGGCGGTGGAGGCTCCGCCCAGCAGCTCGCACCAGTCACCCTCATCGTCACCGGCTTGACAGGTGACGACACGGTCCGCCAGTATGGCGTCACCGATCGAGACGGTGACGCGGCGGTGACGCTGCACTCCTCTCCCCTTCCCGAAAGGCCATTCCATGTCGAACGATTACACCGCCCACGTCAAGGTCACCGGAGAGGGCCGCAACGGCGGTCGCGCCAGGTCCGATGACGGCCTGCTGGAGACGGATCTAACGCTGCCGAAGGAACTCGGCGGCGCGGGCACGGCGACCAACCCCGAGCAGTTGTTCGCAGCGGGGTGGGCGGCCTGCTTCCTGGGCGCGGTCCGGCTCGCCGCCGCCGAGCGCAGGATCAGGCTGGCCAGCACGGAGATCGACACCGACGTGACGCTCCAGCACGGCGAGGAGGGCTTCTCCCTGGCCGCCGTACTCAATCTTCAGGTGGGGGGCGTCAGTCAGGAGCAGGCCGAGGAGCTCGCTGCCGCAGCCCACCAGATCTGTCCCTACTCCAAGGCGGTGCGCGGCAACATACCCGTCACCATCCACGCGGTCGCCGTCTGACCACCCCCGGGCCCGGTTCGATCGGGCCCGCTGTGCGGCAGACCCTTCGGCCGCGCAACCTCTACCGCGCTCAAGGAGATGTCGAAAATGGAGCACGAAGGCGAATCTGCCGATGCCGCTCAGGTGCGACGCAACCCGCGGTTCTCGAAGCTTCCGGAGCCCATTCGGCTGGAGGACACCACAGAGGAGCGGCCGGCCACGCAGCACGATACGGCCAGCGGGGCCTACAACCCGGACTGGTGGCTCATCCGCATGGGAGGGCTGTGACCTGCGGATTCCTCGTCGATCGGGTCGACGGACCCACTGGGGAACGCGGGTATGGCGGCAAGACACGACTATGAACACCCGGCGCGCTGAGGTTCGGCTTCACGGCGCTTCACGAAAGAGGTGCGCTCTTGCAGCCCCATAGGCTCATCGTCAAGCTGACATCGATCGCCGCCGCCGGCGTGGTGACGATCGGGTGCTTCCTGCACATCTTCTGACAAGCCGGAAGTCGCGGACGCCTTCCCGAAGGTCGCCCGGCGCGGGAAACCGCGCCGGGTCGAGGCTCGGCGGGCGTCACGTAGCGATGTTGCGCAAGGCGACTGCGAGCTTTTTCAGGTCCAGTCCTGTGAGGTGATCCAGGAAATGGCGGCGCACGGCGGCCAAGTTGGTCGGCCACGCCTTCTCGAGACGGGCAAAGCCTTCATCGGTGAGGATGGCGTGGTAACCGCGAGCGTCCTCGGTCGACCTCACGCGCCGAATCAGGCCTTGGGCCTCCAGCCGGCTCGCCAGGCGCGTGATGCCGCTGAGCGACATGTCGATGGCGGCAGCGAGATCGCTCATGCGCAGTTGCCTGTCCGGAGCCTCGGAAAGATGCGCCATCGCCAGGTACTCGATGAGCGAGAGCCGTTGCTCACGGATCATGTCGGCGTCGATCGCGCGAGGCAGCGTGTAGATGACACGGCTGAGCGATCGAACGACGGCTTCTTCGTCCGGACTGAGCGGCTTCGGCGCTTCCGGCTGCGGTACGAGGCGTGACATGACCCCTACTTTACTTGCTCCGTAAAAGATCTTTACCGGACACGGCCGACTTGGGCCGACTCTTGGACAATATTGCTGAGCGAAGCAAAATGATGCCACGGTGCACTGCTGGCTCCAGGAGGGCGACGTCTCGTGCCGCGCAAGGGCACGCGCGCACGCTTGCCGGACCGTCGTTTGTTTGCTCAACTATATGCTTGGTGGTGTCTGCCGCTTCTGTCGGCGGAAGCGGCAGGCACCCTGAAGCAATGTGTGAGTCGCGGCTCAACGGCCCCCCGTCCGTTGGGCCGCATCACATTTCGTCGTGATCCGGCGGCGCGACGGCCGTCGTCAGGGTCCCCCGTGGACGGCTCCCCGTCCTGGCACCTCCGGCCTCGCCGGGTTGCGATGAAGGCCGGGCCGAGGCACATGTGCCTCGGCCCGGCCTTCACGGGCTCTACCCCTCCGCGCTCAGGGCGCCGCGGGTCACTTCGTCAGATAGGCGTCGATGATGGTTTCGTCGACCGTGTTGCCTTGTCGGTCAACGGCCTTGGCTTTGAAGGAGACACTGCCCCCGGCCTTGGGGTTCACAACCTGGACGCTGCCGTTGTGCACGCGCAGTTCCCGCCAGTGCTCTCCCCGGTCATAGGAAGCCCACACGGTCAAGGCCCCGAGGTTCCGCCCCGCGGCGGAGCCCTTCACAGTCACAGGCACGCGCACCCTGACCCCTGCCTTGCTCGTGTTCTCAAGGGAGAGCGCGGGAGTGAAGCGCACGACGGAAGTGGGGATCTCCGTCCGTCCCGGCGCGTACTCGGAGGTGAACGTCCAGCTCGTGGTCAGGCTCGTCGATACGTCCGCCACCCCCCCGCGGTCGACCGTCACCGTGACCCGGTAGTCGGCGCGCTCGTGGTCGGCGATGTAGAACAGGTCCATCGGGTAGATGCTCGTCCTGACCAGTTCGCCGTCGCGGTAGACGGAAGTACGCGAGCTCTCGATGGGCGATTGGTTGTCACTGCTGTTTCCTCTGCGATCCGAGAACAGCGGAAGGTCGCCGTCCAGTGCCTCGTCTGCGCGGAAGAGACCCGCACGGCCGTTCGGGAGGTCCGGTCCGAAGACACCGACGTTGAATTCCTGCTTGTAGGAATGGCCGGGCCGGAACGTGCGCGCGGGCGCGCCGTAGGCGGTTTCGTAGGCGCCGTTCGCGTCGATCTGCTTGAAGGTCATCCACCAGGAGGTGTCGGTCGACAGCAGGTGGAGGGTGCCCCGGTAAGGCAGGGGATGCTCCGCGCCATAGCCGGAACCGCCTTGCACGGGTGTCGGAGTGACGAAACCGGACTTGTTCTTGGCCGCGGCTCCCAGCGACTGCTCCACCTCCGCGTACTCCCGGGGCCTGGTGTGGTGGGTGAACCCCGTCAAGTACTCGTCGCCCTCCGGCAGATACACCAGGTGGTACTCGTCCTCACCCGTGGCACCGGTGGAGAACGACAGTGAGAGCTGCTGGCTCAGCTTGTCCCCGGGGTAGCCCTTCGGGCCGAGGTGAGCCGTGCGGAAGTCCTCGAAGGAAGCGGTCATGTACGAGAAACCGGCCATGGTTCCGTCGGGGAGATCGTTCGCGACGCCGTAGTGCCCCCAGGTCTGGTACGCGGAACGATCCGGGACAGTGACGTCGATGGGCTCGGCGGTCCGGGCGTCCACGGTCACCGTGATGTCCTCGGTTACCTCGAGGCTCGGCTGGTTGATCCAGTCCACGCCGCGGGTGGTGGCGCCCTGCGACTCCGACCGGATCAAGCTGTTGAGGAAGTAGCGGCCCTTGGGAAGGCGTACCGAGTCCCTCGCCGCGGACAGATCGGTGGACAATCCCCTGTCGGGTCCGGTCAGACCTGCCAGGGTCGCGGCCCAGGACGCGGCCGGCTTGCCTGTGCGGTCGAGCGTCTTGAGCGTGACCGTGTAGTGCTCCGACTCGCGCTCCACGGCCATCGCGGTGCCTACCGTCTGTCCCCCGCCGGTGGCTGTGATTCGTCCGGTGAACGCTCCGGTGACATCGCCGGTCCGCGTGTCCACGGTCACCTTCACCGTCTCTTGTCCGTGGGCCGGGACAGTGACCTGATCGTCCACGGTGAACATGCCGCGGGGAGCCGGTTCTCCGTCCGGGCCGGTGGCGTCCACCGTCAGCTTCAGGGTGACGGGAGCGTCTCCGGTGTTGCGGTAGGTGAGGTTCTTGGCAAGCGGTTGATCATCGGTGTGCGGCCACTGGGCGATACCGAACGAGAGCGATGCCTCACGAGCGAAGACGCTCTGCTCGATCGCCTTGTGCAGGTCGACCCGGCCCGATCCCTGCTGGAACGCCGAGTACTCCCCCGCAGTCGTCGAACCGACCAGGGCGGCCTTGAGGTCACCGCCGTCCCAGTCGGGGTGCTGCTGGGCCAGGACCGCTGCGGCACCGGCGACGTGGGGGCTGGCCATGGAGGTGCCGCTGAGTGCCACATAGCCCTCGGCGACATGATGGCCGTATCCCTCCAGACGGCTGCCCTTGGCGGAGGCGGCTCCGATGTCCACTCCGGGCGCCGTCAGGTCGGGCTTGATGGCTCCGTCACCGTTGCGCGGACCGACGCTGGAGAAGGCGGCAAGGTGGTCCTGCTTGTCGACCGCGCCGACGGTGAGAGCGGCGTCCGCGCTTCCGGGCGTGGTGACGGAGCCCGGTCCCTGGTCGCCGGTGTTGCCGGCGGCGATGACGAAAAGGGTCTCGCTCTCGGCCGACAATGTGTTGACGGCCGCCTCCATCGGATCGGTCTCCTGACCGTTGTAGTGACCGAGGCTGAGGTTGGCGATGTCCGCCTTCTCACCGACGGCCCATTCCATCCCTGCGATCACCTGCGACATGGTCCCGCTGCCGGTGTCGTTGAGGACCTTTGCGCTGAGGATGCGGGCTCCGGGAGCCACTCCCTTGTACTTGCCGTCGGACTTGGCGCCGGTGCCGGCCGCGATGGAAGCGACATGCGTGCCGTGACCGTACAGGTCCCTTGTATCCGGTGCATCGGAGAAGTTGCGCTCTGCGACCACTTGGCCGGCGAGATCCGGGTGGGTGGCGTCGACACCGCTGTCCAGGACGGCGATGCGTGAGCCGGTCCCGTCGAAGCCCGCCGCCCAAGCATCCGGGCCGCCGATCTGCGGCACGCTCTTGTCCAGGTCCGCCTGGACGACGGCGTCAAGCCACACCGATGCGATACCGGCCGCGACAGTGCGGTCGGTGGCGCGAGCCGGTCCGTCGGTGATCTCGGACCACAGCCGCGCGCTGCCGCTCGCGGGCGTGGTGATGGCGTCGGCGTTGATACTGGACAAGGTGCGGTGCACCTCTGTCCCAGGGACGGAGCGCAGTGCCGTCCTGACGACCGGACGAGCCGACTCGTACATCACGATGAGCCGTAGTCCGCCCTTCGCGTTGGCGGGTTCGCTCAGGGTGGTCACATCGAACAGCCGGCGATCCAGACGGCCGCGGGCGATCGAAGACCGTGCGTCCTCGGGTACGGCGTAGGTGTGTCCGCCGGTGGTCTCCACCCGCACGGGTATGCCTTCACGCCCTTTCGCAGGGCGCAGGGACACGACGTCGCCTTCGGCATCGACCGAGATCCGGTCACCGGTGATCAGCTGGATCCACCGGTGAGCCGAACCGTCGGGCGATCGGCCCGGGGCCCGAGATGCAGGTTCCAAGGTCGCAGCGGAAGCCGCCGTCTGGGTCGCCGCATCAGGGTCGGCACGTACCTCGGCCACCGCCGACGGGGTTCCGGCGGCGAGCACCATGCTCATCCCGATGACCGAACTGAGCATTGTGCTCATGGACTTGAGTTTCACATTTCCCTCTCGCTCTTCCACCTTGCGCCAACTCATGGGTCGCATGGTCGACTTGGTGGTGCGACTTCCTGCACCTCACGTCTATAGCAGTGGGTAGTTGCCCAATCAAGCACATGTGGCTCATGCACCCGTCATTGCCGTGGAGAGCAGCGCGTCCACCA
The DNA here is from genome assembly GCF_055567995.1 of Streptomyces sp. NPDC026246. Classification (NCBI taxonomy): domain Bacteria; kingdom Bacillati; phylum Actinomycetota; class Actinomycetes; order Kitasatosporales; family Streptomycetaceae; genus Streptomyces; species Streptomyces sp. NPDC026246. The sequence continues at coordinate 193,445 of NZ_JBVHPJ010000012.1, read as the reverse complement.
AGCCGGAGAGCAGATGCCGCGATGTCGCCGCAGGAAGGGAGGATCGCTCACGCCGTGTCGGCCGTCGCGCCGGACCTGATCAGCGGACGATGTCCTGAGCAGCTTGTTCGATGATCCGGGCGACGACGTCGGGCTGTGAGACGGTGACGGCGTGGGACGCCTTGATCTCGACGGTGTGGGCGTCGGCGCGCTCAGCCATGAAGCGCTGGGCCGCCGGGGGGATGTTGCGGTCCTCGGTGGCGATGAGGCTGTAGGAGGGGATCGCCTTCCAGGCGGCGGCGGACGCTCGGGCTTCGAGAGCCGAGGCGGCCACCGGGCGCTGGGTGGCGGCCATCAGGCCGGCGATGCCGGTGGGGGTGTCGGCGGCGAACTGGTCGTGGAACCTGTCGGGCTTGATGTAGAGATCGGTTCCGGTGCCGCCGTCAGGCAGGGGGAAGGGGACAGCGTCCAGGGTGGGGCCCAGCGTGCTGCCCGGGTACATGTTGGACAGTTCCAGTGCGCTCTCACCCTGGTCGGGGATGAAGGCGGCGATGTAGACCAGGGCTTTGACCTTGGACGAGCCGTGTGCGGCTGCACTGATGACGGCGCCGCCGTAGGAGTGGCCGGCCAGCACGACAGGGCCCTGCACGTGCTCGAGGACGCTGCGTACGTAGTCGGCGTCGCCGGCCAGGTCACGCAGCGGATTGGCGACCGCCAGGACGGGATGGCCGCCCCGACGCAGGCGCTCGATCACACCGTTCCAGCTGGACGAGTCCGCGAAGGCACCGTGCACCAGCACCACCGTCGGCTTGCTCTGAGAGATGTTCTGACCACTCATCACTGCACTCCTCGAACGCTCGGGAACGAACGGTCAGGCCCTCGACGGGGCCGGGCCTCTTGCTCCGCAAACACTAGTGCGCGATTATCTTGTACGCAAGTTAATCTCCCGCGATGGTTTCTGTACCCATCCCCGCCCGCCGCCCGCCGCCTGCTCCCCGGGCCTCGCGAGCGAGGCGGCACACCGCCTCGCTCGCGACAAGGGCTGGTGCCCCTTCGGGACATCGGCTACCGACATGCCGGGCGCGGGTCACCACCGTCACTGCGGCAGGCACCACCCGGTCGGAGGAGGCGCCGCGCCTGCGACGGAAGGGGCAGGCCCGATTCGAGATGAGCTACGGCGTCGACGAGACGGCCGAGCCGCGCGCCTCGCTCGGCCCCATCCGCACCCCGGGATCGAACCCTGGGCAGACCCACTCGGAGCCGGGCAGCGCGATTCTCGCGGTACCGCCACCGACAGGCGCCGCACATCAGGGGGCGTCACGCGGACCGATCCCGAGGACCGGTAGGCGCAGCGTTCGGCAAGGCCGGCCGCCGTCCGGTAACCGCCGGCGTGGAAGCCGGGTCCTCCGGGCCGTTCGCAGGCCCGCGGGTCAGCCCTGCCCCTCAGCTCGCGCGACGCGAGCCGCCGTGGCCAGGTCCATGTCCGTCGTCTCGGGTGCGAGCCACTGGGACACCAGGCCGCCCAAGGCGAGGACACCGGCACCGACCAGAAGGACGAACTCCGCACCGAAGCGGTCCAGGCCCATCGGCAGCAGAAAGGTCCCGATGGCGGCGCCCACCCGGCTCATGGCGGTGGCGAAGCCCACGCCGGTGGTCCGCAACGACGTGGGGAACACCTCCAAGGGGTAGATCGCGGTCAGCGCGCTGGAGGCGGCGTTGAGGAAGATGAAGAACAGGAATCCGCCGACGACGACCGGGGTGGAGGACGGCCACACCGCAACCATGGCGAGACAACCCGCGGTGATCCAGAACGGTGGGATCAGCAGTCGGCGGCGCCCGATGCGGTCCACGACCAGGCAGCCCGCTGTCACACCGGCGACGGCCGTGAAGGAGTACACGAGCAAGGCGGCGACGGCGTTGTCCCCCATGTTCAGGGCCTCGAACACCGGGGTCCAGAAGGTGCCGATGGCGAAGTACGGCAGGACGAGCGCCGCCCAGAAGACACTGGCGAAGACGGTGCTGCGCAGGTGGCGTCGGCTGAACAGGGCCCGGAAGCCCTCTCGTTGCGGCTGTGCGGACTCCTCGATCTCGGCGTCGACATCGACTTCGATGCCGTACTTCCCGATCAGTGCCTCGGCCTCCTCCCTGCGTCCCCTGCTGAGCAGCCATCGGGCCGACTCCGGGACGCCGCCGCGCAGGGCCACGCACACCATGGCGATCACCGCACTGCTGGCGAGCGACCAACGCCAGCCTCCGTCGACGTCCGCGAAGAGGGCACCGACGACGGTGGCCAGCGCGTAGCCGACGTACCAGCTGATCTCCAGACTGGCGAGGAGCCGGCCGCGACCCTTGCGAGGTGCGTACTCCGACAGCAGCGGGGCGCCGATCGCGTACTCGCCTCCGATGGCCACGCCCATCACCAGGCGGATGAGGAAGAGCTGGAGTCCGTCGGCGACGAAGAACTGCAGGACCGAGCCGATCAGGAAGATCAGCATGTCGAAAAGGAAGACGGGGCGTCGCCCGAACCGGTCCGCGAGCCGACCGAAGAGCGGGCCGCCGATGAAGATGCCGATGAGCGGGGAGGCGCCCACCAGCCCCTGCATGAAGGTGGAGAGGTGCAGATCGGTGGTGAGGGCGGCCATGGCCATGCCGATGCCGCCGATGATGTACCCGTCGATGCCCTGCCCTATCTGGGTGGCCAGCTTCAGCTTCATGTGAAGGCGGCGGCGCTCACGGTGGTCCGCGGCAGCAGGCTGGGGGTCGCTCGGGTGGTGCCTGGTCGCAGGCGTCATTGCCATGTGCGGTCCTTTTCTGGTGGGTCTGCGGGCAGCGCGGACTGAACGGAGGTCCGTGTCGAAGGGAGCTGAGCGGCAGGCGGGAGTAAGGGTGCGGGGAGGAGTGGTCGTTCAGAGGGCCGTCGGCCAGTCGACGGCGATGTACTGCGTCTCGAGGAACGCCTCTATACCCTCGCGGCCGCCTTCGCGGCCGAGCCCCGACTGCTTGACGCCGCCGAAGGGTGCGGCCGGGTCGGACAGCAGGCCCCGGTTGAGGCCGACCATGCCGACCTCCAGACGCTCGGCGATGCGCAGGGCGCGTGCCAGATCGCGTGAGTAGACATAGGAGGCCAGACCGTGGACCGTCGCGTTGGCCCGGGTGATCATCTCCTCCTCGTCGGTGAAGGTCGTCAGCGGCGCCACCGGGCCGAAAACCTCGTCATGGAGGATGGCGGCGTCGTCAGGGACATCGGTCAGGACCATGGCGGCCTGGAAGTGACCCGGCCCGTCCGGGACTTCGCCGCGTGCGACGATCCGCGCGCCGCGGGCCACCGCGTCATCGACCAGGGAGCGGATCTTGTCGACGGCGGCCCGGTTGATCATCGGGCCGAGCTCGACGCCCGGCTCCAGTCCCGGCCCGGTACGGACGGCAGCCATGGCGGCACCGAACTTCTCGGTGAACTCGGCGGCGACGGAGGCGTGGACGTAGAACCGGTTGGCGGCGACACAGACCTCGCCCCCGCCGCGCATCTTGGCGTCCATGGCGCCGCGGACGGCGGCGTCGACATCAGCGTCCTCGCATACCACGAAGGGAGCGTTGCCGCCGAGTTCCATGGTCACGTTGACGACGTTCTCGGCGGCCTGCCGGAGCAGGACCTTGCCGGTGGCGGTGGAGCCGGTGAAGGAGAACTTGCGTACCCGTTCGTCGCCGAGCCAGACGGACACGACCTCGGGGGCGCGGTCGGTGGGCAGGATGTTGAGCAGGCCGTCGGGCAGGCCGGCCGCCGTGAGGAGCGTTGCGACCGCGAGGGCGGTCAGCGGGGTTTCCGGTGCCGGCTTGAGGAGGACGGGGCAGCCGGCGGCCAGTGCAGGTGCGATCTTGCGGGTGGCCATGGCGGCCGGGAAGTTCCACGGGGTGACGAACGCGGTTACTCCGACGGGGTGTTTGCGCACGACGTGGCGGTAACCGCCCGCCGGAGCGTCACCGAAGGAGGAACCGATACGGACGGCCTCCTCGGCGAACCAGCGGAAGAACTCGGCCGCGTAGCCGACCTCGGCGGCCGCGTCCCGGTATGCCTTGCCGTTCTCCAGGACGATGAGGCGGGCAAGGGTGTCAGTGTGCTCGCGCATCAGTGTGTACGCGCCGTGCAGGATCTCCGAGCGGCGCCTTGCGGGCGTCGCCCGCCACGCCGCGGCCGCGACCTGGGCCGCCTCGACGGCGGCACGTGCGTCGGCCGGTCCCGCTGCCGACACCTCACGGATCAGCTCCCCGGTGGCGGGGTCGAACACGGGATACGTCCGGCCATCCTCGGCGGCGCGCCATTGCCCGCCCACCAGGACATCGCCTTCGGCGAGCGGGGCCTTGGCGAGTGAGTCGATGCCGGCGAAGGTCATGAGCTGCTCTTTTCTCCGTTCCGGACGAGGGTCCGCCCGGTTCGCGGTGAATTTACGAGCGCGTCATACGGCCGACAAGGCTGCTTCCCGTATCGCAACGGGGGTTGCTGTGAGGGCAACTCGGTCGCGGGTGGCGATGGGTCGAGCTGCGCGCCGCGGCGTCACGTCAGCTGCGCCCTGCCCAGCGGTGTCCGCCGCGGCTCCCAGCCGAGAAGTGAGGAGACGCGGCCGGCAGCGGCGGAGGTGGCGCGGCCGGCCTCCTCCAGGCGTTCCCCCAGTCGGGCCTTGGGTGCCGAGATGTTGAGGGCGGCGACGACCCGGCCGCGGAAGTCGCGGATCGGAGCGGAGACCCCGACGAGGCCCGGCTCGAACTCCTCGCTCACCCGCGCGTAGCCGCGCCTCTTGGCCTCCTGGATCAGCGCCCACAGGTCGGGCACCGGCATCTCGCCTGCTGTGCCGAAGCGGACGTACAGCTCGTCGGGGGTGGCGTCGGCCAGCAGGACTCGTCCGGCCGAGGTCTGCCAGGCGGGCACCCCTCGCCCTTCCCAGCCGTGCACGCGGAAGGAATGGCCGGAGACGGACAGAAGGGTGAGCACTTCACGGTCGCTTAGCACGCACAGGTGACTGGTTTCCTCCAGGTCCGCCGACAGCGCGTGCATGACCGGCTCGGCCATGCGTACGAGGCGGCTCTCCGAGGTCCGTGCGACAAGGGAGAACAACCGCCAGCCGAGGCGGTACTCCAGGGTGTCGGGGTCGCGCTCGACGATCCCCTCCGCGGCGAGCACCTTCAGGGCCCGTGAGATCTGCGTCTTCTCGCGGCCGACCAGTTGGGAAATGCGTACGACTCCGAGGCCGCCGGCGTTCTGTGCCTCGTCGGAGGCGAGGGCCTCCAGCAGGTCGATGTCGCGCCGCAGGCCGTGGCCGCGCTGCGAGTTTGGTGCGGACGAGGGGGTCTGCGTCACGCACCTCATCCTAAGCTCATGTCCGCGGAATGGAACCGCAGGTCAGAGCCCTGGTTGCCAGCAGAGCAACCGGCATTTCGATTCTCGTCGGAGCCTTGCAGGAGGGTGCCGACCGACCTAGATTCGCCGCATCGAGCCGGATGAACTGCACGGATCGCGGCGTTCGTCCCGTCCCCGGTAGGCCCCCCCTTCCAGAGGTCCAGGAGCTTCATGTCCTCCCCCATTACCCCGACCGCGCTCATCGGCGAGTCCTTCGTCGGTGAGGGTGTCAATGCCGCGCACACGAACGTCGTCATCGGCCGCAAAGGCGGCCCGGTGGAGACGGCGTGGGCGACCGCGCTGGCCACGCCCAGCGTCGGTCACGTCCCGTTCATGACGGTCGTGCGCCCGTCGGTGCCGGTCAAGCCCTTGACGTTGTTCGTCAACAAGGCCGCAGCCGGCGGAGAGCTGCACCAGCGGGCCACCTGGGGCTCGGCGCAGGCAGGTCTGGCCCAAGGCGTACTGGATGCCGTTGCGGAGGATCTGCTGCCCGCACAGGAGGCGGACGACCTGCTGATCATCGCCGCCGTGTGGGTCAACCCGGAGGTCGACGACCTCGATGTCTCCTTCCGTCACCAGCGTGCCGCCGCCTACGGCGCCGTCCGCGCCGCCGTCACGGGTACGCCGACCATCCGGGAGGTCCGCGACGCCGCCCAGGACGGGCCCGCGAACCCGTTCTACACGCCCTCCGCGGAGGTACTCACCCGATGAAGATCACCGACATCAGCCTGGACCGGCTGCGCCTGGAACTGGACCCGCCGTTCCGTGCCGCCTGGGACCCCGAGCCGCGCCGCCACTTCGACGCCACGATCGTCCGCGTCCACACCGACGAGGGGATCACCGGCATCGGCTCGGGTGATGTGATGGACGGATTCGAGACGTACAGGCACCTGTTCGTCGGTGAGGACCCGCTCGACATCACCCGGCACGTCAGGGCGATCGAGACGGCCAACTTCCACGGGGCCTATTACTGGCCTCTGGAAGCCGCGCTGTGGGACGTCATCGGCAAGGTGCACGGCCGCCCGGTGTCGGAGCTGTTCGGCAACGCGACGCGCAGACTGCCCGCGTACGCGTCCTCCGGGGAACTCAAGTCCCCGCAGGAACGGGTCGCGACGGCGCTGAAGGTACGCGAGCTCGGCTTCCGCGCCATGAAGATCCGCATCGACCGGGACCGGGTCGACGAGGGCATCGCCGCGGTGCGTGCCGTGCGCGAGGAACTGGGCGACGACTTCGAGATCATGGTCGACCTGAACCAGTCCTGGCGGATGGCCGGCGACACGGCGAACGCCTCCGACCTCGTCAAGACCCGCAGGACCGTCGCACGCCTCGCCGAACTCGACGTCTTCTGGGTCGAGGAACCGCTTCCTTACGCGGACCTGGCCGGCTTCAAGCGGCTGCGCGCCGAGAACCCGGGCGTGCGCATCGCCGCCGGTGAGATGCACCACTCCCCTACCGAACTGCTGCGCTACCTGGAAGAGGATGCTCTCGACATCTACCAGCCGGACGTGGTGCTCGCGATCGGGATGCACCGCGCGCGCACCCTGGCCGAACTGGCACAGCTGAAACACCGGCACTTCACCCCGCACAGCTGGACCAACGGCATCGGCGTCCTCGCCAATCTGCACGTGTGCGCGGGCGTCGGCGGCGGGCCCTACTTCGAGTACCCCTATGACCCGCCCGGCTGGACGCCCGAGCGCCGCGACTTCATGCTCGCCGAGCCGGTGCGCGTCCATGCCGACGGCCACCTCGAAGTGCCGGACAAACCGGGCCTCGGAATCGAACTCGACGAGGACGCGATCGACCGCTGGAGAATCAAGTGACGTATGACGTCAATGAGTTGCTGGCACGCACGCACGACGAATGGCTGACCGCGGCCGGCAGACTGTCCTTCGAGACCCGGCTCTTCATCGACGGCTCCTTCACCGGCGCCACCTCGGGTGACAGCTTCCCGAGCATCTCCCCGCGCGACGGCACGGTTCTCTGCCAGGTGCAGGCGGCCGGCGTCGAGGACGTGGACCGGGCGGTGCGCTGCGCACGCGCGGCCTTCGAGGACGGCCGCTGGCGCGACCTCGCCCCCAGGGAGCGCAAGCGCGTCCTGCTGCGCTGGGCCGAACTGATCCTCGCCGACGCCGAGCAACTGGCCCTGCTCGACACCCTGGAGATGGGCAAGCCCATCACGGAGTCGGTGCGCATCGACGTGGTCAAGACCGCCGAGACCATCGCCTGGTACGCGGAGGCGATCGACAAGACGTACGACGAGGTCGCGCCGACGCCCGGCGACGCCCTGGCTCTGATCACCCGGGAACCGCTGGGTGTGGTGGCGGCGGTCGTACCCTGGAACTACGCGCTGCTGATCGCCGGCTGGAAGCTGGGACCGGCGCTGGCGACCGGCAACAGCGTGGTCCTGAAGCCCGCTGAGCAGACGTCCCTGGCAGCTCTGCGGCTCGCCGCGCTCGCTACGCGGGCGGGGCTGCCGGACGGGGTGCTCAACGTCGTGCCCGGCCGGGGCGAGGTCGCCGGACAGGCTCTCGGAAGGCACCACGAGGTCGACAAGATCGCCTTCACGGGATCGGCCGAGGTCGCCCGCCTGTTCCAGGTGTACGCCGGCGAGTCCAACGGCAAGCAGGTCGCGGTCGAGGCCGGCGGCAAGTCCCCGCAGCTCGTCCTGGCCGACGCCGACATCGAGGCCGCCGCGTCCGCCGTCGCCTGGGGCATCTTCTACAACGCCGGCCAGACCTGCAACGCCGGGTCGCGGGTCGTCGTGCACGCGTCCGTCAAGGAGCGACTCCTTGACGCGGTACGCCGGATCACGGCGGAGACCTTCCGCGTCGGTGACCCGCTCGACCCCACCACGGTGATGGGACCCGTGGTCGACGAGGCACAACTCGGCAAGATCCTGGGGTATGTGAAGCGGGGTGAGCAGGACGGCGCGAGGGTCCTGCTCGGCGGCCGCCGCATCCTGCCCGACTCCGGTGGCACGTTCGTCGAGCCGACCGTGCTCGACGGAGTCGCCAACATGTCCGTGGTCGGCCAGGAGGAGATCTTCGGGCCCGTCCTCGCCGTGATCTCGTTCGACGGAGACGTCGACGAAGGCATACGCCTCGCCAACGAGAGCGACTTCGGCCTCGTCGCCTCCGTCTGGACCCGGGACGTCACCCTCGCGCACCGCACCGCGCGGCGGCTGCGCGCCGGAACGGTCTGGATCAACACCTTCGACGCGAGCGACGTCGTCACACCATTCGGCGGGTTCAAGGCCACCGGCGCGGGTCGTGACAAGTCGCTGCACGCGCTGGACGCCTATACCGCGCTGAAGACCACCTGGATCAATCTGGCCTGAACGGCCACCACTTCCCCTGACTCACCTCTAGAGCCGTAGCGAGGACAGCGATGAGGATCGGTTTCATCGGCCTGGGCAACATGGGCCGCCACATGGCCCGTCACCTGATAGACGCGGGACACCTGGTCACCGTGCACGACGCTCGCCCCGAAGCCGCCGCAGAGCACCTTGAACTCGGGGCTCGCTGGGCGAAGACCCCGGCGGACTGCGCCCGCGATGCCGAAGTGCTGATCACCATGTTGCCCGATCCGCGCATCGTCGAGGACGTGCTGTTGCGCGGTGGTGCGGCCCGGGCGCTACCCGAGGGCGCCCTCTGGCTCGACATGTCCACTTCCACCCCGGCCGCCGCCGCGCGGGTCGCGGCCGAGGTGCTGGACCGGCGGGGAGTGCGCCGTCTGGACGCACCGGTCAGCGGGATGGCCCGTGGCGCCGAGGCCGGCATGCTGCAGATCTTCGTCGGCGGGGCGGTGGACGACTTCCGCATGTGCCTGCCCGTGCTCGAAGTCATGGGCGACCCCGACAAGGTGCTGCACGTCGGTCCCCTGGGTGCCGGTTACACCGTCAAACTGATGATCAACCTCCTCTGGTTCAGCCACCTCGTCGCCACCTCCGAGGTGCTCGCCATGGGCGTCAAGGCAGGCGTGGACCTCGGAGTGCTGCGCAACTCGCTGCTCGCCAGCCCGGCGGCGTCCAACTTTTTGGAGAACGACATCCTCTGCGTGCTCGCCGACGGCGACTACGACGACTCGTTCGCCATGATGCTCGCCTGCAAGGACCTGGGACTGGCCGTCGACCTCGGTCGCGACCTGGGCGTGTCCACCGAACTGTCCGCGCTGGTCGAGCAGATCTACCGCCGCTCCAAGGCCCAGCACGGCAACCTGGCCGGCGAGATGAGCCCGGTGCGCCTGTACGAGGCTCTGGCCGGGCGTGAGTTCCGGCTCCCCAACCCCGCCTCCACTCGGGACGACGCCGCTCTCAGCGCCGTCTGAGCCATCCCTTCGCCTCTCCGAGGAGCAGCACACCATGGGCGAGTCCCTCCCCAGTCAGCTGACCGTCGATCCGACCTGCCGCATCGAGTTCGGACCCGGCCGCGTCGACCACCTTCCCGACCTCATCGCCTCCCTCGGCATGGACCGCGCCTTCCTGGTCACCGACCGCGGTCTGCGCGCCGTCGGCGTCGTCGACCAGGTCCTCAAGGTTCTCGACGCGGCCGGGGTGGAGCACGCCGTGTACGAGGGCGTCGGTGCCAACCCGTCCACCACCAACGTCGACGAGGGCGCGACATGTGCGCGGGCCTTCGGGCCGGCGGTCGTCATAGCGCTCGGCGGGGGCTCGGTTCTCGACGCCGCGAAGGGCATCTCACTGCTGGTCGGCAACACCGACGCGCAGGCCGCCGACGCCGACAGTCTGTGGGACGCGCTCGACGGGCTGCCGCTGATCGCCGTGCCCACCACCTCGGGAACGGGCGCGGAGACCAACGGCTTCGGCGTCATCGAGGACACCGCCGCGCGCCGCAAGATCTACATCGGCCATCCGTCGGTCAGACCCCGGATCGCCCTCCTCGATCCGGTGCTCACGCTCGGTCTGCCCGCATCGATCACCGCTGCGACCGGCATCGACGCGCTGGTCCACGGCATCGAGTCGCTCGCCTCGCGCGGCGCCAACCCCGTGTCGGCGGCCTTCGCCGCGCAGGCCGTCGCCTTGGTCGGACGCTGGTTGCCGATCGCCCACCACGACGGGTCCGACCTGGAGGCCCGCTCGCAACTGATGCTGGGCGCCCACCTGGCCGGGCAAGCCCTCACCCTTTCCGGTCTCGGCCTCGTCCACGGCATCGGCCACTCCCTCACGGCCCACACCGGCACGCCCCACGGCGTCGCTCTGGCTGCCGTTCTGGAGGAAGTACTGGAGTTCAGTGCTCCGGCAGCCTCCGACGCGTACGAGCACGCAGGCCGGGCCCTTCGTCTGCCCCCGCCCGCCGACGGCGACTGGGGACGGATCACTGTGGGCGCGGTCCGGGAGATCAGCGGCGCCCTCGGAATCAAGCGGCCCCTGCGCGAACTGGGCGTGAGCCGCGACATGATGACAGCCATCGCCCGAGGGGCCCTCGCCGACGTGGTGACCCGCAACGCGCCGCTCCAGCCGACCGAGGAGCAAGTGAGGGACATCCTCGACAAGGTCTTCTAGTCACGGACGCCGGGCTCGGGCACGGGGTGCTGCAAACGGCTCCGGTCCGGGCGGTCTCCTGACCAAGGCGTGCGGTGGCCCCGGAACGAATTCGCCCGCCAGGCCGGCGGCCGGCCTGGCCGGCGGCCCGGCGGGCTCACGCCTTCAAGTCCGGTGTGCGCAGCCATCTCGGCGCGGCGGACTCCGCGCCGATCGGTCGGCGAGTCGCGGTCGCATCCCGGACATGACCCTCCGGGGTCGTGGGCATGCAGCATTCCCGGCTCCCCGCGCTCACCTCACCCCGTCGGACCGGGGAGATCGGCCACCCCTGCGAGGGCGACCACGGCTTCGCCATCGACCGCAACGCCCTCGAAGCTGCGTCGTCCCTCGCCCCCCGGGGACACCCGTACGGGCGCGCGATCGCACTATTCCCCCAGCCATCGGGAGTGCTCTCGCTCGGCCCAGGACCGACTGACGTACCCGGTACGCATCCCAAGGCGGGCCTCCGGGTCCTCGTACGCCTTGCGCATATGTCCGAGGACGGCGATGGTGATCGTCCAGGCAACCAGGTCGTGGACGAAGATGGCGCTGGTCCGGGAGATGAAGGGCAGCAGCCCCAGGAACCACATCAGCAGGCCGGTGAACATCATCACGAGCAAGGCACCGGCGATCCAGCCCGCGTAGATCTTCTGCCCGGCGTTGAACTTGCCGGCCGGACGCGCTTCGGGCTCCTTGCGGCGCCTGCGTACGGCCCGCAGCCACTGGCGGTCGTACACCGCGAACCGGTTCAGTCTGCGCAGGTCGGCCCGGAAGTCGGCGGAGAGCAGCCCGAGCAGGAAGGGAAGCGGGAGCAGGATGCCCGACCACTCGTGCAGGAAGATCATCACGTGCCGCCGCCCTACCAACTGGGCCAGCGGGCCGAGGTAGAGGCACGCGGCGGTCACCAGACAGACCAGCATCAGGTACCCGGTGGCCCGGTGCACCCAGCGCTCAGCGGTGCTGAACCGGCGCACCCGCCCGGGAGGGTCAGGCCGCCCCGTGCCGGTCGGCGCCGTCGAGCCAGCCGTCGATCGCATATCCGCGTTCCTCCCAGAAACCGGGGACGACCTTGTCGGTGACCGAGATGCCGGACAGCCACTTGGCCGACTTGTAGAAGTACATGGGCGCCACGAAGAGGCGGACCGGGCCGCCGTGTGCGTGGGTGATGGGTTTGTCCTGCATCTTCAGGGCCACCAGGATGTCGGAGCGGCGGGCCTGCTCGAGGGTGAGGCTCTCGGTGTAGGCGCCGTCGAAGCAGGTGAAGTGGACAGCTGTGCCCGGGGAGCGCACCCCGGCGTCGTCCAGGATGTCCGCCAGCTTCACACCTTCGAAGGGTGTGTCGTCCACGCGCCAGCCGTCCGTGCACAGCACGTCGGCGACGACCCTGGTCTGGGGCATCGCGCGCAGGTCGGCCAGCGTGTAGGTCTTCTTCCTGTCGACCAGGCCACCGACGGTGAGCGCGTAGTTGGTTTCATCCTTGCGCGGCACCGAGCCGACCACGCTGTAGTACCGGAAGCCGCCCGGATTGGGCAGCAGGCCGGTCAGCCCGGTCCCGTCGACCTGGGAGGCCGCACCTAGGGCGTTCTCCCAGCCGCGCTGAAGGTAGGGGGCGGTGGCCAGCGCCGCGGCGCCGGCGCCGAGCATGCCCAGCATCGCTCGTCGCCCCACCGGCGCACCGTGGTCTGCCCCTGGCTTCGGCTGCCGTCGTGCCATGGTCCGTGTGCTCCTCACCGTGGTGGCTCCCCGGTGACGTGTGCGGTTGCCGCAAGGGCCGCCCGCGTAGGTGAGTCCTGTCGAGCACAAGACACACACGAAGCAGAAATCACCGGTTCAACTGGTGACGATCCTGGCATGCGCTTCGTCCGGTGTCAACGGCGACGGGGGGCAGACTGCTGGATCGGGCAACTACATGGATTGCCGCCTCGGGCTGACGTAGGGTGCGCACGTCCGAAACCGACGCGGCGGAGAAGGCGCCCATGCTGATCGCTGAAGCGCCGGGGAAGGGTGCGCGATGCTCGAAGCGGTGGGCCTGTCCTCCTCGGAGGAGTCCGTCTACCGGCTTCTGGTGCGGTCGGCGGGCCTGACCGTCGCCGAGGCGGCCGAGCGTGCGGCGCTCCCGCCGGCCCGGGCGTTCCGGGCTCTGGAGTCATTGACCGCTCAGGGTCTCGCCGTGGCCGTTGATGGCGCCCGACGGGCGTACCGGGCCGTCCCGCCCGACGTGGCTCTGCTGGCGCGGGTCAAGAACAGTGCGGACGCCGTCGACCGGGCCCGGGCTGAGGCCGCCCGGCTGATCGAGGCCTATCGCGAGACGGTGCGCCGGCACGATGCCGGGCAGCTCCTCGAAGTGATCACCGGGGCGGAGGCGCTGCGCCAGCATCTGCGACAGATCCAGGACGGCGCGCAGCGCGAACTTCTGTGGTTCTGCAAGGCGCAGTACGTCGCGATGCCGTCCGGCACCAACGCCGAGGAGTACGCGGCGCTCGCCCGCGGGGTGGCCTACCGCGTGGTGTACGAGCGAGCGTTCTTCGAGGACGAGGGCGCGCTCGGCAACGTCGTCACCGGGGTAAGGGCAGGGGAACGGGCACGTATCGCTCCCGCGGTGCCCTTGCGGATGGCCATAGCGGACCGCTCCATCGCCGTGTTCCCCCTGGTACCCGGCGGGCCGGGTGGCGGCCCGGACGTGCCGACCACTGCCCTGGTCCGGGACAGCAACCTGCTGGGGGCGTTGGTCGCTCTCTTCGAGAGCTACTGGGAGCAGGCACTGCCCGTCGGACTGTCCGACGCCGGTCTCACCACCGAGGACGACGCCGAGGGAGAGCTGACCTCCGTCGACCGCGATGTGCTGTCCCTGCTGATCACTGGGGTCACCGACAAGGCCGTGGCCACCCAGCTCGGTCTGAGCCGCAGGACCGTCCAGCGCCGCATCCAGCGCCTGATGGGGTTGGCCGGGGCCGACACGCGTATGCAGCTCGCCTATCAGGCAGCCCGGCGCTGCTGGCTCTGACGGCAGCAGAGGCAAGGACCACGCACTTGGGGGAGGTACCCCCAACCGTACGCACACCGCACGAAAGCCGGACGGAAGCCGTACGTAGCGGGCGGCCAGGCACGTGACGTCTACTCTGCATTCCGGAGTCTATGACGGCTCCACACCAGCAGGGACAAGAGGATGAGACCGGACAGGATCAGTCCGGTTCCCGTGGCCCAGCCACCGAACGGCAGCGCCGGGATGATGCCCCACACCGCGCCGGCCGCCAGCAGCCCCGCCCCCGCCAGGACGGAGCCGGCCAGCCGCAACGGTGAGGCGACGCTGTCTGCGGCTGCACGCAAGGCGCGGTCTCGCACCGGGTCGACGTACCGGCTCACGGAGGGAAATTGCCGCGAGAGGACGACGAGTCCGGCGAGGACGAGCAGCAGTCCGGGCCCCGGCAGCACCAGCAGGGCCACGCCGGTCAGCAGCAGCACACCGCCCGCCAGCACGGTTGCCGCCCGGTTCACTGCGTTGTTCTTGCGCATGGAGCCCTCCGTACGGTTCGACGTGCTATTGTCCGACCACTTGCGTCACCAGTCAAGACGGTTACACGCCGGTCACCGGCAGCGATGCCGAACGACCGAGCAAACTGTGAAGAACAGTCGCTTCGGTCGCTTCGGTCGCTGGGCACTGCTCACCCCGTGGTGTGACCGAGCACTCGCCCAGCCTGGCCGAGTGACGCGAGGTCCGCACGGCCGACTGGGGAAGGGCCAATCCCTGCCCTCGGTCGCTTCGGTCGCTTCGGTCGCTGTCGCGGTCTGCTCCTGTGCGGGTGGTGATTACGACGTAATGGCCGAGCACCCCGGTGACAGCACGCTCGAGGGGGAAGAAGTGCAAGGCGGGGTTCGATGGAGACATCGAACCCCGCCTGACGTGGGAGGGCGAGCAGTGACCATGCCCGGACCCGGGCCTCTCTGCGGTGTCACCAGGCGCTGGCTCCACCGTCGACGGGGTAGTTGGCTCCGGTGATGTAGCCGGCGCGGTCGGAGGCGAGGAAGGCCGCGAGTTCGACGATCTCCTCCGGCTTGGCGAAGCGCTTGAGGAGGGTCTTGCTGATGATGGCGTCGCGTGCTGCCTGGTTGTCGCCGAGGTCGCGGTCGCTGGCGGGGGTGAGGACGGGGCCGGGGCTGATGGCCACGGCGCGGATGCCGTGCGGGGCGCCCTCGAGGGCGAGTTGGCGGGTCATTCCGATGACGCCGGCGTTGGCGGCGGTGTGGGCGACCATCGGAGGAGTGGAGCCGGCGATGAGACCGGCCTCGGAGGCGACGTTGATGATCACTCCGCCGCCGCGGCGGACGAGGTGGGGCCAGGTGTACTTGGAGACGAAGAAGGGGATGTCGAGTTCTCCCGCTTCGGTGGCGCGCCAGTCCTCGACGGAGAAGTCGGGCATGGCGCCGAAGCGCTGCATGGCGGCGTTGTTGTAGACGACGTCGAGCCCGCCGTAGGCCGCGGCGGCTCGGTCGGCGAGGTGGTGGACCTGGTCGGGGTCGGTGAGGTCGACCGGTGCGATGGCGGTCATCTCGCCGCCGGCGCGTCGGACCAGGTCGGCGGTCTCCTCATTGGCTTCGGTCTGGATGTCACATCCGACGATCTTCGCTCCCTCTCTCGCGAAGACGAGCGAGGCGACGCGGCCCATACCGCTCGCGGTGCCGGTGACAAGGATGACCTTGCCCTCAAGAATGCCCATGGAACGTCTCCTGCTTCCTGCGCTTGCATCTACTGGGTGCGGCGTCCCGCTCGTGCGGGACGCCCGCGGCGCGGCCTCGACCGGTCGGACGGAGAAGGCCGCGCCGGGTGTGACGCCTATGCGGCGTCAGGGGTGACGGTGCCGGGGGGCTCTTCGCCCCGGAGTTCATCGAGGAACACGCCGAAGTTCCCCTCCGACCAGTGCTCGACGGACTGACCGTCGATCACACGGTCGATCGAGATGCCGCTGAGCTGGACCGACCGCCCGGAAGCCGGGATGCCGAAGATGGTGCCCCGGTGCACACCCGCGAAGCTCCACCGGGTGACGACCTTGTTGCCCTCCACGATCTGGTCCAGCACGGTCATCTTGAAGCCCTCGAGCCCTGCCTTGATGTTGAGGTCGCCCTTGAGCCAGTCCTTGCGCTGTTCGGGGCCGTTGAAGCCGTGGAGTACCAGATTCTTGGAGATGTAGCGGTTGAATCCGGCCTTGAGGTCCCCGTTGTAGCTGGCGTAGAACGCCGAGGTGACCTGAAGCGGCGAAAGGTGCTGTCGCGCGGACTGCCCGGTCTTGGCAGCGGTCGGGCTCTGGTCCCGCGCCATGGCGGGGACGGCTGTGGCGGTCAGGGCGACGGCGACGGCGAGGCCGGTCACGACGCCGATCACCGTCCGGCGCTTGGACGGGTCGTGGTGGGCGGTTCGTGCGGATGCGGTCTCGCTGTCGTTCTCGAGCGTCATGAGAGCACCTCTGCTGAACGGGTCGATGGCTTGCCGTCATCGACATTTACTTGACGCGTCAAGTAGTAACTCTCGGCCTGACACTTGTCAAGCGGTGGAGAAACGCATTCCGCGGGTGCGGTCGGCAGGTGTGGGAGACTGGCGTCTGCCCGCGTGGGCCCCACCTGGTGATCGGCCCCTGGCGCGGTTGTTGCACGCGAGCTGGTGAGGACGATGCCGACGTGACCGACAGCAGACCAAAAGCTGCGAAAGCGCCGGGCCGCGGGAAGTACGCCCCCGTGCAGCTGGATGAGAGCGAGATCCTCAGACGCGGGCTCGACACCTTCGCGGAACTCGGCTACGCCGCGACGACGATGCGGGAGCTGGCCCGACGGCTCGGCGTCAGCCACAACTTCATCAACGAACGCTACGGCTCGAAGGAGGGGTTCTGGCGCGCGGTGGTCGACTTCGCCCTGCTGGGCGTCCAGTCGGAATTCGACCTTCGGCTGACGGAGGCCCGCGACGATGCCGATCGGCTCAGAAGCGTCGTCGTGCAGATGTACCGGCTGTCCGCCAGCGCCTCGGCGGTGAACCGGCTGGTCGCCGACGAGTCGACGCGTGACTCGGCTCGCCTGGACTATCTGCACCAACGGTTCATCCAGCCCCTGTGGGACAGCATCGAGACGGCCGTCGACAACCTCGTCGCGGCCGGACGCATACCGCGCGTGCCGCCGCACATCCTGTACTTCGCCATCACCGGCCCCGCGCTCGCCCTGGCACAGGACCCGATCGCCGACCGGCTGAACCCGACGGCCGCTCCGGTGTCGCAACAGCACACGAGCGGCATGGCCGACATGCTCTCCAGCCTCGTCCTGAACGGTCTGCTCCCGAACGGAAACGGGCACACCTCGGCTTGACCTCCGGCCGGTGCGCATGGCCGCCTCGACAACCCTCCGACCACCCAGGACACGGTCCGAGGTCCGCAGGGTGACGGCGCCGAGGACCGCGTGACCCGTGGGCGGCCCCACCTGGCACCGCCCGCCGACGGCTCACCCGGCACCTCACGCGGCGACCTGCCCGGCCTCCATCGAGGGATCTCGGAGCGGCCCGACGGCCGAGAGGCGGGACCGTGACTGACTCATGTGCTCCCACCTGATAGGCCGAGCCTCCCGATGCAGGTAGGGGCAGTCGCACGTCCGACACGCCGATTCTCGACCACTGGAATTTTGTCGACCGGTCGTCTAGTTTAGAGAGCGGACGCAAGACACCGCTCGATCCCCCTGGAGAGACACCCATGAGCACCTCCGGCCAGAAGAAGGTCGCCATCATCACCGGCGCGTCGCAGGGCATCGGCGCCGGCCTGGTCGACGCCTACCGC
Source organism: Streptomyces sp. NPDC026246 (assembly GCF_055567995.1). Taxonomy (NCBI): domain Bacteria; kingdom Bacillati; phylum Actinomycetota; class Actinomycetes; order Kitasatosporales; family Streptomycetaceae; genus Streptomyces; species Streptomyces sp. NPDC026246. The sequence goes on along the minus strand of NZ_JBVHPJ010000012.1, from coordinate 175,732 downwards.
AAGCTCGGCTACGCGGTCGTCGCCACATCCCGTGGCATCGCTCCCTCCGAGGACCCGGACGTCGTCACCGTTCAGGGCGACATCGCCGATCCGGCCACCGGCGAGCGCGTGGCACGTGCCGCGATCGAACGCTTCGGCCGCATCGACACCCTGGTCAACAACGCCGGCATCTTCGTGGCCAAGCCCTTCACGGACTACACGCCCGAGGACTACGCCGCGGTAACCGGCGTGAACCTGGACGGCTTCTTCCGCATCACCCAGCTCGCGGTCGAGCAGATGCTCCGCCAGGGCAGCGGCCACGTCGTGCAGATCACCACCAGCCTGGTCGATCACGCCAACTCCTCCGTCACCTCGGTCCTCGCCTCACTGACCAAGGGCGGTCTGCAGTCGGCGACCAAGGCCCTGGCCATCGAGTACGCCACTCGCGGCATCCGCAGCAACGCCGTGGCCCTCGGCATCATCAAGACGCCGATGCACCTGGAAGAGCACCACTCCACCTTCGCCGCGCTGCATCCGGTCGGCCGGATGGGAGAGGTCAGCGACATCGTCGATGCGGTCGTCTACCTGGAGAACGCCCCCTTCGTCACGGGCGAGATCCTGCACGTCGACGGTGGCCAGAGCGCCGGTCACTGATCTCCGACTCCCCCGCCCACAGGGTGGGCCGCGGGCTCCAGGCGTGTCCACGCGGAGCCCGCCCCCCTCCCATGACTGGAGCACTCATGAGCAGAACCTTTCTGATCACCGGCGTCAGTACCGGCCTGGGGCGCGCTTTCGCCCGAGAGGCGCTGGCAGCCGGTCACCGGGTCGTCGGAACGGTGCGACAGGCGCACCAAGCAGCCGAGTTCACCGACCTGGCCCCGGGCCGCGCCGTGGGGATGCTCCTCGACGTGACCGACGAGCACGCCGTCGACGCGGTGGTCCAGAGGATCGAGGAGGAGACGGGACCCATCGACGTACTGGTCAGCAACGCCGGTTACGGGCTCGAGGGGACCGTCGAGGAGTCGTCACTGGCCGATCTGCGCCGGCAGTTCGACGTCAACGTCTTCGGGACCGTGGCGGTCGTCAAAGCCGTCCTTCCCCATATGCGGCGCCGGCGCAGCGGCCACATCGTCACGCTGTCGTCCATGGCGGGGCTCACTGCGCTGCCTGGTGTCGCCTTCTACGGCGCCAGCAAGTTCGCCGTCGAAGGGTTCTCGGCCTCCTTGGCACAAGAGGTGGCTCCGTTCGGCATCCATGTCACCTCACTCGCCCTCGGATCGTTCCGCACGGACTGGGCCGGACGCTCCATGGTGCGTGTCCCTCGCACCATCTCCGACTACGACACCGTGTTCGATCCCATCCGGGACGCCCGCAGGGGCAAGGACGGCAAGCAGCTGGGTGACCCGGAGCGTGCCGCCAAGGCCCTGATGACGGTTCTGGAGGCGGAAGATCCGCCCGTGCACCTTCTGCTCGGCAGCGACGCGCTGCACCTCGTCCGGAAGGGCCGCCGACAGCTCCAGGAGGACATGGACGCCTGGGCCTATCTGACGGCCTCCACCGACTTCCCGGCCGATGAGCCCTCCCCGGCAACCGGCCCCGGTGCGACCTGACCGAGAGGATCGGGCGCCCGCGTCCATGCCGCGCCGCTCGCCTTGGAGGTCGTGGCGGCGGTGCCCCGGGCCCACCGCACAGCGGGCCACCTGCCTTGCGGACCTGCCGGCAGCGTGTCGCACGGCGGGCGTGGAAACGGTCCCCGCGGCGCCCACGGCCCGTCGAGGGCCGCGGGCGACCGTGCCGCGCCGCGGGCACCGCGTACCTGCGGTGTCCTGGTGAGCAGTTCAGTTACCGGCGGTGGCGCGTGCGGCCTGTTCGATGACCCGGGTGACCGCGTCCGGGCGGGAGACCGTGACGGCGTGGGAAGCCTTGATCTCCGTGGTGTGGGAGTGCGCCCGCTGGGCCATGAACCGCTGTGCGGCGGCCGGGATGTTGAGGTCCTGGGTGGTGACGAGGTTCCACGAGGGGACGGTCTTCCACGCGGCGCCGGTGGCCGGCTCCTCCAGGGCGGAGGCGGCCACGGGGCGCTGAGTGGCGGCCATCAGGTCGCTGACCCGGCTGGGGACGTCGGCCGCGAACTGCTGACGGAACTTGTCGGCCTTGATGTAGAGGTCGTTGCCGGTGCCGCCGTCGGGCAGCGGGAAGGGCACGGTGTTCAGGGTCGGTCCGAGCGTGCTGCCCGGGTACTTGTTGGACAGCTCCAGGGCGCTTTCGCCCTTGTCGGGGGCGAAAGCGGCGATGTAGACCAGTGCCTCCACATTCGGTTCACCCTCGGCGGCCTTGCTGATCACCGCACCGCCGTAGGAGTGGCCCGCCAGGACGACGGGGCCCTTGACGCTCTTCAGGAAGCTCTTGACATAGTCCGCGTCACTCGTGAGGCCGCGCAGCGGGTTGGCCGGGGCGACCACGGGATAACCGTCCCTCTTCAGCCGCTCGACCACGCCGTTCCAGCTGGAGGAGTCGGCGAAGGCACCGTGCACCAGTACGACGGTCGGCTTCTTCTCCGGGGCGTGGTGCGCGGTCGTCGCACCTGCCGGCGCCAGGTTGGACAGTGCGAGCGCGGCGGCTCCCGTCAGTACGCCGACGACGGCGACGCGCTTGCGGGTGGGGCGGAAGAGAGAGGCGTTCATCGAGATCTCCTTCTGAGCGTGTACATGAGGCGGGTCAAGTGCCGTCCGGTGGCCTTGGCCGCTGGCGACGAAGAGAAAGCTAGCGCACTATTGTCTCGTGCACAAGTTAAGTGGAGGCGAGTGTATAGTGTTCACCGGAAAACGCGTCAATGTCCGAATTGCCGCAAGAGAGGCCGATCGGGCCGATCCGAGAGACGAGGACGGAAAGATGACCGACGACGTGAGCGCGCCTGAGCCGGCACACTCCGCTCCCGTGCTTGAACAGCATCTCTGCTTCACTCTGTACGCCGCCTCGCGCGCGATCACCGGCGCCTACCGGCCCCTGCTCGATCCGCTGGGGCTCACTTATCCGCAGTACCTGGTTCTGGTCGCCCTCGGCGAGCACGGCACCATGTCCGTCAAGGAACTCGTCGCCGTACTGCAGTTGGACTACGGAACGGTCACGCCGCTGATCAAACGCCTCGAGACGAACGGGCTGCTCAAGCGGGAGCGCCGGGCCGACGACGAACGGGTCGTCCAGATCGCGCTCACCCCGGAAGGCCTGGCGCTCCATCAGCACCTGTCCAGCGTTCCGCCCGCGATCGGCGAAGCCGTGGGGCTCGCGCCGGACGAGATCGCCACCATTCAGGAACTCGTGCGGCGGCTGACGGTCAATGTCAACCGGCACAACCACGCCATGGCGGCCCAGCGGACGGCCTGAGGCCACGCCGGTCCGACCTGTGCGGCCGAAACGGCCGTGCTGAGACATAGGTGCTGTCCGCGGTGACGGTGACGCACTCCGCGCAGTCATGCGCTCGGGCCCGGGCGGTCGCGCCGAGGCTCACCGATCAGGCCCCGAATTCGTGGTCGGAGCTCCGCACCGAAGTGCCGCCGGCCTCCGGTCGCTGCCCACTCCCCCGGCGCGGCAGCAAGGGGGCGTGAGTAGACCTCGTCGCGGCCACCGGCTTGCCCCTCTGGCCGGCCGGTGGCCGGGAAGTGTCGCCGTCCATGGTGGTGCCTGGCCTCCCCGCAGACTCTGCGTCGTGACGAGCTGTCAGGGCCGTCCGTGAGGCACAATCGCGCGGCCCATATCCATTTCCCTCCCACCGACGCCGGCGGGCGGTCACCCCACGGACTTATACGCAGTGCGCACTTGACCAGCAGTGAGGCGATTTCACCGAGCCGCCGAGGTGCAGACCGATCGCGTCAGCTTCGGCGGCGCTCGGAACAAGGGCTCAACATAATTGATTTGGCAAAAACCGGAGACCGAAGAATACGACCACACATGCGCACGCATTACAGTGGAGGTTATGAGTAGTGGTGCGCACCCCGGGGAACTGGGTGCCTTTCTGAAGGCCCGCCGGGCAGCTCTCAGTCCCGCAACCGTCGGACTACCCGACAGCGGAGGCCGTCGTCGTGTCAGCGGACTCCGGCGCGAGGAGGTCGCCAATCTGGCGCAGATCAGCACGGACTCGTACATCCGACTGGAACAAGGCCGCAGCCAGGCGTCAGCGCCGGTGCTCGACACACTCGCGCGTGTCCTGCATCTGGACGACGAGCAGCGCACTCACCTGTACAACCTCGCCGGACGGATTTCCGACCGCCCCGTCCGGCGGGCTACGCAAAAAGCGCACCCCCGACTGCTTCGCATTCTCGGCGATCTGAATACCAGCCCTGCGATGATCCTCGGTCGTCGAATGGACATTCTCGCCTGGAACCCACTCGCCGCAGCGCTGATCACCGACTTCTCGGAGATACCGGAGAAGCACCGGAACTACGCAGTATTGCTTTTCACCGATCCGGCCGTGCGAGCGCTGTACGTCGATTGGGAGGGCGTTGCCCGAGCCTGCGTGGCCCAGCTGTGTATGGAGGCCGCACGCGACCCCCACGACACGCGCCTTTCGGCTCTCGTAGGGCAACTGTCGGTACAGGACCACGATTTCCGTACCTGGTGGGCCGCCCGGCATGTGTCGGTCCACGGCGTCGGGACGCAGACACTCGATCATCCGGTCGTCGGCGAGCTGACCCTCGGCTGGGACACTCTCACCTCGACCACCAGTGGCGAGCAGCAACTCGTCGTCTGGTCCGCCGAGACCGGCACCCCGTCCCACGACAAGCTGCTCACGCTGGCTTCGTGAAGCGGGGTGCCGGACCGGCAGCGCACTGATTCCAGTACGCGCGACTCACCGCCCGAGTGCCCCCGAACGATCAGCCCTTATAGGGGCGGTTGCTGCCACCGAAGTTCAGGGAGCGTCGACCACGACGCGGACATGTCCCGGGCGACATCATCACTTCGACCGGTCGCTTTCGCCGCGGCACGCATGGGGGCGCACCATGGCATCACCGACGGCCGAACCGCGGGCAGCCGGAGGGACGCGTCACGCGGCCGGACGATCCGCCCATGCCTGCTCCAGCGCCTGCGTGAACATGCCGGGCGACTGAACCCCGCTCACGCCGTAGCGCCGCTCCAGCACGAAGAAGGGCACACCGTTGGCGCCCAGTTCGGCGGCCAGTCGCTCGTCGGACCGCACGTCCTCGGCGAACGCTTCGGGATTGTCGAGCACGTCGCGCACTTCCGCCTCTTCCAGCCCCACCTTCACGGCCAGGCCCAACAGGGTGTTCCGATCGTAGATCGACGCCTCTTCCGCGAAGTTGACCCGGAAGGCTTCGTCCAGGAATTCGCCCTGCAGGCCGTGCGTCCCGGCGAAGTGCGAGAGGCGGTGCACATCGAAGGTGTTGCCGAAGACGCGTCCACCGATGCGGAAGTCCAGCCCCACGGCGTTCGCCATGGCCGCGGCCTGCTGCTCGCGCGCGACCTGCTGCTCGCGGGTGCGGCCGTACTGGGCCGCGACCGCGTCGATGATCGGCACCGTGCCGTTCTCGGCCTTGGGGTTGAGCTCGAAGGACCGGTGCACGACCTCCACCTGGTCACGATGCGCGAAGGCCGCAAGCCCTTCACTGAAGTGCTTCCTGCCGACGTAGCACCACGGGCAGGCGACATCGGTCCACATCTCGACACGCATCATCTGTATCTCCTAGGGGTGGAGGTGGCTGGCATCCGGTGGCCGGCCGCTCGGTCGTCCTGGCGATGACCCCTTGGCCGTCACCTCGCGGACCCTTCTCCACCATAGTAGACGACCGACCGTCTTGCGCGCGTTCCCCGGTGAGGGAGCCGTGTCACACCGCGGCGGTACCGGCTCCAGCAGCGGTGCCGCCCACTGGACGAGAAGGGCAACGGCGGCCGGCCCCCGCACTCGAAGAGAGCCGTTCAGGACAGATGCTTCCCGAACCATTCGACGGCCGCCGCGCGGGCTGAGTCGAACTCCTCGAGGTAGGGCGCGAAGTGCCCGCCGGGGATCAGTTCGAGCCGCTTGGGTTCGAGAGCACGCTCGTAGGCCGCGAGCGCGATGTCGGTGGGGGTCATGGTGTCGTGAGTGCCGACGATCATCAGCAGGGGTGTCGGGGACACCTTGTCGATGTAGACCCCGGGCTCGTACATACGGCTGTTCCGGCTCGACCGGAGAGTCAGCTTGTTCTCCCACGGGACGTCCGAGTCGTACGGCCGCAGGTAGAAGTCGACGACGTCGGGGTCGCGGTAGAGGGCGGGGACATCGGGGTCCTTGCTGACGATGGTGACCGTCGCCGGTGCGCTGCCTCGCAGCTGGGCGCGCTCGTCCTCGTCGTAGCGCCGCTCGACCGCCGCCTGGTGCTCGGGGAGAGCGCGACGCTGTCCGATCTGCAACCCGCTGATCATGGGAACCTGCGCCACGACGGCACGCAGCCGGCGATCCGTCGCGCCGAGGACCAGCGCATGACCACCGGCGAAGCTCGTACCCCACAGGCCGATGCGCCGCTCGTCGACCTCGGGACGCGACTCGAGGTAGGAGATCGCGCGGCGCCAGTCGGCGACCTGCTGCCACGGGTTCACGTCGTGCCGCGGGGTACCGCTGCTGGCTCCGAAGGTGCGGTGATCATGGGCCAGCACGACGTAGCCCTCTTCGGCGAAGGCCCTGGCGAAGGGTTCGAGCCCTTGATCCTTGATCCCACCGAGGCCGATGGTCATGGTGATGGCCGGCAATGGCTCCTCTGCACCATCGGGTATGAACAGCCATCCCCCCAGGGTCGCGCCCTCGGCCGGTATCTCCACGTCACTTCGCGTGAACGTCACGCCCTCTGCCCTTCCGCGTCAGCCAGCACTGCGGGGCCCTCGGGTACTGCTGGACGGTCGCCGCGGGCCCCCTCGTGGCGGCGACCGTGATCCAGCCGGACGGGTCTGCGCCCGCCGCCGTTCACTCGGCCAGGCGGCGGCCGAGGTCGAGCTCCACCCCGTCGGGACGCTGGAGTCCGCGCTCGAAGAGGGAGCGGACGCGGTGAGCGTTCTCGGGACGTCCGGAGGTCTGGAAGAAGGCCTGCAGACTCGCGCCGTACGACTCCTCCGTCGGCAGGGACTCCACGTCCACCAAGGACTTGATTCGGGCCACGGCGACCTTGTCGAAGCCTGCGATGCGCCTGGCGAAGCCGTCCACGAACTGCTCGAGTTCGCCGCCGGGCACCACACGGTTCACATAGCCGTACGCGGCAGCGAGGTCGGCGGGGAAGTCGTCGCCGCCGAGCAGGATCTCCAGGGCCCGCCCCCGGCCCACGAGCCGGGGGAGGCGGCCGGTGGGATTGCCGCCGGGTACCGCTCCGACGCCCACCTCGAACTGTCCGAGGACGGCGCCCGGCCCGGCGAAACGGATGTCCGTCGCCAGGACGAACTCACTGCCAGCCCCGCGAGCACGGCCGTCGATCTCGGTGATGGTGGCGGCCGGAACCCGCGCGAGCCGGTACAGGTTGTCGGCGAAGGGGTGCAGTCCGGAGGGCGCGGGCTGCATGGCGGCGACCCGGGCGCGGTCGGACTGCATGTCCCAGTGCGCCATGAAGAAGTCCGGGTTGGCACTGCGGAAGACGACGGCCGTCAGCTCGGGTGCCTGCTCGATGCGGGTGATCAACGCGGCGAGCTGCTCGATGGTGTCGGGGTCGATCAGGTTGATCTCCCCGTTGGAGAAGGTCACCCGCCAGTAGGAAGGGCTGATCTCCTCGACCGTGAACTGGTCCTGGGCACTCATGTGGATCTCCTGACGATCGCGCGGGCGGGTCGCGCCGCGGGCCGGTGATGAGGGGGGAGGTGGTTGCAAGCGGACGCCGGTGATGAGCGCCGACCCGGCCGAGCCGGGCAGGAGAGCCGCTCCCGCGTCGCGGTCAGCGGACGCCTGAGCTGGAACCTGTAATCCAATCTAGCACCTGGATGGGAAAAAGAGTCTCAGGGTGGGCAGCGTGCCCAGCATGAGCAAGGTGCAGTCGCCGGACACGCTTCGTTCCCTCGTCCGCGTCGTGGACTTGACCGGCCATCGCCGGAGTCCGCGGGCCCGGACGCTTGGAAGTCGTAAGGCAGCTGTCGCTGCATACACGCGAGGAGCGCCCGTCCCGCGGTCACGTCGGGGTGTCGGCGTCACCGGCCACCGACCCGCGCCGTGCCGCTGTCGGTCACGGCTTCCCGGCCGGACGCGGCCTCGGCGGGCCGACCGGCCGGGCCGGGGCCGGTTCGCTTCGTGTGCCAGGTGAGGGCGATCGCCGCGAGCAGGAGGAAGCCCAGGCCCGTCGCCACCACACCGGCCCAGCCGAACGTGGAGAAGGCCGCCGCCGCGACGGAGGAACCGGCGGCACCTCCGGCGAACACCGAGAACATGTAGACGGTGTTGAGGCGAGCCCGGATGGCCGGCTGTGCGGCGAAGATGCGGGCTTGATTGGCCACCTGACTGCTGGTCGTACCGAAGCCGAGCAGATTGCAGCCGACGGCCAGGATGACCAGTGACCGGTCCGCTACCGCGAACAGGACGAACGCGAACGCCGCCGAAGTGAGCGCCAGGACATTGACCCGCAACGGACCCCACCGGTCGGCCAGTCGCCCCGAGTACCGCGCGGCCAGGGCACCCGGGACACTGAACAGACCGAACAGCCCGATCACGGCGGGTCCCAGTCCGATCGGGGGCGCGGTCAGGTGGAAGGCGAGTGAGGACCAGAAGGCGGAGAAGGCCGCGAAGACGGTCGCGCCCAACGCCGCCGAGACGCGCAGCGACGCGTGCTGGGTGATCAACGGGGGCAGGGAGCCCAGCAGACGGGCGTACCTCACCTTGTGCCTGACGAGTGCCGGTGGGTCAGCCGGCATGTAGCGCGGCAGCACCAGGAGAAGGGCGCCGGTGGCCAGGGCCGCGACGGCGTACCCGGCTCGCCAGGTTCCCGTCGCCTCGGCGATGAGCCCGGCGGCGGTGCGAGACAGCAGGGCACCCAGAGTGAGCCCCGTACCCACCGCCGCGAGGACGCGCCCCGCGTTGCCGGCGGAGGCCATGGACACGACGGTCGGCATGATGACCTGCGGCAGTACCGTGCTGGTGGAGAGCACGAGGGCCGCCAGACTCAGGAGGGCGACCGAGGGAGCGAGCGCAGCCGCGAGGAGGCCCACGGTCGTGATCACGAGCAGCACGGTGGACAACCGGCGGAGCCTGGCTCCGTCGGCGAGCGGCACGACGGTGACGATGCCCAGCGCGTAGCCGATCTGCCCCGCGGTGGACACCAGCCCGGCGGTGGAGGCCGAGGTGTGGAAGCTGTGCGCGATCTCGTCGAGGAGCGGCTGGGCGAAGTAGATGTTGGAGACGGTGAGTGCGGTCGCCGTGGCGAAGACCGGGATGGTCCCCCGCTTGACGCCCGGGCGGGTGGCTGCGCTGGACATTGTTTCCTCATGAGCACGGTTCGGGGTGGGCGGGAGGAGGCGTCGTGGCCCTGCCGGGACGCCGACGCGTCCTCGTGCGGAGGTGACGGCACCGGGCGACGCGACGTTGGGACCGGGACAGCCGGGGCCGAGCCGTGGTACCGGCCGCGACCGGAGTTCCGATCACCTCTGTGGCCGCCCGGGCCGGCGCCGGCTCGTTCGAGGAGGACGGCGGCGGCCGGGGCCGGCCAGGACGCTCACCTGAGACCTTCGAGTGGACTGCTCGTCAGACGAGCCGGTTCCAGGTCAGCTCGGCCGTACGTTCGGCACCCCAGATGCGCGTCGGAGTGCTGACGCCGAGTCGCAGGAACGAGCCGGCGAACCGCACCGTGCGCACCTGGGTCCGTCCGATCCAGTTCGGGAAAAGACTCGTGGTGACGTGGTGCTCCACCGTGTGCCGATCGACCACCTCGAACGGCCCGCCGTAGGCCACGTATGCGGCGGCCGCCCCGGCGAGCTCGTCGGGGGTGGCCTCCTCCAGCCGTGGCGTGCTCAGCGGGAGCCGGTCTCCGCGTCCCAACTGGGCCGACATGTACCCCTCCGGGGTGTAGACGATCAAGCCGTACGGGGTGCGCCCGAGAGGGTGGATGACCTCCCCGTCGGCGCCGTGGGCCGTGTACGAGACGAGCTGCCACGCGCCGAGCAAGTTCATGCGGACGTCCTCGCGCGCCCGACGCTCGTCGTCTTCGGCGGCCGGGTTCCTTGCGGTCATGGAGTGCTCCAGTTCTCACGGAGGGGCGGGTCCCGCCCTCAGGGGCGGGACCCGTGCCGGGGTCAGCGTCGGGTGAGTTCTCCGTCGACCAGACGCCAGAGGCCGAGGGGGTTGTCCTCGCGCAACGACTGCGGCAGGAGGTCGTCCGGGAAGTTCTGGTAGGTGACCGGACGGATGAAACGGTCGATCGCCCCCATGCCGACCGAGGTGAAGCGGCTGTCGGAGGTGGCCGGGAAGGGGCCGCCGTGGGTGGACGCGTACGAGACCTCCTGGGGAATCGAGAAGGCGTTGAACACGATCCGCCCGGTACGGCGTTCCAGGATCGGCAGGAGTCGTTCGGCGACGGGACGGTCGGCGCTGTCGGCGTGGAGGGTGGCCGAGAGCTGTCCGCGGAAAGCCCGGGCCGCTTCGAGCAGTTCCTCCGTATCGGCGACCCTCACCAGCAGGAGGGCGGGACCGAAGACCTCCTCGCGCAGGGTCGGTTCGGCGAGCAGCTGCTGCCCTGTGACCTCCAGCAGAAGAGCCTGCCCGTCCGCCTCTCCGACGGGGCCGGCTCCTTGACCGAGCCGGATGGCGCCGTTGTCCTCGTGGCGCTGGGCGTTGTGCGTGTAGGCGTCGTGTATGCCGGGGGTGAGCATGGGGCGTGCGGCCCACTTCTCCACCTCGGCGACGGCCGCGTCGCGCAGTTCGGCGTAGCCGGGCCCCTCGACGGCGAGGAGGATCGCGGGCTTGAGGCAGGCCTGGCCGACGTTGTACATGCCGCGCTGCACCAGGCCGGTGCCGATCTCGGCGGCGCGGGCCGCGAGGGCGGCGGGCAGGACGAACGTCGGGTTGACGCTGGTCATCTCGGTGAAGACCGGAATGGGGTCCGGGCGCTGCTGGGCGCGGCGGTACAGGGCCATGCCGCCGGCCTCGGACCCGGTGAAGGTGACCGCCTTGACGAGCGGGTGGTCCACGAGCGCTTCGCCGATCTCGTTGCCCGGGCCGCGTACCAGGGAGAACACGCCGGGGTGCAGGCCGGATTCGGCGACGGCGTCCTGAATGATGCGGCCTTCGATCTCGGCGGCCCCCGGGTGGGCGTTGTGGGCCTTGAGGACGACGGGGCAGCCCGCTGCCAGAGCTGAGGCGGTGTCACCGCCGGCCACGGAGTAGGAGATCGGGAAGTTGCTGGCGCCGAAGATCACCACGGGGCCGAGGGCCACCTTCTGCAGCCGGTGGTCCTGGCGCGGGGTCGGCTGCCGATCCGGTTGCGCGGGGTCGATGGCCGCCTGGAGAAAGCGTCCTTGGCGGACGACGGCGGCGAACTTGCGGAAAACTCCGGCGCTGCGCACGGCCTCACCCTCGAACTGCGCGGCGGGCAGCCCGGTCTCCAGTGAGGTCCGCGCCGCGAGTTCCTCCTTGGCCGCCTCGAGCTTGTCCGCGATGAGTTCGAGGAACGCCGCTCGCTCTTCCAGTCCGGTGCGGCTGTAGGTGTCGTACGCCTCGTCCGCGAGGCGCAGGGCACGGTCCACCTCGGCGGGTCCGCCGAAGGCGAACTCGGGCTCGATGAGCTCTCCGGTGGCGGGGTTGAACGCCTTCATCGTGCCCGCGGTGGCGGGCACACGGCCTCCGCCGATGAGCAGGTCTCCGGTCAGTGTCATGCGCTTGCTCCTTCGAACGCGGCGATGAGCTCGTCGGTGGTGGTGATGGCGTGGGCGTAGGTCGGCCCGTTCAACTCGTGGGCGGCGTGCATCATTTCGGGCAGGAAGGCGGCGGTGGCGTCGCGCACCAGCGTCACGTGGTAGCCGAGTTCCATGGCGAAGCGGCCGGTGGACTCGATGCAGGTGTTCGCCAGCAGGCCGATGAGCACGACGTGCGTGATCTCGTGCTGCTTGAGCTGGAAGTCCAGGTCCGTGTTGGCGAAGCCGCTCTGCGCCCAGTGCTCCGCGACGACGATCTCGCCGGGCTGCGGCTGGAAGTCGGGGTGGAACTCCCCGCCCCAGGTGCCGCGGGCGAAGGTGTGACGCTCCATGATGCCGAGCTGGGTGGGGTTGGGGTGGCTCCACGTCTCGTAGTCGCCCTTTTCCCAGCGGCGGTGCGGGACGAAGACGAGGCGCGTGCCGGTCTCGCGTGCGGTGGTGACGACGGCGCGGAGGTGATCGAGCAGGCCGATCTTCTCCGCCAGGGGTTCGAGGCGCGGCCAGATCTTGCCGCCCTCGGACAGGAAGTCGTTGAAGGGATCGACCAGCAGTACGGCCGTGTGGCGTGGGTCATAGGTGTGGGTCATGGCGTCCGATCCGGTTCAGGATTACTGACATCATCCTGATTCAGGATTACGCTCATCATCCTCAAAGTCAATCGAGGGCATCTGCAATCCGCCCATCAAGGGCAAAGGTGTATGATGCGTGTCATCCAGATGCGCAGTCCCCCCGCTGCGCCGCCGCACGAAAGGCAGGATCGTCATGGGTCACTCGCAGGCGGAGAAGGCGGCGACCCGCGAACGGGTACTGCGGATCACGTCGCGCCGGATCCGCGAGGACGGCGTCGATCGACCCGGCGTCGCGGAACTCATGAACGAGGCCGGCCTGACGCACGGCGGCTTCTACAAGCACTTCGACTCCCGGGACGACCTGATCAACCAGGCCGCCGCATTCGCCCTGGCCGAGGGAACGGCCAAGATGGAGCGCTCGGCGCGCCGGAACGAGCAGAACGCACGAGCCGGCCTCATCGACGCCTACCTCGCCAAGCAGCACCGGGACGGACCGGCCACCGGATGCGCCCTGGTCACACTGGGCGCCGCCGCCGCACGCGGTGAGCGGGACGTCAAGCAGGCCTACGAGAAGCAGGTCCGCACCTACCTGGACCTGATCGCAGGCCTGGACGACGACAGCACGGACGCCGGACCCGAGGCCATGCTGACACTCAGCGCGCTGGTCGGCGCCGTGCTCATCTCCCGGGCGGTGGCCGACAAGACGTTCTCCGACGAGGTACTGGAAACCGTCGCCGAGCAGCTCGTGCACCGCACCGCCCGCGACGTATCAGCCGACGCCTGACGAAGGCGTCCGTGGGCGAGGCCGACCCCCGGGGCGCACGACCGCTGCCCCGAAGCGCCTTGCGCCTGTCCACGCGGGCGCGCGATCGGCGCTACCCCCTTCAGGGGCGGGTCGGCGCAGACACACTCCCCTTTCAGCGCCGGATCGGCACGGACGCGGTACCACCTGCGGCCGGGTGGTTGTCCGCGGCCGAGTTCGGTTCGTGCCGCCGCCGTCCGGCACCCCTCCACATGCGGCGCCCCACGGCGACCACATGTGAGTGCTCCCATGCCCCTCCCTCGCCTGCTGAACCTGTCGTATCCCCTGACGCGCAGGAATTAAGTCGACCGGTCATCTGTTTTCGATGTCGTCTACGGATCCACCGAACAGGCCCCGGGGCATCGGCGCGGGCTTCACGCGCCAGGCACATCCGTCCGGCACTGCGACGAAAGCGAGACGAGCGCTCCATGAGCCATCACGCCTCCCCCGGTATCGGACCAGCTCCCGCACCGGAACCCGACGTGTCCTGCCGGTGCGAGGGATCCGCGATGCTGGAAGGGCCGGTCACCGTGCCGGTCACCATCGCTTTCCGCTACACCGCCGCCGATCCCTACGCGGTGCGGATGATGGTGGAGACGGGTGTGACACCGCCGGTGCAATGGGTGTTCGCCAGAGATCTGCTGACGGAAGGCCTGTCCAGGCCGGCCGGACTCGCGGATGTACAGGTGTGGCCCGTACCGCGCAGGCCACGACGCCTGGGGATCGGCCGGGGTGCCGTACGGATCCGGGTGAGCTCACCGGGAGGGACCACCGCCCTGACGGTACGGGCCGCCTGTCTGCACGCGTTCCTGGACCGGACCCTGGAGAGGGTCGCGGCCGGCACCGAGAGCACCGAGCCGCACCTCGACGACGCCCTGGCCTCCTGGCTGGGCATGCAACGACGGGACGACGGGGTGGTGTGACCCGTCCCGGCGACGATCGAGCACCTGGTTCGGATGCACGGGATGCCCCTCCCGTACGCCGGGGCGGCTGCCTTCTCAACGCTTTACTTGACTGCGCAAGTGATTCTGGTAGGTTACTTGTCGCAGCAACTACATCTCGTGCGGTTCTCGGGATGAACTTCAAGAAGGGCTCAGCATGACCAAGATCGGCATTATCCTCGGCAGCACCCGTCCCGGCCGTAACGGCGAGGCTGTGGCCCGCTGGGTGCTCGACGTCGCTGCCAAGCGCGGCGACGCCGAGTACGAGCTCGTCGACCTGCTCGACTACAAGCTTCCGCACCTCGACGAGGCCCTTCCGCCGTCGATGGGCCAGTACTCCCAGCCGCACACCCAGGAGTGGGCGCGCAAGATCGCTTCCTTCGACGGCTTCATCATGGTGACGCCCGAGTACAACCACTCGACGTCCGGCGTGCTGAAGAACGCGATCGACTACCTCTTCGCGGAGTGGAACAACAAGGCGGTCGGGTTCGTCAGCTACGGCGCCATGGGCGGTGCCCGCGCGGTCGAGCACCTCCGTCTCATTGCCGGCGAACTGCAGATGGCCGACGTGCGCGCCCAGGTCGGGCTGTCGCTGTTCCACGACTTCGAGAACTTCAGCGTTCTCAAGCCGGGCGACCACCAGGTCGACGCCCTGGGCGCCACCCTGGACCAGGTCGTGGCCTGGAGCAAGGCCCTCGCCCCGCTGCGTGCCGCCTGACGGCTCCATCGAATGCCGAAGCCCGGCGGCAGGCGGGACGCGTTTCCCCGCACATCCGGGTGGGGAGGGCCGTCTCACGAGGACGGCCCTCCCGCGGTGCGGGAAAGGGACGTCGAGGGCACAGCCGTTCAGCCCGGGAGGCCGGCCCGCCCGCTCCGCTGTTCGGTCAAGGCTGGGCATGCCTTGACCGGCCGTGAGATTCCGCCGGCGCACTTGCCGGCGGGTGCAACATCGGGACCGTCACGCCATCCGCATCCTGCGCCGGCAGCGTGCCGCCCGCTCCGCCGCCAGGTCCCACACGGCCGGGAAGGGATCCGGCGCAGCGCCCGCTCCGGCAGGAACGGGCATCGACACCGCACACCACTGTGACCACAGCCCGTGGGCTGCACCGGACAGCCCGCCCCTCCCGGGCGAACGCCTTCACACCCGACGCGGCCACCTCAGCCGTTCGACTTCATCGACAAAGGACCACCGTGTACATCGCCGCTGTCATCCTCAGCGTTCTCCTCGCCCTTGCCTCTCTCGCCGCGGGCGCACCGAAGGCGCAGCTCAAGGGCAGTGTGCCGGACGAACTCATGGCCAAGGGCCTCAGCTCCGGTCTCGTCCGGCTCATCGGCGTGTCCGAGGTGGCCGCGGGGATAGGACTCGTCGCGGGCATCTGGTGGCAGCCGCTGGGCATCGCCGCCGCTGCCGGCATGCTCGTCGTGATGCTGGGTGCGATCGGGTACCACGTGAAGTGGGGCGACTACGCGGACGCCGCGTCACGTGGTGCCGCGACCGCCCCTGTTCTGTTCTCCCTCGTGGCCGTGGCGGCGGGCGTCACCCTGGCCGCCTCGCAGTGACCGTCTCGGATTCGCGGGCCTGACAGCCGTCACTCGAGCCCGCCACGAAGCCGGAGCTGTTCCGGAAGGGGCGTACGCCATCGCGCGTGCGTCCTTTTCGCGCGTACGCGCTGATCAAAGAGGTGTTCTTCCACTGCCTCGCCTCATTGCGGGCGAGCGTCGACGCCAGGTGGACCCGCTCCCCCTTCATTTCGTACGACTCGCTGCTGGTCGACGGCCGAGCTGCTGGAACGGGCCAGTGGATGAGACGCACCGGCTGCGCCCGCCCGACCGGGTGAGCGGCGGAGTCAGGCGGGACACCGAGTGCGCCTGCACCCGTCCGTGGCTGGAACCGCCCGCCACCGTGATCCTCGCTCACGGTGGCGGGCGGAGCTGATGGCCGGGGACCTCAGGCGAACACGATGCCGTCCAGCAGCCCCTGCAGGCGCAGTCCGTATTGCGCGTCCAGCTCGGCGGACGTCCCGGAGCGGACGGCGGTGGCGAACTCGCGGCGCAGGATCGGCCAGCACTCCTCGTGGTCGATCCCGGCCGTGTCGTACACCACGGGCTGTGCGGGGCCGAAGAGTTCGACCCGGGTGATGGCCCGCTCCACGTTGACGGACCCGGACAGCGAGGCCTGGCTCACGGCACCGTTGGTGTGTTCGCAGGTCAGCTCGACCCATCGGCGCGGATCGCCGGTGGCGCGGATGGTGGCGATGGGCCCGACCGCGGTGTCGAGGAGGTCGATCAGATGCGGTCCGAGGTCGAGGAGGGCGCCGTGTTCCAGGCGCCAGCCGGTGGCCATCTCGCCGCCGAGGAAGGCTCCGTGGAGGTAGCAGGAGCGGGCACCGGAGACGTCGGCGTTGCGTGCGGCCTCCAGGAAGGCGCGCGTCGTGGGGTGGTAGCGCTTGGTGAGGACGAACTGGGACACCACGCCCGCCTCGGCCACGGCGTCCGCCACGCGCCGGGCGGAGTCCAGATCGGGACCGAGGGGCTTCTCCAGCAGGACGGCCTTGCCCGCCTTCGCGGCCAGGGGGGCCAACTCGGCCTGAACGGCGGGCGGCACAGCGAAGGCCACGGCTTCGCAGTGCTCCAGCATGTCGTCGAAGCTCGCCGCCACATGCGCCGCGTAGGGCGCCGCGGTCTCCCGCGCCGCGTCGGAACGGCGGGCCCAGACGGCGGCCAGCCGCGTCTCGGGGCCGGTCGCGAGGACACGGGCGTGCATGGCACGTGCCCAAGGTCCGGCACCCACCAGGCCCACCTCGACGGGGCGGTGGGTCCAGGGCGAGTTGTCGGTCGTCACGGCTGATTCCTTCTTGGCTTCGGGTGGCGAGGTCACGGTGCGAGTCGGGTGAGTCGCTCGTCGGCGTGTTCCGGGGAGTAGAGCAACCTGACGACCATGGCGGCTGCGCCCACGAGGCCCGCGCGGTCGCCGAGTCGCGAGGAGACGATGCTGAGGTTGGCGGTGGTGCGCGGCATGGCCCGCTGGTAGAGGACCTCGCGCACGCCGCTGTTGAACGGCAGGCCGGCGAGGTCTCCGGCGATCATGAGAACGCCGGGGTTGAGGAGGGTGACGACGGTCGCCAGCACGGCGCCGACCAGGCGTCCGGCCTGCTGGGCGAGCTGGATCGCCTCGGGGTTGCCGTCGGCGAGCAGGCGTCGGACGTCGGAGCCCGAAGCGGTCGGCAAGCCCCGTTCGGACAGGGCCCGTGCAAGGGCCCGGCCGCTCGCGACCGCGGCCAGGCAGCCGTGGGAGCCGCACATGCACAGCGCGTCGGAATGATCGTGCATGCGGATGTGCCCGATGTCGCCGGCGCCTCCGTCGATGCCCCGGTACACCTCGTCGCCGATCATGACACCGGCTCCGATGCCGGTGGAGACCTTGACCAGGACGAAGGAGCCGCAGTCGCGGTGGTTGGCCTGCTGCTCGGCCAGCGCCATGAGATTGGCGTCGTTGTCGACGAAGACGGGCACCGGTCCCGGTTCCGCGCTGTCGCCCACGTGCTGGGCGTATGTCTCCTGCAGACGCTCGCGGATGGGGTACTGGTCCCAGCCGGGCATGATGGGCGGCTGCACGACGCGGCCCGTCTCCCAGTGGACGGGGCCCGGCACGGACAGACCGATGCCGCAGACGGCGGCCGGGGTGGTGCCGGCCGCCCGGATCAGGTCGGGCAGCCGGCCGGCCACCCGGTCGAGGACCTCTTCGGGGCCCCGGGCGATGTCGAGGTCTCCGGTGTGCTCGGCCAGGACGTTCCCCGCGAGGTCCAGGACCGCCGCGCGGGCGTGCCGGGTCTCCAGGTCGACCGCGATGACGGACGCGTGGCCGGGGTCGAACTCGATCTGGTCACAGGGCCGGCCGCCTGTGGAGGTGCCGGTGGTGTGGCGCAGCCAGCCGGCCCGGTTGAGCAGGTCGAGACGCTGTCCGACGGTGGAGCGGGAGAGCCCGGTGGCACGCTGGAGGTCGGCGCGGGTGTTGGCCCGGCCGCTGCGGATGAGCTGGAGCAGCCCGCCCGCGCTGACCTGATTCGATGTCATCGGCTCTTCCTCACGGCTCAGCTCTTGTCGGCGCCGCTGGTCAGGCCCTCGGTCAGGAGGCGTTCGGCGGCGAAGAACAGCAGTACCACGGGGATCGTCAGCACCACCGAACCGGCCATGAGGACGGTCTTGGGCACCTCGATCCCGTTGGACAGCTGGGCCAGTCCCAAGGAGACGGTCCACTTGTCCGGGTCGGCGGCGAGGAACAGCAGGGCGAAGAGGAACTCGTTCCAGGCGATCATGAAGACGTACAGGCCCGTCGCCATCAGCGACGGCAGGGCGAGCGGCAGGATCACCTTGCGCAGGGTCTGCAGCCTGGAGGCTCCGTCGAGCGCCGCGGCCTCCTCGATGGAGGCGGGGATGGTGACGAGGTAGTTCTTCAGCATGTAGATCGTCACGGGCACGGTCTGGGCGACGTAGACGATGGCCAGGCCGACCAGGCTCGAGGACAGTCCGATCTTGGCGAAGACGACGAAGAGCGGGACGGCCAGCAGCGTCGTCGGGAAGAGGTACACGGCCAGGAAGATCGCACTGATCTGGCGGTGCCCGAAGAACTTCAGCCGGCTGACGGCGTAGGCGCCGGGCACGGCGGCGATGAGGGTGAGGATCACGGTTCCCAGCGACACCAGCGCCGAGTTGAGCAGGAAGTTCAGGAAGCCCTGTCCGCCGTCCTCGGTGGAACGCAGGACGTCCTGGTAGGTGGTGAGGGTGAAGTCCTTCGCCGAGATCCACAGGGAGCCGGGGTCGAGCAGGAGCGCGTCGATGGGCTTCAGCGACAGCAGCACCATGTAGTAGAAGGGCAGCACGGTGATCACTACGAGGAACGCGATGACGAACCAGCGCAGGACACCGAAGAACCTGTCCTCGAACCGGGCCCGGGTCAGGGCCGTCTTGCGGGTCACGCTTCCTCCTGGACCTTGTTGCCGAAGAACTTGAAGTAGAGGCCCAGCAGGATCACCAGACAGGCGGCCAGGACGAGTGCCTGGGCGGCTGCGGCTCCGACGTCGTAGCGGGCGGTGAGGAAGTCGTAGACGCGCACGGCGGCCACGTCGGTGCCCGCGCCGCCCCCCGTGAGCAGGTAGACGTCGTCGAACTTGTTGAAGGTGAGGATGAATCGCAGCACGGACAGCAGGGCGATGACGGGCATCAGCTGGGGCAGCAGGATGTGCCGGAAGCGCTGGGTGGGGGTGGCGCCGTCGACCAGCGCCGCCTCCTCCAGGCCGTCGGGTACCGCTTGCAGCCGGGCCAGGATGAACAGGAAGGCGAACGGGAAGTAGCGCCAGGTCTCGAAGGCGATGACGGTCAGCAGCGCCAGCGGGATGTCGAAGTGCAGGCCCAGCAGGTGCACGTCGTACGCGCGGGTGGACAGGAAGGCGATCGGGTCGTCCCAGCCGAACAGGCGCCGCCCCCAGTCGTTGACGATGCCGTACTGCGGGCTGAGCGCGACCTCCCAGACGAAGGCGACGGCCACGACGGGCGCGCAGTAGGGCAGCAGCATGGCCGCGCGCAGCAGTCCGCGTCCCCGGAAGGGCTTGCGCAGCGCCAGCGCGGCGATCAGGCCCAGGGCGATGGAGCCGAAGGTGGCGCCCGCCGTGTAGAGCAGGGTGGTCCAGAGGCTGGACCAGAAGCCGGCCGAGTCGAAGACCTGCGTGAAGTTGTCCAGGGACCAGTTGCCGAGCAGGCCCATGCCCTGGATGTCGACGAGCTTGGCCTTCTGGAAGGCGAGCAGCACGGTCCAGGCGATGGGCAGCACCACCACCACGAGGACCACGAGGAAGGTGGGTGAGACGAACGCGATGCCCGCACGGTTCTCGCGGCGGCTGGCGGTCATCGGACGCCGGGCCGCGGGCGCGGAGCGCGCCGCGGACCGGGGGTCGGTGTCCCGGCGCTGCGGTGCGCCGGCTGGGGCTGTAGTCATGAGGGACCTTCGTGAGGTGCAGATGGGCGGCTACTGCAGGGACTTCTTCAGGGCGGCGACCTCTTCGTCGGCCTCGTGCGCGGCCTGCGAGGGTGTGGTCTGCCCGCCGGACATCGCGCCGATGGCCTTGGGGACGGGCAGTTCGCCGTTGGTGGCGCCGACCAGTGCGCCCTCGCCCTGGGTGATGCCCCAGCGGCGCATGTTGCTGACGCCGTCGGCCAGCTGGTCCAGCAGGCTCTCGGGGAAGACCTCGTCGAACGGCTTGCGGGTGTCCACGCCGATGTCGCTGTGGCGCCAGGCCTCGACATAGCGCTCGGGGTCGGCTGCCGTGCCCTTGCGGACGGGGATCTTGCCTTCGGGCGCCAGACCGATCCAGGACTCGTAGCCGGTGCCCATCATGTACTCGATGAACTGTCGCGACGCCGCGGTCTCGGCGGTCTTGGTGGTGACCCAGGAGGTGATCTCACCGAACTGGGCCGCGTCCTTCGCGTCGGGCCCCCGCATGGCGGTGACGATGCCGCTGTGGTCCGAGAGGTACCGCGGGTCCTTCTTGCACTCGGGGCAGCTCGGCAGGGCGTCCTTGCGCAGCCCGGCCAGCTCGTCCAGCAGGAACGAGGACCAGATGATCATGGAGGACTGGCCGGCGAAGTAGTTGGCGCGAGTGGAGTCCACGGTCTGGGTTCCGGGAGCACCGTAGTCGCGGGTGAGCCGGTCGTAGGTCTTGAAGGCGGTCTCGCACTGCGGGGAGTCGAGGGCGACGTCGTGCCGGTCGTCGACCAGTTGGCAGTCGTTGGCGAGGGCGATGCTCTCGAAGCTCTGGGAGGTGAAGGCGTCGCTGGGGTCGGTGGCGGCCGAGATGCCGTCGTGGCCCTTGGTGGTGAGCGCCTTGGCGGCGGCCAGTGTCCTGGCGTAGGTGTCGGGGGTGGCGAGGCCCTTCTTCTCCAGCTGGTCCTTGCGGTAGACCAGCAACTGGAGCCAGGCGTCGGAGGGCACTCCGAGGCTGGTGGAGCCGTCGGAGGTCAGCTCCAGTGCGTTGGCGTTGAAGGTGTTCCGGCCCAGCTCGTCGACGATCCGCTTCGGGATGTCCGTGTTCAGCAGCCCGTTGCTGTACATCTGCCAGACCTGGCCCATCGGCGCCGCACCGATGACGTCGGGCAGCTTCCCGGAGGCCGCCGCCGACATGATCAACTGGGGCATCTGCGCCTCGTCGACCCCGACGAGGTTGACCTTGATCCCGGTCTTCTTCTCGAACCCGTCGATGACCTTCCGCGTCGCCGCGACACGGTCCGGGAGGTTCTCCTGGGACCAGACGGTGATCTCGCGGTCCGGCTTGCCCGGTCCGGTGCTGCCCGCGCAGCCCGACAGCAGCCCGATCCCCAGGGCTGCCGTGATGCCGGCCGCGGCCGTCCTCGACCTCAGGGTCCTGTTGCGCATCGCATGTCCTTCGCTCCCACTTATGCCGATCAGGAACGCATCACAGCATCTGTTTTGCGTGTTGACAAGACATAACTTCGAGATATTGTCGCCACAACCTGTTTCGCAACCTTCCGGAGCCCCCCGTGGAACGCGTCGTCCAATTCACCGGTCCCCGTCAGGTGGAGGTGGCCGAGCACATCAGTGCCGAGCTGCCGCCCGGCCACCTGCGAGTCCGCACCCGCTACTCGGGGATCTCGGCGGGCACGGAACTCACCGCCTACCGCGGCACCAACCCCTACCTGACCCGGACCTGGGACCCCGAGGCACGGCTCTTCCGCGACGGCGCGGCCGGCATCGAGTACCCGGTCGCCGGCTGGGGCTACTCGGAGGTCGGCGAGGTCCTCGAGGTGTCTCCGGAGTTGGCCGGCACCCCGGGCCTGCCCTCCCCCGGCGACTTGGTCTGGGGCATCTGGGGCCACCGCAGCGAGGGCATCGTCCCCGTCGAGCGCATGATCGGCCACACCCTGCCGGCCGGGCTGGAGCCACTGGCCGGCGCCTTCGCCCGGGTCGGCGCCATCGCCTACAACGCGGTCCTGGCCGGTGACATCCATGTCGGCGAGGACGTGGCCGTCTTCGGCCAGGGCGTCATCGGACTGCTCACCACGCGTCTCGCCCAGCTGAACGGCGCCCGCGTCACCGCCGTCGACGCTCTCGACGGCCGCCTGGAGACCGCCAAGCGCTACGGAGCCCATCACACTCTCAACGCGCGCAACGACGCCGTCGCCGAACGGGTCCGCGAGGCCACCGACGGCCTCGGCGCCGACCTGGCCATCGAGATCAGCGGTGTCTACCCCGCCCTGCACGAGGCTCTGCGCTCGGTCGCCGTCGGCGGCCGGGTGGTGGCGTCCGGCTTCTACCAGGGCGACGGCATCGGGTTGCGCCTGGGCGACGAGTTCCACCACAACCGCGTGCAGCTGATCTGCTCCCAGATCGGCGGTGTGCCCCCGCAGCTGTCGAACCGCTGGAGCGTCGATCGCCTCCAGCGGACCTTCCTCCGCCTGGTCGCCGAGGGCCAGGTCGACGTGTCGGCCCTGGTGAGCCATGTGGTTCCGGTCGCCGACGCCGCCGACGCCTACGTCCTGCTGGACGAACGCCCCGCCGAAGCCCTGCAGGTGGTCCTGGAGTTCTGAGACCGCACGATCAAGACCGCACCCCTCACGAAAGGCCCCCTCATGCTCAAGACCGCGGTCCAGGAACAGCTCCTGCCCGGAGACACCCTCCAGGCCAAGTGGGACTTCGCCCAGCAGGCCGGTTACGACGCCATCGAACTGCGCGGCAAGGGTGACTTCCACTTCGCCTCCCGTCTCGACGAGCTCCGCCAGGCCCGCGAGGACGGGGTGGTCATGCCGACCGTCTGCGTGGACATGCTGCACTTCCTCGGCGCCTTCGACGACGACCTGCGCCGCGACGCCGTCGCCCAGATGAAGTCACAGCTCACCGTCATCGCCGAGATCGGCGGCGTGGGCGCCCAGACCCCCGCCTCCTACGGCATGTTCTCCCGACGGCTGCCGCCCTTCGAGCCGCCGCGCACCGAGGAGGAGGACCGCGAGGTGCTCCTCACCGGCCTCACCGAGCTGGGCGAACACGCCCGCAAGGAGGGGGTCACGCTCTTCCTGGAGCCGCTCAACCGCTACGAGGACCACATGGTCAACCGCCTGGACCAGGCCGCCGAGCTGATCCGCGCCGTCGGACTGGACTCGGTGCGGATCGGCATCGACAGCTACCACATGAACATCGAGGAGACCGACCCGGCGGCGGCGATCCTCGCCCACGCCGATGTCATCGGCCACGCCCAGGTCTCCGACTCCAACCGCTTCCAGCCTGGCGCCGGCCACCTCGACTGGCCCGCCTGGCTCGGCGCCCTGCACACCATCGGGTACGACGGCCATCTCGCCCTGGAGTGCCGCCTGACCGGTGACCCCCTCGAAGCCGTCCGCTCCGTCCCCGGCTTCCTCAAGAGGTCCGGCGCGTGAACTCGCTCGAGGGCCTTCTCGACCGGCCCGTGCCCGCCGCGTCCGCAGCCCTGACACTGCGGCGCGGCGCGGCGCGGGTCCTCATCGACAACTGGACCGGTACCTCCACCGTTCCCTCCCGCACCCTCTACCCCCACCAGTGGAGCTGGGACTCGGCGTTCATCGCCATCGGCCAGCGCCACGTCTCCGCCCGCCGGGCCCAGCGCGAACTGGAATCCCTGCTGGCCGCGCAGTGGGCCGACGGGCGCATCCCGCACATCGTCTTCAACCCGGCCGTGGCCGCCGACGCGTACTTCCCCAGCCCCGACTTCTGGCAGTCCTCCCGGGCCGGCCGGGCGGCCGGTGCCCCGCCGGCCCCGCAGACCTCGGGCATCGTCCAGCCGCCGGTGCACGCCCTGGCGGCCTGGCTCGTGCACCTGGCCGACCCGGCCGAGTCCCGCCGCAGGGGCTTCCTCGAACGGGTCCACCCACGTCTGACGGCCTGGCACGACTACCTGCTCACCCGTCGCGACCTCGGTGGGCACGGGCTGGCCGCCGTCGTGCACCCCTGGGAACCCGGCATGGACAACAGTCCCTGCTGGGACCGGGCCCTCACCCGCGTCGAACCCGCCGACCCGAGCACCTTCCGGCGCGCCGACCTCCACCACGGCCACCCTGCCGACCGGCCCACCGACCTCGACTACGGCCGTTACGTCCGCCTGGCCGCCGACTACCGCGCGGCGGGCTACGACGACCGCGCCGCACGCCATGCCTTCGCCATGGAGGACCCGGCCTTCAACGCGCTGCTGATCGTCAGCGAACTGGCCCTGGCCGCCATGTCCCGCGAGCTGGGCCGGCCTCACGAGCGGCACACCCGGCGGGCCGACCGTCTCACCCGCACGCTCGTGGAGCGGCTGTGGGACGAGGAAGCCGGCCTGTTCCGGGTGCGCGACCTGCACGACGACGCCCTGGTCGACGAGAGCAGCGTCAGCGGGCTGATCCCCCTCCTCGTCCCGCACCTGCCCGCGGACACGGTCCGGCGCCTGCGCGCCACGCTCGTCGGCCGCCGCTTCAGCGCCCCGGCCACGGAGCTGGTCCCGAGCTACGACCTGACCGGCCACGCCTTCGACCAGCACCGCTACTGGCGCGGGCCGGCCTGGTTCAACACCGCCTGGCTGATCCACCGGGGCCTGCGCACCCACGGCCTCCAACCGGACGCCGAGCGGATCCGCGCAGGCTTCCTCGACCAGGCGAAGCACTCCGGGTTCGCCGAGTACATCGACCCCGCCACCGGCAAGGGGCGCGGCACCCGGCACTTCTCCTGGACCGCCGCCCTCGCACTCGACCTGCTCTGCGCCGAACACGAGGAGCTTTGGCCATGACCGCCGACACCCGCATGCAACTGGTCCGGGACGCCACGTTCGTGCGCCTGACGGCCGACGGGTCGATCACCGGAAGCCGAGGCACGGCCCCCGACGGACTGTTCTTCCAGGACGCGCGGCACCTCAGCCGCTGGCAGCTCACCGTCGACGGCACCGACCCGGTCGCCCTGGTACCCGCCACCGCCGAGAGCGACGACACGGCCGTCTGCGTACTGACCCCCGAGGGCACCCGGGACGATCCGCCGGCCTACACGGTCTTCCGGCGGCAGAGCGTCACCGAGGGCACCTTCATCGAACACCTGCGGCTGGTCAGCAACCGGCCGGACGCGGTGACCGCCCGTGTCGAACTCACCGTCGACACCGATTTCGCCGACCTTTTCGAACTCCGGGCCGACGACCGCAAATATGAGAAGTCCGGCGCCGAGCACGGGATCCACGCCACCGGCGACGGCCTGCGCGTCTCCTACCACAGAGGGGACTGGCACGCCGACACCGAGGTGGTCTGCCGTCCCGCCCCCGACGCGGTCGCCCCCACCCGATCCGGTACCCGGGCCACCGCCCGGATGCTGAGCTGGCACCTTCCCCTCGACGCCCACGGCGAGACCGACCTGCACCTGACGGTCCGCGCCCGGCCCCATGGCCGGCCGCTTCCCACCTCCGGCCCGGAGCAGACCCCGCGGCCCGCGGCGGACACGAAGGCGCCGGGATCGGACGACCTGAGCCTCGCCTGCGAGCGGGGCCTCGCCGACCTCGACCTGCTGACCATCCCCGTCACCGGCGTCGACGGGGAGGAGGTGCGTGTCCCCGCCGCCGGCATCCCGTGGTTCCTCACGTTGTTCGGCCGCGACTCGCTGCTCACGTCGTACTTCCTGCTGCCGTACCGGCCCGCGACGGCGGCCGCCGTGCTGAGCGCGCTCGCCGCCGCTCAGGGCCGCACCCACGACCCCTTCAGCGGCGAGCAGCCCGGACGCATCGTCCACGAGACGCGGCACGGCGAACTCGCCCACTTCAAGCAGGTCCCGTACGGCCGCTACTACGGTGCCGTCGACGCCACGCCGCTCTTCCTGGTCCTGCTGCACGCCCACCACGAGCAGACCGGCGACCCGTCGCTCGCGATACGCCTGGAGGCACACGCCCGGCGCGCCGTCGACTGGATGCTCACCGACGGTGGCCTCGACGAGCACGGCTACCTCGTCTACAGCCCCGACCCCGGTGGACTGGTCAACCAGAACTGGAAGGACTCCGACGGCGCCATCTGCTTCCGGGACGGCACCCAGGCCGACGGGCCCATCGCCGTCTGCGAAGCACAGGGCTACGCCTACGACGCGCTCCTGCGCACCGCCGCCCTGGCCCGGCACCTGTGGAACGACACGCTGTACGCGCGAAGCCTGGAAGAACACGCGCACCGGCTGCGCGAGCGGTTCCTGACGGACTTCTGGATGAAGGACGAGGACTTCCCGGCGCTCGCCCTGGACGGCGGCGGCCGTCAGGTGGACGCGCTGGCCTCCGACGCCGGTCATCTGCTGTGGTCGGGCATCCTCGACGAGGAACGCGCCCTGCGCGTGGGCCGGCGGCTGCTGGAACCGGACTTCTTCTCCGGGTGGGCGATCCGCACCCTCGCCGCGGGCCAGCGGCCCTACCACCCGCTCTCCTACCACCGGGGCAGTGCCTGGCCCCACGACAACGCGATCATCGCCCTCGGGCTCGCCCGTCAGGGGCTCACCGATGAGCTGCGGACGCTCGCCGAGGGGCTCGTGGCAGCGGCGGCCGGGCACGGATACCGCCTGCCCGAAGTCCTCGCCGGCTACGCCCGCTCGGCCACCGCGGGTCCGGTTCCGTACCCCCACTCCTGCTCACCGCAGGCGTGGGCGGCCGCCACCCCCCTGGCCCTGCGCACAGCGCTGGAGCAGGAGCGAGACGACCCCTCGTCCTGATCGAGACGACCCCTCGTCCTGATCGCGTGAGACCGTCGCCGCAGCCGGCGGGTACGCGAGGAGCACCGAAGCAGCGATCATATGATCATGACCTCTCTGCGTGATGATGCTCGGCCCGTCCGGCTCGGCACCTGGCCGACCCCACTGGAGCCCATGCCGCGATTGGCCGAGTCACTCGGTCTCGGCGCCGAAGACCTGTGGATCAAGCGCGACGACCTCGTGGGGCTGGGCGGCGGCGGCAACAAGATCCGCAAGCTCGAGTGGCTGTGCGGTGCGGCGGTCGCCGAGGGAGCCACCCACCTGGTGACCACCGGCGCACCCCAGAGCAACCACGCCCGGCTCACCGCGGCCGCCGGTGCGCGTCTCGGCCTGGAGACCGTACTGGTGCTGGCGGGCACTCCCGACACGGCGGCCCGGGGCAACCTCGCTCTGGACGCGCTGTTCGGCGCGACCTGCGTGTGGGCCGGTGCCGTCGACGGTCCGGCACTCACCGCCGCGGCCGAGGAGGTCGCCTCACGTCTGCGGGCCGAGGGCGCCCTTCCGGCCGTCATCCCCTTCGGTGGCTCCAGCGCGCTGGGAGCCCGCGGTTACGCCTCCTGTGGTCACGAGTTGCTCATGCAGGACCCCGGCCTGGACACCGTGGTCGTCGCCGTGGGGTCCGGTGGCACCATGGCCGGTCTTGTGCACGCCCTCGGCCCTCGGCGGGTTCTCGGCGTCCACTGCGGTGCGGTGAGCGATCCCGCCGGAGCCGTGGCCACGCTGGTCTCCGAGTTGTCCGGCGCCTCCCCCGCGCCGGACTCGTTGCGGCTGCGCACGGACCAGGTCGGGGAGAGTTACGGCGCGCTGGCCGAACCGGTCATGGACGCCATGAACCGGACCGCTCGCGCCGAGGGGATCGCGCTCGACCCCGTGTACACGGGAAGGGCAGTCGCCGGCCTCATTGCGGCCGTGGCCGACGGCGACATCACACCCGGCCGGCGCACCGTCTTCCTGCACACCGGCGGTCTGCCGGGCCTGTTCGGGCACTCCGGCGCACTCGAGGCGACCGCGGCGGACCTCGCCGCGCGGAGTGTCACTCACACTCACTGACGCCGGCGCGTGCATCCGGCCGGCGGCAGGGGTGCGGGTGCCGGGGCCGGGTGGAGGAGGGTCCTCCCGGGCGGCGCACCGTCCGTGACCGGGCGGTGCGCCGAGCGTCCGGCACGGGCGCGCTGCGCGGACTCCCGAACGGCACCTGCGCGGATCAGCCGAAGTCCGGGCCGCCGGCCCGTGTGCGCTTGATCTCGTAGAAGCCCGGCGTGGAAGCCGCGGCGAGCACGCCGTCCCAGAGTCGAGCCGCCTCCGCTCCCTTGGGCGCGGGACTCACGACGGGCCCGAAGAACGCGACCGGGTCGCCGGCCTCATCGGGCCCGGGAACGGCGATGATCGGGCTGCCGACGTCCTGGCCGACCAGGGTGATGCCCCTGTGGTGGGAGGCACGCAGCTCCTCGTCGTACCGGTCCCCGTCACCCGCGTCGGCAAGGTCCACGGGCAGTCCCACCTCCCGCAGGGCGGCCTCCAGCGTCGCCCGGTCCTTGGGCTGCTGCTGGAGGTGGTAGCGCGTACCGAGCGCGGTGTAGAGCGGCTCGAGCACCTCGGGACCGTGCTGCAGTCTCGCGGCGGTCAGGACCCTCACGGGTGCCCATGCCTCACCCATCAGGACGCGGATGCGTTCCGGCAGCTCGTCCAGCCGGTTCTCGTTCAGGACGGAGAGACTCATGACGTTCCAGGACACCCGGACGGGCCGGAGCGCGGCCACTTCCAGCATCCAGCGGGAGGTCAGCCAGGTCCACGGACATACGGGATCGAACCAGAACTCCACGGTGCTGGGCGATGCGGAGGTCGTTTCGGCTGTGTTCAAGGCAAACTCCAAGGGCTGTTGCAGCACGTTTCTCGTCGCCCGGGCCCGGAACGGGCGAAGGCCTCGCAGGGTGTTCGGGCAGGGCGGTCCGTTCCCTTGCACCCGCATGACGGCCGTATGAGCGACTCCACGCCGCTGGGCCGAGAGGATGACCCCCTCACACTACCCCATAGGTGACCGGTCGGCTATCAGTTCGTCGCAGCGCGCCGGCAGTCTTTCACCGGGTACGCGCGCCTATCGCAGAAATCCCTCATACCGGTGCTGCTCGATCTTGCTGCTGATCTGCTTGACCGTCTCCAGCCCGACACTGACGATGATCAGAATGCTGGTCCCCGTCAGCTGATTGGAGCTGCCGAAGTTCCCGAGGGCCACCGTGGGCACGAGTGCGATCAGTCCGAGGTAGATCGATCCGGGCCAGGTGAGCCTGTTGAGCACATAACCCAGGTACTCCGCCGTGGCCTTACCGGCACGGATGCCCGGAACAAACCCCCCGGCCTGCTTGATGTTTCCCGCGATCTCTTCCGGGTTGAACGTGATCGACACGTAGAAGAAGGCGAAAAAGACGATCAGGAGGAAGTAGACCGCAACATAATAAGGGTGATTCCCTCTGGTGAGATTGTTGTTGATCCACGTCGACCACCCGGATCCCGACCCGGCGAACTGCGCGATCAGAGCAGGAATATAGAGGAGCGAGGAGGCGAAAATGACCGGAATCACACCGGCCTGGTTGACCTTCACCGGAATGTAGGTGGAAGTGCCTCCGTAAGCCTTACGGCCGATCATCCGCTTCGCATACTGAACGGGGATACGACGTTGCGCCTGCTCCACGAAGACGACCAGGCCCACCATGGCGAACCCCACCAGCAGGACGACGATGAAGGCGAGCCAGCCTCCGGCGATGGTGCTCTCCTGCTTGACGGCCCACAGCGCCCCCGGAAGCGTGGAGGCGATGGACAGGAAGATCAGCATGGACATCCCGTTGCCGACTCCGCGCTCCGTGATGAGTTCTCCCAGCCACATGACGCAGGCCGTGCCGGCCGTGATCGTCACGACCATGACCACGGTGGCGAAGACGGAACGCTCCGACACGATCTGCGAGGCTTCCCTGCAATTGGGGAACAAGGCGCCGCTTCGGGCGGTCGCCACTAGACCGGTGCCCTGCAGAACGGCGAGCGCGACAGTGAGATACCGGCTGTATTGAGTGATCTTCGCCTGCCCGGACGGACCTTCCTTCTTCAGCGCCTCCAGTCTCGGGATCACCACCGTGAGCAGCTGGATGATGATACTTGCCGTGATGTAGGGAAGGATGCCCAACGCGAAAATGGTGATCTGCAGGAGTGCGCCGCCGCTGAAGAGGTTGACCAGTCCGAGAATTCCACCCGATTCGGATACGGAATCGACGCAGGCTTGGACCTTCTGATAATTCACCCCGGGGATCGGCACGTGGGAGCCGAGCCGGAACAGCACGATGATGCCCAGAGTGAAAAGCAGCCTCTTACGCAACTCAGGAGTCTTGAACACATGCGTGAGTGCATTGAGCACGACAGTTCCTCTTTTGCAGACCAGGTAGAGACGGAAGGCGTACGCAAGGCCCGGCATGCCCAGCCGGTGGATGCCGGCTCACGGCTCCTTGAGCCCATGCTGCACGAAAGAGACACAACCGGCCCGTCCTGGTGACCACCAGGGGCGACGGTGGCCGTACAGTGCCGCGCTGCCGTCAGCGGCGGGAAACATCCCGTCCGCTTACGGCCTCACGAAGACGGCCGCGCGATCGTCTGGGCGAGAGCGCGGACCTCGGCGGACCACGGGGTCGGCTGCATCGTCGTGTCGTCGATGCGAACGGCGGTCCGGCTGCCGTGCGCGTACGTCGTGGCACCGTCGGCCGAGCACACTCGGAAACCGGCGGTCACCGAAGTGGTTCCCACCTTCTCCGTCCAGAGGTGCACGGCGTACTCGCCGGGCATCAGGATCGGCCGCTCGTGTTCGACGCTGAACGCCTTGACCACGTTGAAACTGTCCCCGGTGGGCCGCCCGGCGCTGATCAGACCGTGCCCCTGCCAGAATGCCACCCATGCCCGCTCCACGAGCACCTGGTAGCGACTGTTGTGCAGCATCCCCATCGCGTCCAGGTCGTCGAAGTGGATGCTCAGTGGTATCAGGGCGCCCCCCTCGGATGTCGGGGCGGCGGTCCGGTCGCTTACGGTCATGACGTTCCTTCGGGCAGTACGGAGCATGCGGCTTCCAGTCCTTCACCGCCGACGGGCGGCTCGTCCAGGTGTTCACCGGCGAGCAACGGCGGATGGGGAACCATGAGAACCTCGGTGTGGGAGACCGCCCGGCCGTCATCGTCGACGAAACCTACGTGGACGCGACGGCCGTCGCCGCGCGCGCGGCGCAGCACCGAGGGACCGGACGGCCGGGCGCGGTGACGGTCGCCCCACTGCTGGAGCGCCGCCAGCACCACCCTGAGTTCACGGCCGGCTTCGGTCAAGTGGTAACTCTGCCTCGGCCTGCTGCCCGGCTCCCGGTAGGTGCGCGTGCACAGGACGCCTGCCGCGACCAGCGACTTGAGGCGGGCGCTGAGCAGATTGGAGGCGATACCCAAAGACGTCTGCATCTCTGCGAACCGGTGCCTCCCGGCGAAGATCTCGCGGAGCACGAGGAGAGACCAGCGTTCGCCGAGGACCTGCAGACTGCGCTCGATGGAACACGCCGGCTCGTCCTCACCGCTCACGGACCGATGCTGCTCGGCAGCCAACACCCACCTCCCGGTCGTACGGGGGCGGCACGTCTCCCCGCTTCTCAGGCCACCTGAGTGTACGCCTTGGCTTGTCTTTTGCAATTCAGATGGTTCCGCTTCGTCCAGGAGGGGACTACTGTCGTCATGTACTTGACTTGCGAATATAAATCCAGGTGTTAGCCTGGCCCACGCAGATTCGGCGCCCACATGCCTAGGGGCCGAACCGCGGCCGCCAGTCTCACCGCTCATACCGGCCACAACGGGCGAAGGCACCGGCCACACCCGCACTCCACTGTCGGGGCCGGTGTCAACACATGTCGAGCGCACGTCCAGTTCGAACGTGCATCAAGGGGACGAACCATGGAGATCAAGGGAGCAGTCGCTCTGGTGACGGGAGCCAATCGCGGCATCGGTCGCGCCTTCGCCCGGGCTCTGCTGGACCAGGGGGCCGGGAAGGTGTACGCGGCTGCGCGAAACCCGGCCGCCGTGACGGACCCCGACGTCGTGCCGCTGCGCCTGGACGTCACCGATGCGACCAGCGTCGCCGCTGCCGCGGAGATCGCGGACGACGTGTCCATCGTCATCAACAACGCGGGTGTCGGTGCGCCCGGCACCCAGCTTCTGACCGGTCCTTTCGACGGCGCCCGACAGGCCATGGATGTCAACTACTTCGGCACCTGGGCGGTGGCCCGGGCCTTCGCACCCATTCTGGCCGGCAAGGGAGGGGGCGCGGTCGTCAACATGCTCTCGCTGGCGTCCTGGGTCGGTCAGCCCCAGTTCCCCGGTTACGCGGCCTCCAAGGCCGCGCAGTGGTCCCTGACAGACGCTCTTCGCAAGGGCCTGCATGCACAGGGCACCCTCGTGATCGGAGTGCACACCGGGTTCGTGGACACGGACCTCAGCGCCTGGACCGACGCCCCGAAGATCAGTCCTGAGCTGGTGGCCGCCTTGACCATGGACGCGCTGAAGCACGACCGGCTCGAAGTCCTGGCCGACGAGCAGACCCGAGCCGCCAAGGCCGCTCTCTCGTCGCCCGTGGACCAACGATCGGACCGCTGACAGAACAGTTCCGCGAAGGGCGGGCACGGCACCGGATGAGCCGGACCAGACGGGCGCCCGGACCACAGGGGCCCGGCGCGTGCGGCCCAACGCCACTCCCGCGGACCGGCGTTGCACGTCACTCCCGGCCGGCTCGCCCCGCCTTCGCTTCCCGGGGAAGGGGCGATGGCCCGGCTCATCAGGATGGGCAGGGCGCTCGGCATGTCCTGCGGCCACCGTGCGCCCCGTGCCATCTCCCGCCTTCCCGGGGCGACCGCTAACGCAGTGACCTGAAGGCTGTGCGGATCTCTCGCGACAGCAGCTCCGGCTGCTCCCATGCGGCGAAGTGGCCACCCTTGTCGACTTCGTTCCAGTGCACGAGATTGCCGAAGGCCTTCTCGCCCCAGCTGCGGGGCGCGCGGTAGATCTCGCCCGGGAACACCGTGACCGCGACGGGCAGGGTAGGAATGTCGAAGGCGTCGAAGGGCCCACCGCCCGCCTGCGCGCCCTCCCAGTACAGCCGCGACGAGGACGCTCCGGTGTTGGTGAACCAGTAGAGCGAGATGGCGTCGAGCATCTCGTCGTAGGTCAGGACCTTCTCCGGCTTGCCACCGGAGTCGGTCCACTCCGCGAACTTGTCGTAGTAGTACGCCGCCATCGCGACCGGAGAGTCGGCGAGGGCGTACCCGATGGTCTGCGCACTCTGGTTCATCATCGCGGCGTAGCCGAAGCCGTCGCGGTAGAAGTGCAGCAGCCGGTCGTAGGCGACCTTTTCGCGGTCCGAGAGGCTGCGGGGCGCCGGGTCGAAGTTGCGAAGGTGCCGGAGCACGTCCTGCGGCACCGTTCCGGGCATGTTGATGTGGATGCCCAGGAGTCCTTCCGGGCGCTGGACCGCCAGCAGTTCCGAGATGATGGCACCCCAGTCGCCTCCCTGGGAGACGTACCGCTCGTAGCCGAGGCGAAGCATGAGCTCATGGAACGCACCCGCCACCCGGGCGGGATTCCACCCTGTCGTCGTCGGCTTCTCCGAGAAGCCGTAACCGGGCAGCGTCGGAAGGACGAGGTGGAAAGCGTCCTCGGCCCGTCCCCCGTGGGCCGTCGGGTTGGTCAGTGGACCGATGACCTTCAACAGCTCGATGATCGAGCCGGGCCAGCCGTGCGTCATGAGCAGCGGAAGGGCGTTCGGGTGGGGTGAACGAATGTGGGCGAACTGGATGTCCAGACCGTCGATCTCGGTGATGAACTGCGGCAGGGCATTCAGTCTGGCCTCGACCTTGCGCCAGTCGTAACCGTTGCCCCAGTACTCGACGAGCGGGCGCAGCCGGGCCAGTTGAGCACCCTGGGATCGATCGCCGACCGTCTCCCTGTCGGGCCAGCGGGTCGCCTTGACCCGGCGCCGGAGTTCGTTGATGTCTCGCTGCGGAACCTTGATCCGGAAGGGACGGACCCCGGGGACCGGCTTCGGCGTGCTCGCCGCAGCACCGTCGAGCCCGCCTCCCGCCACTGCGTGGGCCTGGCCGCCCAGGCTGATCTGCGTAGCGGCCACGGCGCCTGCCGCGATTCCGAGGAAGCGGCGCCGGCCGGCGTGGTACTGACCGGTGCCTTCGGTTGTGCTCATCGGGAACTCCTCTGCTCACTCGCGAAACGCGTTTCGTCTCACGATGGGAATGACTGGATCGGGCACTCGGTCCGCATGGGAGACGAGCGAACGCACTCCCCCGGCCTCGGGGTCGTGTCGATCTGCTCTTCGCACCGGATCGGGCCGACCGGCTTGGGGCGACCGGCAGCCGGTAAGCCCCGACAAGCGTGATCTCCAGAGGCCTGGCAGCGGACACGCCAAGGAGTGAGCGGCGAGTGATTCGCCGCCTCGCAGCTGCACATCGATCATGACACCGACTTCGTCACCGGTCAAGACGGTGACGTGACGCGACCGGCGCGAGCTCGCCGATGTGAGAGCGGAGCCCTATACCTTGGTCTAGATGTGGCCGTGACCCCGCGGAGCGACTGGCTCCGGTGCAGCGGTCCGTCGTAGGTTGCGTAGTCGTGCATCAGAAGAAACCAGGTCGGCGCGGACGGTCCGTGCTGCGTGACTCGGCAGTGACCGGCGCCGCCATGGCGGCGACCGCGGTCAGCGCGCTGTACGCCGACCGTGTGGGCTTGCGGCTGTACCCGCAAGTGTTCACGAGCCGAGAAGTGAACCTCGCACCCGGAGGGACGAGCCTGTACCTCGGCGTGCCGTTGCTTTCCGTCCTCCTCACCGGCGTGCTGATCTGGTGGCGGCGCAGCCGCCCCGTGATGGTCGCGGTGGCCCTGGTGGGACTGTGCATCCTCTTCCCCGTCGTTCCGGCGGCGGCGATCGCCCTCTTCACGGTCGCGTCCCGGTGCGACACCCGCACGACACGGGTCACAACCGCAGTGGGCCTCCTGCCGATCCCGCTGTGCCTCGCGGCGGAGGGGGCGTTCGACTCACCGCACATGGCCGCGGCGATCAGCGGTGCTCTGGTGGTTCTTGGATCGGTGGGCTGGGGTCTGTTCATGCGCACCATGCGCGAACGCGCCCTGCGAGCCGAGCGGGAGTCCGAGCTGAACGCGGCCCGGGCCCGGCTTCGTGAGAGGGAAGCGATCGCCCGGGAGATGCACGATGTCCTCGCCCACCGCCTCTCCCTCCTGAGCGTTCACGCCGGAGCACTGACGTTCAATCCCCACGCACCGGCCGAGCAGATCCAGCAAGCGGCCGAGGTGGTCGCCGTCAGCGCCCGCCGGGCCGTGGAGGATCTCCGGCAGGTTCTCGGCGTGCTGCGCACCCCGCTGGGCCCGGACACCACCGACCGCGCGGAGCCACCGCAACCGACCCTGGGCAACTTGGAGCACCTCCTGGCGGAGAACCGGGGGGCCGGCATGGACGTCGAGATGGACATGCGGCTCACCCAGGCGCCACAGCCCGACGACTTCACCAGTCGCACCGTCTACCGGATCGTCCAGGAAGCCCTGACCAACGCCCGCAAGCACGCTCCGGGTGAGAAGGTGCGGGTCACACTGGCCGGCGCGCCCGGGGAGGGGCTCACCCTGGAGATCGTCAACACTTTGCGTGAACCCACGCCCCGTAGCGCACCCGTGGGGGCGGGCCTGGGCCTCATCGGGCTGGCGGAGCGGGCCGCTCTGGCGGGCGGACAGCTCACCCATGGCGCGGCAGCGGGCCGATTCTCGGTACTGGCTCATCTGCCATGGACCGCGTGAACGCTGTGGAGAGCGATGTGATCCGCGTACTCCTCGCCGACGACGACGCCCTGGTCCGCGCCGGGCTGCGCATGATGCTGGGGGCCGCCGAGGACATCACGGTGGTGGCCGAGGCGTCCGACGGCGACGAGGTACCCGGCCTCGTCGATGCGCACTCACCCGACCTGGTCCTCATGGACATCCGCATGCCCACCCTGGACGGCATCGAGGCCACCCGGATCCTGCGAGCCCGCCCGGACGCCCCCGAGATCATCATGCTCACCACGTTCACGACGGACAGCTATGTGCTGCGCGCCCTGCAAGCCGGCGCGACGGGCTTCCTGCTGAAGCACACCTCGCCGGAGGACATCGTGGCCGCGCTGCGCAAGGCGGCCGGCGGTGAGGCCGTACTCTCGCCCGACGCGCTCCGACAACTGATCGCGGCGGTCACCACGGCACGGACGACGCCCGCGGAGCCGGCGGGACGCAGCGGTGCCGGAACCCCGCCCCGCGATCACGTGGGCACCCGCCACGCCAGGGAACTGCTGGGTCGGCTCGGCCCCCGCGAGCACGAGGTGGCCGTCGCCGTCGGCGAGGGGAAGACCAACGCACAGATCGCCGCCGAACTGTACATGAGCGTGCCCACGGTCAAGGCGCATGTGTCACACATCCTGAGCAAGCTGGATCTCAACAACCGCGTGCAGATCGCCCTCCTCGTCTACCGCAGCGATCCGAAGTAGACGTTTTGCGGCCCCGTGATCAACCACGGCCGGCACCGTTGTAGTACGAGGTCGCTCCGCCGGTCACCGCGGAGGGCGGAGGGACCGGCCGCTTCGGTCGCGGGGCAGACCCGTGAGGTTCGGGGTGACGTTCCGCGCCTCCGGGGCGGACCTCCACCGGTGGAGAGCCGCTGCCAAGCGGTGGGCTCGAAGTACATGCCCACCGCGAGGCACCATGACGGCGCCACCCGTTGCACCAAGCACCGCGTGATCGCAGCGGTTCCGCCGCCACATGGGCGAGTCGGACCAGGCTACGACAGGACCACAGAGACAGGGTGGGCATGACAGCTTCGGCTGGATTCGACGGCATCGGCTTGCCCGGGGCTTCCTTCCGGGTTCTCGGAACCCTTGAGGTGGGCGGCGAACTGGGCGCCGTGCACGTGACACCGGGACGATCCGGCCGTGGCTGTGACACGCCTCCCAAACTCGTTCAGGTCACGCGCAGTCGCCGCCGGTGCGCGTGAGCCGGGTACACACCGAGGACACGCACCTCTGACGAGAAGAAGCGCAACTCCTGCAGGGCGAGTTTCACTCCGGGCTCCTCGGGGTGCCCCTCGATCTCCGCGTAGAACCGGCTCGCCTGCAGACCCGCACCCACCTGGTAGCTCTCGATCTTGGTGAGGTTCACGGCACTGCTCGCGAAACCGCCGAGCGCCTTGTAGAGAGAGCTGGGAATGTTCCGCACGCAGAAGAACACACTCGTCATCGTCGGCTCGTCCGTGTACGGCGCAACCGCACTCTCCCGCGAGAGGACGACGAACCGCGTCGTGTTGTCGGGTTCGTCCTCCACCCCCGACCGCAGAACCTCCAGCCCGTACATCTGCGCGGCAGCCGGCGGGGCGAGGGCCGCGTGCCGAGGATCGTCCAGTTCGGCCACCTCTCGCGCCGCCCCTGCGGTGTCGTCGCTGACCAGGGCGCGCCAGCCACCCTCTCGGAGCACCCTCCGGCACTGCCCCAGCGCGTGTACGTGACTGCGTACGCACTCCACTTGGTCGAGGGACGCGCCGGGCACGCCCATGAGGTCGAAGTGGATGGCCAGGAAGTACTCGGCGACGATGAAGAGTCCGGATTCCGGCAGCAGGTGATGTACGTCCGCGACGCGCCCTGCCACTGAGTTGTCCACCGGAATCACGGCGACGTCGGCGGCACCGTGGATGACCGCGTCCAGTGCCTGATCGAAGCTCGGACAGGCCAGTTCGCTGCCCGCCGGGTACAGCGCATGCGCGGCCATCGAGGAGTTCGACCCGGGTTCACCCTGATAGGCGACGGTTGTCATGCCGGCCCTTCCGTTCGATGGTGGTGCCGGCCGGTCGTGAAGTCCTCGACGAATCGCGTGGCCTGCAGGATCGGTGTCGCCGCCTCGATCAGGTAGCCCAAGGGGTGCCGGCCGTCCTGCCCGACGAGCGTGATGGCCCCTTCGTAGGCGCCTGCCACCACATGTCTGGCCACGCTCAGGGCCCGTGCCAGTGGACCCACCGCACGGGCGGTGCCTCCGGGTGCGTCTCTCAAGCCGTACAGCGTCGACCTGAGGGTTGCCTGCTCGCCGTGCATCAAGGCGGCCAGATCGGCTGCGGGGACGGCGGCGGCCGGGGCGGCGTCGGCCAGGCGGGCCAGCACATAGGTGAGGCGCCGGGCCGCCCCCAAGGCCATGGCCGTGACGGCGACACTGAGGAAGTCGGCGTCGCTCTCCTTGAGGGGCACGCCTGACCGACTGGTGGTCAGTCCGGCAGGTATATACGCGTCGACCAGGTCGAGGAGGCCCGCCGGCGCGCGCGTTCCGGTCTGTCCGGACAGCAAACGCGCCCTGCCGGACATGACGAAGAGATCGACTCCGCCCGCGTGCACCGTGCGCTGAGTGGCATGCCCGGCGGGAACCATGGAGAGGGCCACCCAGTCGGGCTGTCGGTTCGAGGTCAGGTGCCAGCGACCGGAGACCCAGAAACCTCCGTCCACGGGCCTGACCAAGGGACCGATACCAGGTTCGACGACAGGAAAGGCGACAGCCAGCGAAGCAGCCCAGTTCCACGTGCGAGTGAACACGTCCCAGGTCGTGGACGCATCCCGGTATGCGGCCGAGTCGAAGTGGTCGTGCACGTCGAGCAGATCCGAGCCCGGTCCAGTCGTATGCGGGCTACCGCTGAGCGGGGCCTGCTGCGCATTTCTGATCAACTCTCACCTTCACACGGACGTCGTCGGCACGAGTCCCACGAGAACTGCCGTCCCCGGCTGCCGCCGCCGGTACGCGTCCTTGGTCGGGCGATGACGACGAGCGGACGACTCGCGCGTGGCAATCCGGTTCCTTCCACTGACGCCACGCATGGGCGGGGCACCAATGTTCATGTGAGTACCGCCACAGGCGCCGTCCGGCTGGCCGCTTGAGTCTGAATCGGGTTGCGCGGCAGCCACCGTCCGTGTGACGGCAGGGCACACCAACGGCATGTGGCGCACATGTGTTTTACCGGCGAATCAAGCGCCGTGTGCGGTGTGCTCCTTGCGGACACAAACACAAGCTTGCATCACCAGCTTGACCGGTGATGGTGGGGTATGGAAATGTCATCGCGCAGAAGCGGACGTCCCCGGGAAAGACCGTCGGAGCGCCGCCACCCGACAGTCCACTCACGATGGAGATCCCATGATCAACAGGCGTACCTTCACCAAGGCCGCCGGCCTCGGCAGCGGCATGGCCGCGGTCTCACTCGCCGGGTTCCCGGCCAGTGCGAAGGCCTCGACCGACCGCCGGAGCGGTGCCGGTGGGCCTGCGCCGACAGTGCCCACCGTGACTCCCGGGACGCACACCTCGTTCGACCGGATCAAGCACGTCAGGGCCGGAGTGCTCAACGTCGGCTACGCCGAGGCCGGGCCGGCGCACGGCCCCGTCGTCATCTGCCTGCACGGCTGGCCCTACGACATTCACAGCTTCGTCGATGTCGCCCCGCTGCTGGCGGCACAGGGGTACCGGGTCATCGTGCCCTTCCTGCGCGGCCATGGCACGACCCGCTTCCTGTCCGCTCGCACCTTCCGCAACGCGCAGCAGTCGGCCATCGCCCTGGACATCATCGCCCTGATGGACGCGCTCAAGATCGATCAGGCCCTGCTCGCCGGTTTCGACTGGGGCACGCGCACGGCCGACATCATCGCCGCCCTGTGGCCGGAGCGGGTCAAGGGACTCGTGTCGGTGAGCGGTTACATCATCACCAACGTCGAGGCCCAGAAGCAGCCCATCCCGCCCAAGGCGGAGTACGCCTGGTGGTACCAGTACTACTTCGCGACGGAGCGGGGCCGCCTCGCCATGGAGAACAAGACGAACCGGCACGACCTGTGCCGTCTGGTCTGGGACACCGTCTCCCCCACGTGGGACTTCGACGACGCCACATTCGAGCGCACCGCCGCCGCGTTCGAGAACCCCGACTACGCGGCGATCGTGATCCACAACTACCGCTGGCGGCTCGGTCTCGCCGACGGAGAGGCTCGCTACGAGCGCTATGAGCGACAGCTCG
The DNA here is from genome assembly GCF_055567995.1 of Streptomyces sp. NPDC026246. NCBI lineage: Bacteria > Bacillati > Actinomycetota > Actinomycetes > Kitasatosporales > Streptomycetaceae > Streptomyces > Streptomyces sp. NPDC026246. The sequence goes on along the minus strand of NZ_JBVHPJ010000012.1, from coordinate 135,673 downwards.
CCACCCGCCCCGTCATCGAAGTGCCCACCATCACCCTCGACGCCGAGCGCGATCCGTTCACCGCCCCCGGCAACGGTGCCTCGTATCGCGACAGGTTCACGGGCAAGTACGCCCACCGAACGCTGACCGGTATCGGTCACAACCTGCCGCAGGAGGCTCCCACGGCCTTCGCGCAGGCGGTGGTCGACGTCGACCACCTGTGAGGTGTCGCGCGGGGGGGGCCTCCGCCTACCGTCCTCACGCGGGCCACTGTGCGTCCTGAGTGCCGTTGCGGACGAACGCGCACAGGCAGCTCCCTCGGATCACTGAATCCGATGAACTGAACCCACCGCTCTGGGCATCCCGGTAGGTAGGTCCATGACCCCCGGTCCAGATGACGTCCAACGGGATGCCGACTGCGAGGCAACGGATATGCGTATTTGACAGGTCAAGGTTACCCTCTTTTACTTGGGTTACGTCAGGTGATCGGCTACTCGTGAAGTGGCTCAACGACGGCCGCCCGGACAATCCGGCCGCGAAGCAGCAAGTGTGCCAGAGGCCGGAATCGCCCGGTCCCCAGGCGTTGTCCGACCACTGCTGAGGAACGGCGACTGCTCCATGGACGCCAAGGTGTACTACTCGGTTCTCGGCACCGTGCGCGCCATGCGCGGGCACACCCGGCTCGATGTGGGCCCCCCCAAGCGTCTGGCACTACTGTCTCTGCTGGTGCTCCGGGCGCCCGGCCCGGTCTCCCTGCGGGACGCGGTCGATGTCCTTTGGGACGACGAGCCACCGGTCAGCGCCGTCAACATCGTCCACCGGAACATCAGCGCACTGCGCAAACTGCTGGAACCCGGATTGAGCAACCGCGCCCCGGCCGAACGCCTGTCGCGGTCCGCCGACGGATACCGCCTCCTCCTCGACGCGTCGACATCCGATCTACTGCGCTTCCGCGAGCTCCGCACCCGGGCACAACTCGCGGCGAAGGACGGCGACGCCGCGGAAGCCGCCCTGCACTTCACCGATGCCCTGCGGCTCTGGCGCAGTCCGGTGGTGGCCGACGGCACGTACGTCTCCCAGCACCCCGCGTTCACCTCGGTGGGCCGCGAATTCGTGGCCGCAGTCAAGGAGGCGGCCGATGTCGTCCTGACCGCGGCCCCGGCATCGACGGAGGAGGTGCTGATGGCCCTGCGGCGGGCGGTGGAGGGACACCCGTTCGACGAGGCGCTGCATGCCCACATCATCACCGCCTTGGCCACCACCGGCCGGCAGGCCGAGGCCCTGGAGCAGTTCGAGCGTATCCGTCGCACCCTGGCCGATGAGCTGGGCGTCGAGCCCGGTTCCGCCCTGCGTTCCGTCCAGCAACGTTTCCTGCGCAAGCGCCGGCAGAGCTCCACGCCGATGCGCCAGACCGGACCGGTGGCCCTCGAACCGGTTCATCTGCCTCACACTTTTGTGCCCTTCGTCGGCCGGGCCGAGGTCCTGAACCGCTGTCGGCAATTCCTGCCGACAGCGGCTCTTGGCAGCTCCGCGGCTGCCACGGTCGTCGCGGTGGGCGGCATGGCGGGAGTCGGGAAGACCACCCTGGCCGTGCACTGGGCTCGCCAGAGCACTGAACACTTTCCCGACGGGCAGATCCATGTGGATCTCCAGGGTTACCACCCCACACGGGCCCCCCTCAGTGCCGCGCAGGCCATGCGCGCGGTGCTCGATGCCCTCGAAGTCCGTCCGGCAGGGGAAGACCACGACGAAGCAGCGCTCGGCTCCGTCTACCGAAGCGCACTCGCCCGACGGCGGTTGCTCCTGCTCCTCGACGACGCGCGGGAATGCGAACAGGTACGTCCTCTATTGGCCGCGGCAGCGGGCAGCCTGGTGATCGTCACCAGCCGACGGCGCTTGGAGGGACTGGCGGTAACCCATGACGCGCGCCTCGTCACCCTCACCCCCATGACTCGTGAAGAGGGCGTTGAACTGCTCGGAAGCCGCATCGGAATGGAGCGGGTGCGCGCCGAGCGGGCCCACGCGGACGCGATAGCCGAGCGCTGCGACGGGCTGCCCCTGGCGCTGGCCATGGCGGGCACCCGTGCCTCGATGCGTACCAGGTTCTCCCTCGCCTCTCTCGCCTCGGAGCTGCGGGAGGGGCTGGTGGCCCTGTCCAGTCACGACGCCCGCACCGATACGGCCACCGCGTTCCGACGTTCGTACGACGCGCTGAGTGCCGACGCGGCAAGGCTCTTCCGCCTGCTCAGTCTGCACCCGTCCCGCGAATGCACCCTCGGAGCCGCCGCCAGTCTGACGGGAGGCGGCCTGCGCACGGTACGTGAGAACCTGGCGGAGCTCCTCGATCACCATCTGCTCGCGGAAGTGGCTCCTGACCGGTACACCCAGTATGAGCTGCTGCGCTCGTTCGCGGCCGACGTCAGCGCGACCGTGGACACGAGTGAGGTGCGCTCCGCCGCTCGTGCCCGGATGCTCGAGCACTACCTCTACAGCGCCGATGCCGCCACCGCCCTCCTCACACCGCACCGGAGAACGGTGATCCTGCCGCCGCCACGCCCGGGCGTCCGGCCCCAGGAATTCGACGGGCGCACCGACGCCGCCGACTGGGTCGTCGCCGAGAGGTCTCTCCTGCCGACACTCGACCACCACCTCCGCCATCATCCCCAAGGGCAGTCGTTCAGGTCGCACTTGAAGGCCATGCTGGCGACGCCCTTCCCTGCGGGCCGGCGTTGAGCGTTTTCCGGGCCCCCGGGGTGCGCCCGTGCCGACGCACCCGGGGGCACCGCCCCGCGCCGCTCAGGCTGCGCCGGGCTGAAGCACGCGACGCAGCTGGCGCAGAGCGTTGTGCTGCCGAGACTTGACGGTGCCTGCGGGGATACCGAGGAGGGCGGCCGTCTCCTTGATCGTGCGATCGCAGAGGTAGATGTGCACGAGGACAGCCCGATGCTCCGGAGACAGCAGGCGAAGCGAGGGCCGAGTCACCATGGCGTCGTGCACTGCTTCGAGTCCCTCACCCATCGCCGGCGGGTCGTGGTAGGAGGCGCCTACGACTTCCTTGCGAATGTGCGGCTTCCTCACCCAGTCGACCACCAGGTGACGTGTGACGGTGAACAGCCAACCACGTAGGGACCCGTCCCTCGTCAGCAGCCGGTCGGTGTTGCGCCAAGCGCGGATGAGTGTCTCCTGAACGATGTCCTCGGCCAGTCCTCGGTCACCCAGCATCTTCTCGGCGTATGAGACGAGGGCGTCCCGATGTTCCCTCATGATGAACCCGAGCAGATCCGGCCGGGGCGTTTCTGTGGGGGGCGTAGCCATGATCTGAGCCATCCTGCATTTCTGTTCATGCTGATCGGAGGCCGGTGGGGTGCCTCCTCATGCGCACCGTAGGCATGACCGGGTGCCTGAAAACTGTCGCTTTTATGACGCTTCAGTGATCTCGCCGGCCGGAAGGGGACCGGGGACTCCGTCGGACGCTCTCAGCAGGCGCGACGCCCGCCGAGAGCGTCCCACACGAGCCGGTCCACATGGCAACACGAGACGGCGGCGGCTCCGGTTCACACCTTCGGGGAAATTCGTGACCACCCGCATGCGGACTGGTGCCGATCGGCGCTCTCCCTCGGTGCCGCAAGGCGGGAGTGTGGTGGGTGCCGAGAGCCGCCATTCGAGCCGGAGACCGCGCCGCATATCTGAGCGGAAGGTCACCTCGATGACATAGGTCCGTCTCGGACGCAGCGGCATGGGTACGATGCGGCAAAATCATCCATGTAAGGGAGTGAACGGTTGTGACCAGCCAATCAACCGACACGCTCCGGTCGCGGTATGTTGAACGGGCCGCGTCGGACTTGGAAGAAAACCGACATCAGCAGGAGGAACTGGCCAAGGCTCTCGTGCGGTTGAAGCACGAGGAAGCCCTTCTGGTCGACATCCTGAGTCTCGCTGAGCGTCATGAGGGCCTGCTCGGAACAGCGGAATTGCCCCCTCAGAAAGGGTCCGGGACAGATATTCCGGCCGGACGGCCTGTGCAGCCTCCGGAGCAGCAGACGACGCGACGCTCGGCGCACCTGAGGGAACGCCGGCTCAAAAGGGTCCTGGCAGAGTCGGGCGCGAAGGGGAAGTCGCGTCAGCCTCTCGGGGAGATTTTGACGGCACTGCTTGGTGCCCACGCGGAACCGCGCCTCGCCAAGGAGCTGCACGCTGAGCTGACGGCCAAGCACCCTGACCGGTCGCCGACGCCACAAGTGGTGCGGAACACCTTGGAGTCGCTCGTCGCCAAGGGGCAGGTCCAGCGCCACAAGCAACAGCGTTCGGTCATGTACACCCTCGCGGACGATGCACGCGGCGGCGTTCCGGCGGAAGAAGGCGACGCCGGAGCCACGGAAAGCTAGACCTTCCGGACGTGACCCGGCGGCCGGAAGCGTTCCGGGAGCCCCGGGCCGGCCGGATCCTCGCACCGCCGCTCGCCGACAGCGCGAAGGAACAGTCCGCCTCTCCTGGCTCGCCGGGTCACCAGAAGCCTCTCCCGCATTCGACACACGTGTTTCCGAGTTAAGACGAATGGTCATCTCAGGCAAGCGGCGGATGGGGAACGGGCGCGGCCATTCAGCCACTCATCTGCGGTCAGTTCACGCGGAGCCAACAAGACCATATCCATGCGTCTTCGGGGAACGAACTCGCCCATTAGACTGCGTCCATGGCAGACGCGACGACGATCAATCCCCTCAACGCGGACGAGGAGGCCTTCCTTCGCGCTCTGGGCAGAGTAATGGCGGCGCTCCCTCGAGTCGTCGATGCGGACATGCTCGAGGAACATCCGATCACCAGTACCGAGTACACGGTCCTGGTGCATCTCTCCGAGGTCCCGCACCACCAGATGCGCATGAGCGAACTGGCCACGATGTGCGGCCTTTCGCTCAGCGGCATGACGCGGGTTGTCAACCGTCTCGAAGCGCAGTCACTCGTCCAGCGCCAGCGGAGTCCGGAGGACGGGAGGGCCTGGCTGGCCATTCTCACCGACTCCGGATGGGAAATGCTGCGGCAGGCATGGCCGACGAACCTCGCCAGTGTGCGCCGCCACATCTTCTCCCGACTGGAAGGCTGTGACGTCGCGGCTGCCGCCGAAGTGCTGGAACGCATAGCGGCCCCCTGACGCGCGGTGGACGAGAGTGGAACCGGCCGGGGCCCCATGGGTCGGGCGGCCGGCTCTCAGCATCGGGAAGCTTTTCGGTAGCCCAGGCCGGCGGCCGGAGGGGCCGTGGGCTCCGACGAGCATGACCGCGGTCCCAGGGCACGGCTGAGTGAGGTTCTTGTCCAGTGCAGCGCGCCCCGGCGAGCGGGCTTGTCATCGTCTCGAAGGACTCGCCACCGCGTCACCACCGGGGCGCCCCGGACTGGCGGTCCGGCCGCTGCGGCCTTGAACTTCCCCGGCCCTTCGGTCTCGACGGCGGCGAGCCTCTCCCCCACCCCGGTCGGCGGCTTGAGTCAGGTTTTCGCCGATCAGGGCGTTGCCACCGAAGCAGGCTCGTAATCAGCAGACCTCCCCGGGAAAATTGCCCGTGCAAGCGGTAGGTCGTAAGATTGCTTCGTCAAACAATCTAAGAGTGGAAGGAGCCGACAGCACAGTCGGCGCTCACGGACCGAGATCCGGATCGCACTGCCAACGGTTCGAAGAATCGGATGCGGACACCGAAAGGGCTCGGCCGATCGGCTCCTTCTGCCTGAACAGGAGCCTTCTGATGACGTTCCAGCCGACGCCGGCCAAGGACGCGGTGCGACCACTGAACGCGGACGAGGAGGCCGTCGTCCGATCCCTGCCCCACCTGATCTACGCCCTGCCACGCTCCATCGACGCCGACATGATGCAGGAACAGCGCATGTCCGCCACGGAGTACCTGACCTTGATGCATCTGTCAGAGGCACCCAAGCGCCGTCTGCGCATGGGCGACCTCTCCACAGCGTGTGAAATGTCGCTCAGCGGCACGACCCGCGTCGTCCACAGGTTGGAGAAGGAGGGCTTCATCCAGCGCGTGCGGTGCGATCAGGACGGCCGCAGCTGGTATGCGGCCCTGACCGAAGCCGGCTTCGCGAGACTGGAGGAGGCCTGGCCGACGAACCTGGCGGCCGTGCGTCGCCACTTCCTCGATCACCTCGCCGGAATAGACCTGAAGTCACTTGCCACCGCGCTGCAGAAGGTCGCCATGTGATCACGCTCGCCCTCCCCCACGGTGCCCGCGCCGCCACGGAAGGAGCCGGCGGTTCGTTCACATCGTCGGTGGCCGTGGGTTGATCACGACTTCCTCTTCGGGGCAGGTCATGTCGGGCCGGCTCCGTCCCCATAGCCGGTGCGCCACTCCATGTGCGGCGAGGGTTGACCAAACTAGACCGGTCGTCTATCTTCAGAGGACCGGTCGACTAGCGTGCCGGAAAGTGACCTGAGGAGCATCATGAGCAACACCGGGCAGAAGGTCGCCGTCATCACAGGCGCATCGCAGGGTATCGGCGCGGGCCTCGTGGAGGCCTACCGCAAGCAGGGCTGGGCCGTGGTCGCCACCTCGCGGACCATCGCCGAATCACAGGACGACCAGATCCTCACCGTGCAGGGCGACATCGCGGACCGTGCCACCGCCGAGCGGGTCATCGCCGCCGGCCTGGAGCGGTTCGGGCGCATCGACACGCTCGTGAACAATGCGGGCATCTTCCTCTCCAAGGAGTTCACCGACTTCACCGAAGCCGATTACGACGCGGTGCTCGGAGTCAACGTCGCCGGCTTCTTCCGGATCTCACAGCTCGCGGTCGAGCAGATGCTGAAACAGGGAGGCGGCCACATCGTGCAGATCACCACCAGCTTGGTCGAGCACCCCAACTCGAACGTCCCTTCCTTGCTGGCCTCGCTCTCCAAGGGAGGTCTCCAGGCCGCCACCAAGGCCCTGGCCATCGAGTACGCGTCCAGGAACATTCGCTCCAACGCGGTGGCCCTCGGCACGATCAAGACCCCCATGCACCCGGAGGAACACCACGAGACCCTCGCGGGTCTGCACCCGGTCGGTCGCATGGGTGAGATCGGCGACATCACCGATGCGGTGCTCTACCTGGAGAACGCTCCCTTCGTCACCGGGGCCATCCTGCCCGTCGACGGTGGCCAGACGGCGGGACACTGACCGCCGGAATCCCTTCGGTCGGACACGCCCTCCCGATGCGACCGACTCGCCCGACCCGCTCGCAGAGGGATCTCCATCCCTCTGCGCACGACGGATACGGACCGGGTGAGCGGACGTGTGCCCCGCACCCGCACTCCTGCCACAGCCGCCGGCCGTGGGTGCTCAATGCGCATGAGTGAGCTGGGCGCAGCAGGCATGCACTGGGCTTCTCCCCTCGGAGGTCAGAACCCACGCCAGAGGGTGTCGAACCCCCCTCTCTCGACCGACCGGCGTTGCCGTTCGGCGGCCAGTTGAGTGATGGCCTGGTGGACGTCGGCAAGGACGGCGATCTCGTCCTCATCGAGGCCGTCGAGCGCGTCTTCAGGCGGCGGTTCTGCGATTCCCGCAGCGGCTGCGAGGTGGGTGAGAACGGGATCGCCCGCGACCAGCCGGTCGGTCGCACTGCACAGCACGTGAGGGCCTACAACCGGGGCTGCCTGACGGAAGGGACGTCGGTAAGCCCGCGCCTGTGGCTCCGGCAAGGTCGCGCGGAGAGCGATTCGGTAGCGCGCGGCGAGGTCACGGCCCCGGCGCCACAGCCACCTCTCCACGGTTTCGTGGGGGGCGTCCCGAGTGATCTCCGAGGCGGCTTCGATCAGCATCGGATTCTCTGTTCGTGGCGCGGCTGCCGGCACGATCCGGTCGCGCATGAGGACGACGGCGTGCAGATCTGCGAGGTCGATGAGTTCGGCTCCTGCCAAGGCCAGCGACAAGTCGCCCTGCTCGAAGTCCGGCGCGGCGCCGGGAACGGCAGCGAGGGCCGCCAGGTGCAGGGCTGTTGCCACGTACGACTCCAGATGGGGCTGGAAGACCGCCGCCGGTCACGGCGAGGGCCGGCCTGACACGCATGGGATACCCGAAGCGAGCCCATCGCCGTTCCTCACCGGAGCTTCCTCCGCTCAAGGTAAACACGGCGGCGGCTGCGGCGCTCCTTCCCCGCCCATGGTCGTCGTTCGGAGGGGTGAACGCCTCCGGTGGCCCGGTTGCCCCGGCGAGACGCCGGGCGCGGCCGGGGAAGGCGGTCACGCTGATGCAGCCCCGCCCGGCGCCCGGCGCCCGTGGGGATCGTCGCCGGGAAGCCATGCAGCCGGGCCGTCGAGCCCCAGCTCGGCCGGTTCCCGGCGCAGTGCTTCCGCCACGGCTCGGACTTCGGCACGGTCGTCGTCAGCCCGCCACACCAGGGACCACGTCCAGTAGATGTCCGGGGCGACGACGGGCACTCGTGTCAGGTCGGAGGGAAGGTCGGCGTCGTGGTTCTTCGGGTTGTCGACGACGGGACGGCGACTGCGACGGACGCGTTCGAAGAACGCCTGCCCGGTGAGGCTGCTTCCGGAGACCCGGACCGCTCGGGCTCCGGTCGCGCGGGACACCTGCTCGGCGTAAGTGTTCCACGACTGCCAGGTGGGGTCGTCGTCGAGGAGGAGCAGGGTGTCCTCGGCAGCCACCTCGCCCAGGTCCTTCTGCGAGGTGACAGCGTGCAGTCGATGGGCACCGACGAGCGCGGCCCGCAGTCCGAGCGTCTCCAGGTCACCGGTCCGCACCCAGCACACGGCGAGGTCGAGACTGCCGTCCGCCACCCGGGCCGCCTGGGTGTGGGAGGGTGCGACCCATGGGTCGGTGTGCACCTGAGCCACCGCGGAAGTGCGGGCGCTCAGGTCGGGCGGCAGCCACTGGACGTAGGCCAGCCGCAACGGCTTCGAACCGGACAACTGCCGGGCACGATGCTGCAGACCGTCGGCTCGGGACACGAGATCCCGGGTCTCGGGAAGCAGGGAGGAACCGGCTTCCGTGAGGGTGACCGAGCGGCGGTCGCGGTTGAACAGCCGCACACCCAGGTCGCGTTCGAGGGCTTTGATCTGCTGCGACAAGGACGGGCCGGCGATCCGCAAGCGGGCCGCGGCCCGTGCGTAGTTGAGTTCCTCGGCAACAGCAACGAAGTACCGCAGTTGGCGCAGCTCCACGGTCGTCATGCTACTCCGGGGCTGCTCAGCGCCTTCTCGGACGGAGGGCTGAGCCATCGAGGTGATCTATCGGGCCGGTCGCTCCCCGGGACGGGCACCGGGGCAAGGGTCGGTAGGAGACGTCGTCTCCGCGTCGAGGATGCCCGGACCGTCCGCCCGCTCAGGAACGACGTGCACCGGGTCAGTGCTTCCACCCGAGGAACAAGCGTGGTTGTCCGATTCGGAAGATGGTTCAGGCGTTCCCGCGGCGGGAGACGAGGCGATGTCGGCCGGCCGGCGGCACAGCCACAGCAGGCACAGGACGAGACACCCCCGGCTCCGGTGGCCAATGCCGCCGGCGTACCGGATCCGGTACTGGCCGTCCCGTGGGGGATCCGTGTGGCCGCGGAGGTGATCTGGCGCCTCCTCGTCATCGCCGCCGGTATCTGGGTTCTCGCGCGAGTCCTGGGCTCGGTACGCGTCCTCGTGTTCGCGTTCGTCGCTTCGCTGCTGATCAGCGCGCTGCTTCAACCCACCGTCTCCCGGCTTCACCGGCACAGGGTGCCGAAGGGACTGGCGACGGTCTGCACGGCGCTGTGCGGTTTCCTCTTTCTGGGGCTCGTCGGTTGGTTCGTGGTCTGGCAGGTGATGAGCAATCTCGGTGAGCTGTCCGATCGCCTGCAGGACGGCACCGAGGATCTCAGGCGCTGGCTGGCCGACGGGCCGTTCCACGTCACGCAAGCGCAGATCGACGATTTCACCGAGATGCTGCGCGACGGCTCCGGCGCCGGCGGGCAGAACCTCACCGATGTCGGGATCCACGGCGTCACCCTCGTGGCCGAACTCGTCACGGGCGCTCTGCTGGCGCTGTTCTCGACGCTCTTCCTGCTCTACGACGGACCACGTATCTGGAACTGGAGCCTGAAGCTGATTCCTGCATCAGCGCGACCCGCGCTTGCGGGAGCCGGCAGTCATGCGTGGCGCACTCTCACGGCCTACGTCCACGGCACGGTCGTCATCGCTTTCATCGACGCCCTCTGCATCGGTCTGGGCATCTTCGCGCTGGGTGTGCCTCTCGCCCTGCCGCTCGCCGTCGTCATCTTCCTCGGCGCGTTCGTCCCGCTGGTCGGCGCCGTGATCTCGGGGGCACTGGCCGTGGTCATCGCCTTCGTGACAGAGGGCCTGTTCACGGCGTTGCTGGTGCTGCTCGTCGTACTCGGTGTGCAACAGCTCGAGGGGCACATCCTTCAGCCCTTCATCCTCGGCCGCGCCGTACGGGTGCATCCGCTGGCCATCATTTTCTCGGTGGCGGCAGGCGGTCTCGTCGCCGGTGTCGGCGGCGCTGTCGTGGCCGTGCCTTTGGTGGCGGTGCTCAACACCGTGGTAGGCGAGCTGAGGCACCACGACCCGGCCCGGAATGCCCAAGCCCCGCATCCGGTGCCCGCCGCCGAGAAGGACCGGTGAGGGCGGGCGGCGGTAGGACGCGGACAGGATCCGGTGCTCTTCGCGCGGGACGCCCGGGCACCGGGCACCCCGTCGCCGCCTGGCCGAAGCCGATCGCCGCGGACACCCGGCCCAGGCAAGACCGTCGCCTGGCTCAGCGATCGGCTCGGGCATGCGGTGGCCGCCCACGCACACCGGGGAAGTGCGTGCGGGGCGACCACCTTCCTGCCGGCAGGACCAGCCACAACTTCCCTGCGGCAGGAGCTTCGGATCGCACCGACCGGCCTCGCAGGTCCGGCCTCGGTCCTGCGAGCCGAACCGATCAGGCCCGACCGACGGCTGCTGGGAGTCGGGGTGCTGGGTTCGGCCGCGCCGTCGGCACGGCTCGTGAGGCAGCGGTCCTCAGCGGCCGTCGGCGGTCGGCGTCAGTGCGACGGCACGGGCCTCACGGACCAGGCGGCCGCGTTCCGTGGCCGGGAAGCGGTTCAGCATGGCCGCCAGTTCCTCGGCGCCGACATTGGCCCCGAACGGCTCCGTTCCCGGCTGAAGGCGCACCCCCTCCGAAAGGGGACCCGCCTCGACCGGGTCGAAGCCGAGCTCGTCGACCAGGCGGGTGACGCGGCGCAGGGCTTCCGGATCGTCGGCGGCCACGGCGATCGCCTTGCGTCCGGCTGCTCCAGCCGGCGCGGCCCCGTCCTCGAGGTCGTGGTAACCCATGTGGTTGAACGCCTTGACCACCTTCGACTCGGTCAGGAAGTCCTGTACGAGTTCACTGGTGGAGATGCGTGGATCGGTGAAGTCGTCGCGCACGCCGTCGACCTCCCACCAGTAGTTCATCGCGTCCACGACGAGCTTGCCCCGCAAGGCGTCGACGGGGACGGCCCGGTACTTGCTCAGGGGCAAGGCCAGAATCACCACGTCCGCCTGACTCGCCGCCTCGGCCGCGGTGACCGCGACGGCTCCCGGGGCCAGGACCTCGACGGTGAGGGCGATCCTGTCGGGGTCGCCCGAGCCCGCGACGAGTACGTGATGGCCCGCGGCGACGGCCAGCCTGGCCAGCACCGTTCCTACTTTTCCGGCGCCCAGGATGCCGATCGTGGATCCCTGTTCGGTGCTCATTCCCTCTCCTTACGCACGCCGGTCGGCGAGGATGTCGCGGACCATGGGGATGACCTTCGTGCCGTAGAGCTCGACGGAACGAAGGCGGTCGCTGATCGACTGCGTGCCGGCGGTGTAGATGAGGTCGAACCGGCCGACACCGAGTTCCCGTACAGTGCCGGCGATCTTGCGCGCGACCGTCTCGGGCGAACCGATGTACAGGGAGCCGTGTGCGATCTCGGCTTCGTACTCCTCCCGGCGTATCGGCGGCCATCCGCGCAGCTCGCCGATCCGGTCACGGATCGCCCGGTAGCCCGGCCAGTGCGCCTCGCGTGCCTGCTGGTCGCTGTCCGCGACGAAGCCGGGCGAGTGCATGGCGACCGGGTGGGCCGTGGTGCCGAACTGCGCCGTGGCGCGTTCGTAGAGGTCGATATAGGGGGCGAAACGTGTGGGGGAACCGCCGATGATGGCGATCATCAGAGGGAGACCGTGACGAGCGGTACGCACGACCGACTGCGGCGAACCACCGACGCCCACCCAGGTCGTCAGGTGCCCCGACTCGGTCGTCGGATAGACCTCCGCGTTGTCGAGGGCGGCTCGCACGGTGCCCTTCCAGGTGACGGGCTCCTCCTTCAGCAACTGCACGAAGAGGTCGAGCTTCTCCTCGAACAGCACGTCGTAGTCGGCCAGGTCGTAACCGAACAGAGGGAACGACTCGGTGAAGGAGCCGCGGCCGAGGATGACCTCGGCCCGCCCGTTGCTGAGCGCGTCGAGTGTCGCGAACCGCTGGAAGACCCGCACGGGGTCGTCGGAACTGAGGACCGTGACGCCCGAGGACAGTCGGATGCGCTTGGTTCGGGTGGCGATGCCGGCGAGGACGGTCTCGGGGGTGCTGACCGAGTACTCCGGGCGGTGGTGCTCACCGAGTGCCAGGACGTCCACGCCGAGGTCGTCGGCGAGCACGGCCTCGGTGACGGTCTGCCGGATGGACCTGGCATGCGAGACGAGCGCACCCGAGTCGTCCCGGGGCACGTCACCGAACGTGTCCAGACCGAATACGAGATCAGACATGTGTGCGTTCCTTACTGAGTATCTCGCGCACCCGAGGGGCGACCTCACGGCCCAGCAGCTCGATCGTGCGGGCCCGGGCCTGGCGGGGCAGGTGCATGACGTCGTACTTGAGGTCGAAGCGGCTCAGATGAAGGTCACGGGCCACTGTGGCGATCTTGCGTGCGACGCTCTCCGGGGATCCGACGAAAAGCGCCCCGTGCTCGAGCTCGGCCTCGTAGCGTGCCCGGTCCGGCGTGTAGAAGCCGCGTTCCTCCGAGAGTCGGCGCACCACCGGCTCCCAGTACCGCCACCAGGTCTCGACCGCCTCCTCGTCGGTGTCGGCGATGAGCCCCAGCGAGTGCTGCCCGATCGGTTGCGGATCGTGCCCGGCCTGTTGGAGCCCTCGACGGTAAAGCTCCACGTGACTGCGGAAACGCCGGGGGCGTCCGCCGATCACGGCCAGCATCAGGGGCAACCCGTAGCGGGCGGCCCGGACGACGGAGCTGGGGCTGCCGCCCACACCGATCCAGGTGGGAATCCCGCCCGGGCGCATCCGCGGCCGCAGGACCTGTTCGGTGACCGGGGGCCGGGTCGCACCGGTCCACGTCACCTTCTCCTCCCGCTGCAGACGCATGAACAGTTCGAGCTTCTCGTCGAAGAGTCGCTCGTAGTCGGTGAGGTCGTAACCGAACAGGGGGAAGGATTCCGTGGCCGAGGCACGCCCGAGAACCAGCTGGGCGCGGCCGTTCGACACCGCGTCGAGCGTCGCGAACTCGTGGTAGAGCCGCACCGGATCGTTGGTGCTCAGCACGGTGACGGAGGTGCCGAGGCGCAGGCGTTCCGTGGCGGTGGCCATGGCGGAGAGCAGGACGGGGGTGGCACTGTCGACGTGGCCCGGCCGGTAGTGCTCACCGACACTGAAGACGTCCACCCCGGAGTCCTCGGCCAGCCGGGCCTCCTCGACGAGGAGACGGACGGTTTCTGCGTCATCGAGCGTCCGGCCGTTGTCGGTGGCGACCTCTCCGAAAGAGTTCAGCCCGATCTCGAAGGCGTTGGCTCCCATGGCTCCTCCCGGGGCTGCTCCCAGCGGTCAGCCTGAGAGCTATTGCTTGACGCGTCAAGCATACCTCTTTTGCTTGACGCGTCAATTAGACCGGGGTAGTCCACTTCACGATGCCGGGCTTGGGCTTCGGCTACCCGAAGCCCCTTGACACTGGCCCTACGCGCCCGGCCCGCCCGCTGGGCGCCCAGGTCTGTCGTTTGGATCAGGCCGGCTGCTCGGCTCGGCTCGGCTCCTGTCGCCGACCCGAGCGGGCCTGGTGCGTCCAGATGCAAGGCGGAAGAGGGCGCCAACGCGGAGCGTCGGCAACCGACCACAACACCACAGATGGGCGCGCCAGGCCGCATGCTTGGATCCCGCAGGGTGGACATGCGTGCGCAACGCGTGAGCGGCCCGCCGGCCGGGCGTCGCCCGCGACGCCGGGATGCTCCGAACGACAGGCCCCCAGGCGCCACGCTTCGTCAAGTTCTCAGCCGACCGCACGACGCGCCTGTCGGAGGCCGCCCGAGATTGCATCGATGGCCCGGACCGCGGCCAGCCACTTGAGTGACGTGTACGGAAACGGCGCCGTGAAAAGGCCGATCCCCGAGAGTCACCCCGTCTTTCTCTCAGCCGAGCTTGGAGACCTGGTAGTGGCCGATCAGCCACTCCCCGTCAACGCGCCTGAGCACGATGCTGAGATTGACGGAGATGGTCGGGCGGTCGACGAAGGAGAAGTCGACAGCGAGGTATCCGAGGAGCACGTCGTCGGCCAGCTCGCGGGTCTCAAGGACCTCGTAGGCCGCCGTCAGGCCCAGCGGCTGGGATTCGTAGTACTCAGCGACGCCCGGGCGTCCGACGCTGTACGGATGCAGCCCCTGGAAGATCGCGTCCTCGGTGAAGCATGCGGCTACTTCCTGCGGCGCGTGCGTGTCGACCCCCGCCTTCCAACGGTCCATGACACCGCGCAGGATGCTCCGATGTGTCTCTGTGCTCTGCATCAGGTACTCCTGTTCGTCGAGGCGGAACTGGCCACCTCTGGATCGGTCCTGGCGACTGGGGCCCCGCCGAGGAGGTCAGGCGGCGCGGCCCGGATCGTTCGGGTGGGACTGCAGTGGCGTGATCACTGCGCTCATCCAGGGCCACAAGGGCAGGCTCCCGAGAACGTTCGCGCGCAGATCCGCTTCGTCGTCGGCGAGCCAGATGCCGACGCTGCGAAGCTCTCCCACCGGGCGCCACAACCGGAACAAACGCCCCTGAGCTGCCAGCTCCCCGGCACGTACTGCTTCGGCGGCCCGACGCCGGTCAACCTCCGCCGGGTCGGTCCCCTCGGGAACGACAGTGGTCAGTTCGACCATGAACTCCTTCATGATCTGTTCCTCTCTGATCTGGTGACGGCGGTACCGAGCACGGGCACCGGCCACGGAGCCTCACCTTGCCTGCCGCCCGCACCGGGGTGGCTCGGCACCTACATGATCCGCCCGTTCTCTCCGGTCGACACTCGAACCGGCGCCGGGCGGGCGTCGGAGTACTCACGAAGTGAGCCTCCGTACGCCCGATGACCTGAAAACCCAGGTTCCGCCGGCTAAGGCGGACCAACCATGGCCGACACTGACACGGTCCGGTGTCAGGCAGCTTCCTTGATCGCACTCGCGATCTTGATGACACGCTCGGCCTGAATGCGGGCGGCGGTGCGCGTGACATCGTCCACCGGGTTGGCGCCCTGCGCGTCGACGTGCGACGTGCCGTAGGGGTTTCCGTCGGTGAACTTGTTCGGGTCGGTGAAGCCCGGCGTGACCGTGAGGCCGCCGAAGTGGTGAATCGAGTTGTAGAGGGCGAGCAGGGTCGACTCCTGGCCGGCGTGCGCGGTGGCGGAGGACACGAAGCCGCTGTAGATCTTGTCGGCGAGCTTGCCCTCGGCCCACAGACCACCCAGCGTGTCGATGAACTGCTTCAGCTGCGAGGAGACGTTGCCGAAACGGGTGGGCGTGCCGAAGATGACGGCGTCGGCCCACTCGATGTCGGCGGCGGTGGCCTCCGGAATCCCGGCGGTGGCGGCGTGGTTCGCGGCCCAGGCGGGGTTGGAGTCGATGGCGGCCTGAGGGGCCAGTTCGGCGACCTTGAGGAGACGGACATCGGCGCCGGCCTTCACACCGGCGTCGTGGAGTTCCTTGGCGATCTCCGTGATGGTGCCGGTGGAGGAGTAGTAGACGACAGCGAGCTTGACGGGAGTGGACATGAAGACGTTCCTTCGACGAGTCGGGCCGACCACCACTAGGTGACCGGTCTCCTAAGCTAGACGACCGGTCGCCTAACGTCAAGTGTCGATTTTCAGGGGTCCCAGATCTTTGTCGCGAGGCGCCGTTTCATAGGCCGCAGACGTCGGCCGGCTTCGTCTCGCTCCTCCAGCCCCCGGGGGGCGAGTGCGATCCGGGGCAGGGCGGTCGCCGACAGGACGGCGACCGCGTGACTAGCGCAGGACGACCTCGAAGACTGTCCGGAAGAACGCCTCCACAGGCGCCGCAGACTTGTCGACTCTCGCCGCGATCAGCGTCCCTTCCCAGGCGCTGAGAATGAACAGCGCGGTTGCCTCAGCATCGAGGGAATCCTTGAGGTCGCCGGCCTCCTGCGCCTCGGTGAGCAGCTGCCGCAACCGATCGGCCCACCCGTCGAAGCCCCTCTTCGCCGCGGACCGGATCTCCTCGCTGTGATCAGCTACCTCCGCGCCGAAGTTGCCCACCAGGCAGCCGCGAACGAACCCGTTGTCCAGGACGTCTCGACTCAAGAACTCGAAATGCGCGCGAAGCCTGTCCAGCGGAGGGCTGCCCGGCGCTGTGAGCATGTCGAAACGCAGCGTGTCCGCGTACCGGCTCAGCGCCTCCAGGGCGCTCTCCTCCTTGCTGGAGAAGTGGTTGTAGAAGGAGCCCTTGGGCACTCCCGCGGCCTTGGTGATGTCGTTGATCCCTGTCGCGTTGAAGCCCCGTGCGTGGAACTGCTGGAACGCCGCCTCGGCGATCTCCTCACGCTTGGACGCTCGCCCCATTGCTCTGGCCTCCTTGGAATCCCGCATTGTCACGTCGTGCGTGCCACCGCGCCCCGAGGGCACGACGCCGAAGACAGGCCGGACCTGGAACCTGCAAACGCTGAGATGACCGACCACATAAGTCTACTCGTGCACCACCTCTGATTGTGCCGCGTTGTCAGCAGGGGCTCCCTCCGCCGCCCCTCCCCCAGCCCGGTGGGAGCGGCACGATGGGATAAGGTCCAAGTCGACTGGTCATTTTGTATGCCGTCGTCAACGGAGGCGGCCGCACGCTCATCGTGATGTGCTGAGAAGCCACATGCGAGACCGGTTCACCTCTACGTATCTGGCCGAAGCAACATGAGGAGCGAGCATGTCGACATACCGGGCTTTCGAAGCGACCGGCGTCCACAACCTTCAACTTGTCGAGCGCGAGCTGACCGATCCGGGACCCGGGCAGGTGCGTCTGCGGGTCGAAGCCTGCGGAATCTGCCACACCGACGTCCTGGCCATCGAAGGCCTGCGCGAAGACCCGTCCCGTCCCATCGTCCCGGGGCACGAGATCGTGGGCGTCATCGACGCGGTCGGCGCCGGAGTCTCCGCCTGGCAGCCCGGGGACCGCGTCGGCGTCGGTTTCCTGAACGGGCACTGCTGGGAATGCGAGCCGTGCCGACGGGGTGACTTCGTCAATTGTGCCAACCAGGAACAAACGGGCACCACGGTCGACGGCGGATACGCCGAGGTCGTCCACGCCCGAGCCAGCGGGCTCGTGCGCATTCCCGACGGCATCCCCACGACGGACGCCGCTCCCCTGCTCTGCGCGGGTTTGACCACGTTCACCGCGCTCCAGCAGGGCTTCACCCGAGCCGGAGCACTCGTCGCCGTGCAGGGCATCGGGGGTCTGGGCCACTTGGCCGTGCAGTACGCGCGCAGCCTCGGCTACCGTGTCGTCGCGATCGCGCGCGGTGAGGAAAAGGAGACGTACGCCCGGCAGCTGGGCGCCCACGAGTACATCGACAGCTCCCGTACCGACCCGGGGGCAGAGCTCGCCGCCCTGGGCGGGGCTTCGATCATCGTCGCCACGTCGTCCAGCGGCGCGTCCATGAACCCTCTTGTTCGGGGCCTCGCCCCGAACGGGAGGCTGGTCGTGGTCGGGGCAGCACCCGACCCTCTGACGATCGCCACCCCGGACCTGATCTTCGGCACCCGCACGGTCATGGGCAGTCTGACCGGATCCTCCATCGAGAACGAGGACAACCTCGCCTTCAGCCTGGCGCACGACATCAGGCCCAGCGTCGAGGTCATCCCCTTCACTCAGGCTGCAGAGGGCTACGAACGCATGCTGTCGGGCAAGGCCCGCTTCCGCGTCGTGCTGGACCTCACAGCCGCCTGAGCGGCGGCCCGGGCCGGTGAACCGAGGTTTCCGGCCCCGTCCAAGCACTGCCCGCGCAGGGCCACAGGGCGACGGGACCACGTCCTCCGAATACGTGGTCCCGTCGGTATCCTCGGGCTCGTCGTCGGGGCTTCAGGGATGCCGTGAGGTACCGGGGTAGGCCCCTCGTCACTCCGCGTGGCAAAGGTCGCCGGCCCTCGTCACAAGGGCAGCGTTATGCCCAGCTGCTGCATGGCACTGGACGGAGGACCGCCTTCGGAACGCTCGGTTTTGTAACCCTTCACCCGCGGCTCCAACGTCCGGGGGTCGACCGCTTCGGCGGGAGCGCTCTTCGCGTACAGCCCGTCCGGTTGGCTGTCACGATCATGCGGCAGAAGCCAGAAAACCCGGCGGCGAAAGGTGCCGGAGGCGCGGGACGCCTTCGCCGTAGTGTTCAGAAGTGCGTAGCCCACCATGCGGCCGTCACGGTGATAAGCGGGTTTGCCCTTGCGGGTGGGAAGCCTGTCCAGGCTCTGACGGACGTAGTCGAGGTCGTTTACGTCTTCCAGCCAGACGAGCTGTGTTTCGTGGCTGATCTCGTCCTCAGTGATCAGGGAGCTCATGCGCCTGCAGCCCTTTCCTGGTCGTCGAGCAGTCCGATGCCCGGGTAATGCTTGCGCTGATTGGACAGGATCATCTCCTTCGGCGAAGCCAGTCCTACGAGTTCCCGTGTACGAGCAGCGAAGGCCCTCGAGGTCATGACCGGCGCCCCTTCATTCTGGCACCACGTCTTGTAGGCCGCGTAGAGCGCCGTCTGCTCTGCTCTCAACTCGGAACCGAGTACACAGCATTCCTCGTAGAACCGACCGGTGTGGTCCTCGGTTTCCGCGTAGGCGGTGGTGGCGATACGGACACGTTCGGGGCCCGTGAGATCGCGGTCACCCGCGAGGTAGCGGCGTGCACCGTCGATGAGCCAGCCCAGGATCCCCGGCCCCTCCTCCGTGACAAGGATGTCCGCGAGATTGTCGATCTTCCGGTGATCGGGAACGACCCGCTCGAAGGGGATCAGACGCATGCGTCGCCAGAACGCAAAACCGCCGGTGCCGACTTCAGGACGGTGGTTGCCCAGCAGCCACAGTTTGTGGGTCGGCTCGAAGCTGAAGAAGTCCTGGCGCATACGACGGGCCTTGATCCGGTCCCCGCCGGTCAGCAACTTGACCCGGGCCTCGTCGAACTTGTCGCCGGGCTTGACCTCCGAACACACGATGACGCGCCGGCCGTGCAACTCGGCCAGGTCGGTGGGGTGGCCCTCGTACGGCCGCGCCATGAGAAAGCCGGGAGGGGCCGCGTCGGCGTAGTCACCGAGGAGTTTCATCAGAACGTCCAAAAGGACCGACTTGCCGTTCTTGCCCGATCCGAAGAGGAACGGCAGGACCTGACCGCCGACATCACCCGTGAGCGAATAGCCAAGCAGCAGTTGCAGGTAGTCGATCATCTCCCGGCCCTCGGCGTCGTCGCCGAAGGTGTCCGTGAGGAATCTTTCCCATCGAGGCGTGACGGTGTGCAGGGGCCCCACAGTGGTGGAGCGGGAATGGAAGTCCTTGTTGGGATCGGGCGTCTTCAGCATCCCGGTGCGCAGATCGACGATGCCGACCGGGGTGCACAACGCGTAGTGATCGGCGTCGAGGCGGGCTGCGTTGAGGACCATACCGGGAGCGGATTTGGCCTGCGAGAGCATGGCGTTGATCCCGGTGGTGGACAGCGCACGACGACGGTGGTTCTGCAGGGCACTCGTCGTGAAGGTCCCCCGAGGGTCATGAGTGGCAATGCTCTCCGCCAGATCACCGGCCGCCCAGAGGACGGTGTCGTCCTCATCGATCTGCCAACGCGTGGTGTCCCAGCGGTACCAGCCGATGCCGGGCACGTGCCGGTAGTCATTGGCGTACAGCTTGACGAACAGCTTGGCATTGCCTCGGTCGGAGAGGGTGTCGGGAAGCAAACCGTCAGCCGTCGCCTCACCGACCAGGGTCCTACCCGCCTCGGCTTGCGTGGGCCGGGGCACGGCGGCGGTGCCCTGGGCTCGGATTTGCGCGGCTACGGCTTCGGGGTCGAATTCGAAGAGTGCCTCGGGCCGGGGCGCCGTCATGGGCGCCTCCCGTTGTCATAGAGCGGGCGTTTGAGACCTGCGGTGAGACCACTGCGAACGATCTGCTCGATGCGGTGCTCCTGTCCGGGGCGAGCTGTGATCGCCGTTTCCTTGAGAACGCGCTCGGCTTCTTCCTGGGCCAAACGGCCCGCCGCGATGAGCCCGCCCAGGGTGTACGCAGCCCGGTTGAGCGCATCCGAGAACCCTGCGCCTTCGGTCACCTGCCCGCAGCTCTCCACAGGAGCCAGGATGGAGGCAAGGAGCTGAGACTCTTGCAGTCCTCCAGCAGCCAGCACGGCCTGTCTGGCTCGAGGGGGGACGGGTCGGGGGGCAGGGATGCTGGGAGCGGGCAGGTGGCCGGTCCTCTCCAACTCCTGGCTCAGCCAGAGCGGGAGAGGTGCCGGCTCACGGACGTCGCCGACGGGCCTGTATGCACCCTGCTGCGTCATGGTGCCGGGAGCGATGATGTAGCTCCCATGGGCTCGAACGTCCACCTGCCAGGCCAACGCCCGGCCGGAGCTGGAACCTACAGACGACTGCCAGCGTCGATGGTCCCCGGCGCGGTACCAGACGTGCAGGCCTCCTGACGGGGTGCGCACCCTCAACGTGGATGTGTCCTCCGCCGGGCTTGGCTGCCCCCGTAGAGCGGCCAGGACGGCAAGCGTGTGGAATCCGTTGGACAGCCCGGTGAGATCGATGTGGTCGGCAATGGGGATGCCGGGAAGAATCCGGTCCCGTGTGGGGGGCTGGACCAGGTGCGCGTCGATGTCGATGACCACCAGCCCCGCTCGACCACACGAAACGCCGATGCCGAACTTCGGGTTGGCCCGCCACCACCGCTGGATACGGTCCTGGTCAAGAGTCGCGGAGTGGAAGCCATGACACCACCGGCCTGCCGGGATGCAGGGGCAGAGGGACGGTGAATGGGGATGTGCGCGACAGTCGCTGCAATTGGCGGCCGGAGTCTTGCGGCCCGGGGCGAGCGGATGAACGGGCCAGCCACGGCGCGCACACCAGCGCGCAGTGGCAAGGGCAAGGTCAGCGACTGAGTGCCGCGGAGCGAGCTCGCCTGAGTCGCTGCGAGAAAACCGCAGCTCAGCGGGCATTTGTTCCCCAATCAGCGACCGAAGCGACTCAACGATGAACATAGCCTAGCGAATGTGGCCGGTGAGGTCATGGAGCCCGTGCGCAAGACCTGCTGCACCGTGTCGGCGAACCGTCCTGAAGGACAGCCAGCAGCGACCGTACCCGGGGGGCAGCGACTGAGAGCACTTCAGTCGCTGCTCTTCAGTCGGGAGTAAAACCCCAGGTCAAGCAGCATACAGCTGAACCAACAGCGACTGAAGCGACTGAAGGTTGCTATATATGACACACACGCGCACACGCGAATGTCTTCATATACCCGGAACTTGAGTCGCTTCAGTCGCTGTTGCGTCTTGATCATGCCTCTGACCTGCATGTTTATTGAGACCGACGGTAGCGACTGAAGAGTCGCTGAGTCGCTGTTCTTCAGTCTCAGGGCCGAATGCATCCCAGCGACCGAAGCGACCAAAGCGACCGAAGGTCGGGGATTGCCTCGTGAGGACCGCTGGTCTGGTTCCTTCAGTGGGGCACAAAGACGTAGCGACCCTACAGTCCGACCCGGAGTCCTCTCCTCGGTGAGTCTGCGTGAACGAGTGACCCAGGTTTCTCCGCAGGCCGTACTGGTCTCACCGCAGGGGGTGGGTACCCCCCTGGGGGAGGTTCGAGCCCGCACGTGCGGATCCCGAGCCCTCGCCGGCAGTCAGGCAGAAGTCTTCGACGTCGTAGTGGGAACCCGTGCGAGGCCTACTGCGGCTGTGTTGGTGTGCTTCCGTTTGCATGCCTCCGATGAAGTCGACTTCGATGTGGCCCTGCGGGACCATGACGTCCTGCGGTAGATGGGCTGCTTTCCCGGCGGTTGGCTGGGTGAATGCCCCGAAGTCGGGTCGGCAAGCTCTCGTCGAGTGAAGCCTCGTTAGGAGCCGGTAAGTCCCACGCCAGTCCAGCGCCTCTCCCCCACTGCGGTGCGCTGGTCGCCGCAGCCACGGAAGCAGTCACGTCGTCCCTGCTGGTGAAGGTCGGTAGTTGTCGTCGACGAAGATGTGGGGACCCGAACATCCAGCACCTGATAACCCATCAGATTCTTGTCCAGAAACGATTCTGCGGACGCTCTTCAGTTGGGGATCGACTCGGTGATTCCAGGAGGCCGTGCCTGCTGACTGCTGTGTCGCTCGTTTCGCCCCATTCGTGTCCGACGCCTCGGGGTAGCGGGAGCGTCGAGTTCTGGCCGGGCGATCATCTTCAGCGCGTTGCCGTTGCCCGGCGAGTGCTCTGCCCTTGATCTTCAGGACTGACGAGGGCAGGGAGCAAGAACAGAACCTGTTGTCGTCTGACCCACCCTGACTCGGGTCACTGGCATTACGCATGGGGACATCGCTCTAGTTCGTGCCGCGAATGGGAGCCCTCCGCTCCAGACAGCCCGGGACCCGTGCTGTCACGAAGAGTCCTGCAGCGTCACTGCACTCCCCCGCTCTGGTCACTGCATCAACGGGCGAGGTGAAGGCTGACGTTGCATGGTGAGTGGCGATACGCCAGGTCTGAGCGACTCTCGAGGCGAGCTATTACGTCGTAATACGCGAAGAGGGAGGGGCCCCCTGATCTGACGAGACCCCTGTCCAAGCGCAGAGAGGGTGCAGTAGGTCGGCCCGGCCTTGACCGATTGCAGCCATTCACCTGGCCGACTCCCCCGTAGCAGGCAGCCCTTCCGTGGTTCACCGGGCGATCCGCTAGCTCAAATCCCATTGTGACCACTCGAAGTGCTGCTCAGCCGAGCGAAGGCTTCGGTCGATGTGGGCTGTGTCGCCGCTGTAGCCCAGCTGTACGCGACCTGGCGGACCAACGATCTCAAACGATCTCAAGGGTGAGACTGTACAAGTACTCCTCAGACTTGAGGGGACCAATGTTCCGTGAGGCTCGTCTTGAAACAAGCAGCGCTATCCCGGCTGACTGCGTGTCCCAGACCGGGCAGCCCTCCCGGGAGTATGTACGGGTTGCGAACCGGTGTTGCCTGACGCGACCTCCCTGCGGAGGCACTGGGCTGCTCCGGGGTGACCGCGTGGCGTCGGCTGCGCGACTCGACCAAGGCAGACGTCCGGCCGAGGTTGCACGCCACCCTGTTGTCCGAGCTGCGCCGCGCGGCTCTGCTGGACCTGGATGACTGAGCCGTGGACGGCTGGCACGTCCGAACTCTGAAAGGGGGGATCGCGTCGGGCCCTCGCCTGTCGACCGCGTGCGTCCTGGCTTGAGGCACCATCTGATCGTCGACAGGCACGGCACCCAATTCTCCGTCACACTCACCGGTGGCAACTGACGCGACGTCACCCAGCTTTTGCCGCTGCTGGACGCGGTCCTACTGATCCGGGGCGTGGGAAGACGGTCTCTTCGCAAGCAAGGTGCGCTGGGTTGTCGAGCGCACCTTGCCTGGCTGTACCAGTTCAAGCGACTCCGTATCCGTGAGGAACGGCACGCTGACCTCCACGTCGGTCTGCTACAACGCGCCTGCAGCGTCATCTGTCTGCGTCGACTCCGCACACCAGATGGAGACAGGGGCAGGGTGGTGGGCTCTGAAGGCCAGTCGAGCGCGGTGAGTTCGGGTAACTGCTGTCGCCAGCGGGCCGTCTTTGTCTCGCACACCTCGCGCGGAGCAAGCCCTGGAACGATCAGTAAGTCGGAGCAGCGACAGGCCGGCATCGGGGTCGAAGTTGGCGTTGAGACGGTCCAGCGCTGTCCAGCGCTGCGAGGAACCTTGTGCGACCGGTGCGGCGCCAGTGTGAGAGCTCACCCGATCCGCGAGATGTTTGACTGCGCATTCCCGTGGCTGCGGCCATCAACCTTGTTCCATGTGCGGACCGTGTCGGCAACGATCCGCAGCCAGCGGGACACCTCCATGATTGAGTGGCCTTCGGCGCCCTCCAGCACTGCCTGCCTGGACGACTCATGACCGGCTACGACGAATCTCGGACTCGCGTCACTAGTAAGGGATACAGGGATCAGGCTGTCGATGTGCCACCGGTTCTGCCGGTCATTACGACGTAATGACCGGCCGGGATGAGCCGAGTCTGGCGTCTACGGTCTCAATGACCCTCTCAGCCATTACGCCGTAATGGAGTGGGCACGCTCGTGGGACTTCGCAGCCCGAGCCTTGACGCCCCTCAGGGCTACTCCCCCGCTGTCACAGGTACCTTGCTCGCCGAAGGCTGGTCTATTACGTCGTAATAGACCCCGGCCCTGGGAAGTGATCGAGCGGTGCGGCCCCCCGAACGCGGTCTGAAGGTTGTTGCCGACCACTGATCAACCAGCTGGACCGGCTTCGAATCCACGCCCGAGGGGCCCACCAGCATGCGGTCGAGACAAGGAAGGAGTCAGCCCCGGCTAGGTTGTGTCCGCGAAGTGTGGTGGTCGGTTGAATGGTTCGTGGTGGTCGTCATGAGCTGCCTGACGAGTCGTGGGCGGTGATCGAGCCGTTGCTGGCCCCGCCGCGAACGGGCCGGCCGCGGGATCGCCGTCATGTGGTCAACGGAATCCCGTGGAAGCTGTCCACCGGGGCGGCCTGGCGGGACCTGCCCGAACGCTACGGCCCGCGGAAGACGGTCTACGAACGCCTCCGCCGCTGGTCGGCCGACGGCACCTGGCACCGACTCCTTGCCCACGTCCAACAGCACTCCGACGCCGTCGGTGCCGTCGGCTGGAGCGTGCATGCGTCGACTTAACGACCGTAGGGGCTGACCAGCACGCGGCCGGGGCCCGAAAAGAGGGCTCTGACCGGGGACGAGGCGATCGGCCGGTCCCGCGGCGGGCTGACCACCAAGATTCACCTCGCCTGCGATGGACAGGGCCGACCGCTCGCCTTCACGATCACTGCCGGCAACGTCAACGACTGCACCCAGTTCGATCAGGTCATGGCCCGCATCAGCGTCGGCCGATGCGGGCCATGACGGCCCAGGACGCGACCCGAGCCGGTCGTCGCGGACAAGGGCTACTCGTTCACGAAGATCCGCTCCTACCTACGCAGGCGAGGCGTCAAAGTCGCGATCCTGGCATGGATCGACCAGATCAACGGCCGCACCGGACGCGGAGTAAGCCGTTGCCGACTCGACCGGGCCGCCTACCGGCGCCGCAACCTCGTCGAGCGTTGCTTCAACAAGCTCAAGCACAACAAGGCCCTGCCATCATCAAAGCCAGACTTGGTTGTCGGGATCGGTTCCCCGCACCGGCCTCAGCAGTCTGTTTGCCTCCGTCTCCCGTCCCAGCCTGAGCGTTGAGTGTCATGGGCTGCTGCTGGCCCGCAACGTCGATCGGCAGAGTCCACAGCGATGTCCCCCGGTTAGGTCCGCTGTTGAGGCCCGTCAGGTGAAGCGCGGCGGAGCGCGGACCAAGTCAAGTGATGCCGGTTTTGTGGCAGCACGGCCAGCTGACTCACTAACTGACGATCCATCAGATTTTTCGTCAGGAGCGATTTTGCGCTCAGCGGCTTCTGCTCGTCGGATCGGCCTGTCCGTCTCGCAGTCGCTGCGGCAGTTGGGGCGTGACGCTGTGTCGATCTATTACGGCGTAATAGCAGCAGCCCTCTGACTCACGCGAGTTGGTTCACCCGCGCGACCCAAGCCGGGATGGCGGATGGTGAGGAGGGGGGGGAGAGGGTGCGGCCGGGGGAGAGGAGGGGGAATCGCGCTGACCTCTATTACGTCGTAATAGACGGGCGGGAGCATCACGGTGAGCCTGTGCCAGATATGCCTGAGTATGTAGAGATTGTCACCCTAGTCTTCCTGGTTGCTAACGTGTCGGTGCAGCGATGAAGCGAATGCGTTAGTAAGGTGTCTCCTATGAGTTCGCCAGCCACGTCCAGCGACCGCGAGAAGGTCGTCTCCAAACTGCCGGGATGGCTCCGGCAGAACCTCAAGGTCAGAGCCGCGCAACGCGGTGTCGAGATTCAGGCAGCCGTCGAACAGGGCATCAGGGATTGGTGCGGCCTGGCTTCCACCACGACTCCTGTCGACACGTCCGGCGCCGACTCCTTCTCCACTTTCCTTCCGCCGGGCCAGTGGGAGGACTTCCGGCAGGTGGTCGCCGACCGTCGTATCTCCCTTATTCAGGGCCTGGCTCAGTCCGTTCAGCTGTGGCTCGACACGCATCCGGCGCCCGACGTCGAACGCCCTGAGATCACCCGGCGCATCATCGTGTGCAACCAGAAGGGAGGAGTCGGGAAGACCGCCATTACCGCCGGCCTTGGTGAAGCGCTCGCTGAGGACCCCAATACGCTGCACAGCGTGCAGATCGCCAAGGCATTGGCCAAGGCGCTGCGAGCCAGTGAGGTCGAGCAGGGCGACCAGCTCACCGGGGACCCCCTCGACATTGAGAACCTGCCCGGTCTGGGTCTTCGCGTGCTCCTCGTCGATTTTGATCCGCAGTGCCATCTGACCAACCAACTCGGCGCGAGTCCCCTGCCCATGAACGGTGACAGCCTCACCAACCACATGGCGGGTGATCCCAAGGGTGACTTGCGGGACCTCGTCGTCTCCATCGACGACGCCACTTTCGGGGGCCGACTTCACCTGCTGCCCGCGTGCAACGACGCCTTCCTCCTCGATGTCCGACTCTCCGCAGTACGGGCTCGGGAGGCCGCGCTCGAGCGCGCTCTGGCACCGCTCGAAGCCGACTACGACGTCATCCTCGTCGACTGTCCGCCCAGCTTGGGTCTGAGCATGGACGCGGCTTCCTACTACGGGCGCCGCCGGGAGGGTGAAAAGCCCGGGCAGTCGGGCGCCCTTATCGTCGTGCAGGCGGAGGACAGTTCGGCGGACGCTTACGAGCTGCTCACCACGCAGATCGAGGACTTGCGCGGTGACCTGCAGATCGACGTCGACTACCTCGGCATCGTCGTCAACCTGTACGACTCACGACGCGGCTACATCGCCACTTCCTCTCTACAGGGATGGGTCGACATAAAGGATCCGCGTGTCGTGGGGCTCATCGGAGATCTCAAGGAACAGAAGGAAGCGGTTCGCATGAAGCAGCCACTGCTCTCATACGCTCCGAGGTCTCAGCAGGCGATCGGCATGCGCGCACTGGCCAGGGAGATCGCATGAGTAAGGCCGACCAGCTGGGAGCCGGCCGCTTCGGTGGGGGAGCGCGGCCCGTCAGCGCTCGCCGTCAAGCGGTCGCTGCCGCTACCGGGGTACCCACTGATGGCGTCGCTCCGCCATCAGTACTTCCTCTCGACCGCATCAGCACCAATCCCGACAACCCCCGTTCCACTCTCGGCGACCTGACTGACCTCGCCGGAAGCTTGAAGACGCATGGTCAGAAGCAGGCGATCACCGTGATGAACCGTGACGCCTACCTCAAGGCCAATCCGGACCGTGAAGCAGACCTCGAACCCGACACCACCTACGTCGTGATCGACGGCAGCAGCCGACTCGCGGCGGCCCGCGAAGCAGGGCTCACCACGATCAAGGTCATGGTCAGTGACGACGAGGGCACCACATCCGAGGAACTGCTCGAGTCGGCTCTCGTCGCCAACATCCACCGGCAGGACCTTGAAGAGCTCGATGAGGCTCGAGCACTGCAGCGGCTTCTGGCCATCCACGGCAGCCAGACTGCTTTGGCCAAGCGGCTACACCGCTCGCAGGGATGGGTGTCTCAGCGACTCGCCCTGCTGAATCTCACTCCCGAGCTTCAGGCACGGATCAGTGAGGAACCCATCGATCTTCTGCGAGCGGTAGGGAACAAGCCCCCGGAGGTCCAGCAAAAGGCCCTTCAGGCTCTGAAGGACGAGCGCGCCAGAAAAGAGGCAGCGAAGAAGAAGGACCGCAGCACCCCACCCTCGGTCGAGGAACCCCCTGCCGCAACCGTGCATGACGCCGTAGTAGCGGCGATCGGCGTCACGGATGCCGGGGGCGAGGCGGAGTCGACGGTACCGGAGGAGACGGAAGGCGCGACAGAGGCTCGGCCGTCCGCCAAGGCTGTGCCCGAGCCGCGGGCAGACACCGTGACTCCGGCCGCGCGGTCGGATGCCCCTGCTGCGGGCGGTGACGAGCAGCGTGCCCGGCGGGTCCCATATGACGAGCCGGGTGCTCTCGCGATGCTCCTGGACCACAAGATCGAGAGCGATGACGTCTTCTTCAGCCTCCTGCGCTTCCTGAGCATGAAGGCAGCCAACCGGGACCCGGAACGGCTGGCCGAATTGGTGCGATCCCTCGCGGAGAGGACCATCACCGAAGCCGGATAGCACTGACCGGCCGCTCGATTCCTCTTGCGCCGGTGAGGGCGTGTCCTGACGTCCATCGCCCCCACCGGCAGCCACTGCCCTACCCGGTCCAGCGGGAGGAGCAGCCCATGAGGGACGCTCTCTTCCTGGCGCAGGGGGAGTGGGGGAGTGGGGAAACCGGGGTGGAATGTCCTCACAGACGGCGCTTCTTGCGGGGGCAAACGGCCCGGCCCGTGGGTTGTGGCTTCAGGAGACGCTTGCCAGTGCCTTGTTGCGGCGGACGGAGGACCAGAAGGAGGCGCCGATGAGGACGACGCCGATGAGACCGGTGATGATTTCGTTGATCTCGTACTGGATGGTGACCAGCAGGATCGTGGCGAGCGCGCCGATGGCGTAGTGCGCGCCGTGCTCCAGGTAGACGTAGTCGTCCAGGGTGCCTTGGCGGACCAGGTAGACCGTCAGCGATCGGACGTACATGGCGCCGATGCCCAGGCCCAGGGTCATCAGGACGATGTCGTTGGTGATGGCGAAGGCGCCGATCACGCCGTCGAAGGAGAAGGACGCGTCCAGGACCTCCAGGTAGAGGAACATGAAGAACGCGGCCCTGCCGACGAGTGCAACGGCCCCCGTGGGTCCGGTGCGTGTGCGCTGCGCGGCCTGGTGTTCACGGATCTCCTCTTGTTCGAGGCGTGCTTCGAAGAAGCCCGACAAGCCGCCGACGACCATGTAGGCGATCAGACCTCCGATGCCGGCGAACAGCACTGTCTCCGCCTTGTCGGCATGGGTGCCGCCGTGCTGGTGGGCGTGGGCGCCGAACGTGATCGAGGCCATCAGGAGGACGATCAGGGCGATGCAGACCGACAGCATGTCGACCTTGCCGAGCTTGACCAGCGGGCGCTCCAGCCGGCCCAGCCACTTGATGTCCCGGTCCTCGAAGATGAAGTCGAGGAAGATCATCAGCAGGAACATGCCACCGAATGCGGCGATCGACGGATGCGCGTCGGTCACCAACTCCTCATAGCGACCCTTGTCGTTGAGGGCGAGATGGACGGCTTCGATCGGTCCGAGCCGAGCGCTGATCGCCACGATTGCCACGGGAAACACCAGTCGCATGCCGAAGACGGCGATCAGGATGCCGACAGTCAGAAAGATCGTCTGCCAGTAGGCGCTCATCTTCTTCAGGATCCCGGCGTTGATCACCGCGTTGTCGAAGGACAGTGAGACCTCGAGCACGGCGAGGATGACCACGACCCCCAAGGCGGTCCATCCCTCGTACAGCACTCCGGCCGCCAGACCCAGAGCGGTGACAGCGAAAGCCCATCGGAACGTCCGCAACAGCATGGGCCGGTCACTCCTGTTGTCGGTGCGGTCCCAGAACGTGGCGTCTGCACCACGCGGTCCCGCCGATATCGATGTCTACCTTGGTCATAACCTGATACCGGATGAGAGTGTGTGCGCCGCGCGGGTTGTGTGGGAACGGAATGTGAAGGGGCGTCTCGTGTGCTCAACAGGCGCCCAGCCCTGTGCAATACTTGACCCAACAACAAAAGGTGGGGTCGTGCCTATGAGCCCGCTCCATCCGAAAGCAGTGGCGACCTCCTGTGCAGGGCAACCAATGACATGAGAGACGTCCAGCTTGGCGCCTGCGGTGCCGTGCGAAAGACGTAAGGTACCTGGGCATTGGACACCGACTGTGGCGCGAGCCCCCGCTATCAGCGGAGGCCGGGCGGCAGTTGACGCCGATATCGGGCCCGGGTCGGACCGTCTCGGGGTCTGGTCACGGCACCGGGTGCGGGACACGGTGTGAACGACGTGACCGACGATCCGGTGAGGCCCGTCAGCCGGGAGGCGCCCGGGGGAGCGGCGTACGGCGTTGCTCCTGCGGACCGGCACCGGCCGTCCGCTGTCGCGTCGCCCGAGTGCTCCCGGGGGGACCGAGGACAGGCATCTTTCGCCTCGGGCCGGGTTGCACCACGTTCCCCTCGACGACCAGGTCGCGGCGTAGCCGGCGACCGTCCATCTCCGTATAAGGATCAGCACTTTGCACAAGAGAAAGAGGCGGCTGCGACTCCCCATGGCCCTTGCGGTGGGTACGCTGGTCGCAGGCGGTCTGGCCACCGTGCAGTTCACCGCCCTTGCCGACACCGGAGCAGACGCCGTCCCCGCCGCGCGACAGCAGGACTTCGCCGCCGCAGCGGCAGAGTACGACGTTCCCGTCAATGTCCTGCTCGGCGTGGCCTATCAGGAGTCCGGTTGGGACGCCCACGGTGCGATGCCCAGCGCCGACGGTGGCTTTGGCCCCATGCATCTCACCGACGTCACGCCGGAGATGATGGCCGGCGGCGACGC
Source organism: Streptomyces sp. NPDC026246 (assembly GCF_055567995.1). Taxonomy (NCBI): domain Bacteria; kingdom Bacillati; phylum Actinomycetota; class Actinomycetes; order Kitasatosporales; family Streptomycetaceae; genus Streptomyces; species Streptomyces sp. NPDC026246. The sequence continues at coordinate 104,755 of NZ_JBVHPJ010000012.1, read as the reverse complement.
CGGCGCAGCGGGCCGCGCCGACCTCGCATCCCTGGCCGCGAACCCCGCTCTGCACACGCTGCAGACCGCCGCGAAGCTGACCGGCATGTCCGCGGACCGGCTTCGCCGGGACCCGGCGGCGAACATTCGCGGCGGTGCCGCCCTGATCGCCTCGTATCAGAAGCAGGTGACCGGCAGCACGCCCGCCGACGTGTCCCAGTGGTACGGCGCCGTGGCCCGCTACAGCCAGTCGCCGCAGAAGCGGGCCGCGGTGGCCTTCGCCGACCGCGTCTTCACGATGATCGGCAAGGGCGCCGCCGGTGTGACCCAGGACGGTCAGCGCATCCGACTGGAAGCCACGCCCTCCGTCCGCCCGGCCACCTCGCAGGTGGACCGGCTGCACCTCAAGGCGTCGGACGCGGCCACCACGGAGTGCCCGCCGACGGTGCAGTGCACCTTCGTGCCCGGCTCGCCGGCAGGTGTCCAGGTCGCCGACCGGCCCGCCAATGGCATCCGGATCGACACCATCGTCATCCACGACCTGGAGACCACGTACGACGCCGGTGTCAGGGGACTGGCCCAGCCCACCAACTCGGCAGCGACGCACTATGTGATGCGCTCTTCCGACGGTGCGGTGACCCAGATGGTGCCGACGAAGGACATCGCCTTCCACGCCGGCAACTACTCCACGAACCTGCACTCCATCGGCATCGAACACGAGGGCTACGCGGCGCAGGGCGCCAAGTGGTACACCGAGGCGCAGTACGAGGCCACGGCCGAACTGGTGAAGTACCTCGCGGCACGGTTCGACGTCCCGCTGGACCGGCAGCACATCGTGGGGCATGACAACGTTGCCGGACCGGCCGACGCCTATGTGTCCGGTATGCACTGGGACCCGGGCAACGGCTGGGACTGGGGCCACTTCATGCAGTTGCTCGACCGCCCGATCAGCGGCTTGCACGGGGTCCCCGCCGTGGGTTCGGTGGTGACGATCGCTCCGACGTTCGCCGACAACGTGCAGACCGTGCAGGTCTGCCCCTCCGACGACCCGACCGGTGAGACGACCGCTTGCACGGACAAGCAGCAGGCGTCCAACTTCGTCTATCTGCGGACGGGTCCGAGCGAGACGGCGCCGCTCTTCGGCGACCAGGCCATCCACGGTACGGGCGCCGGCACGAACCGCATCAACGACTGGGGCAGCACTGCCCAGTCGGGCCAGCAGTTCGTCGTCGCCGAGGTCCAAGGGGACTGGACCGCCATCTGGTACAGCGGCGCGAAGGTGTGGTTCCACAACCCTGACGGCATGAACGCCAAGCGCAGCTACGGCGTGAAGATCATCCGGCCCGCCGCCACCGCCCCCGTGGCGGTCTACGGTCAGAGCTACCCGGACGTGTCCGAATATCCGGCTGGTCTGAGTCCGTCCAAGCAGGCTCCCCTCAGCATGTATTCCGTCCCGGCGGGCCAGGCGTACGTCGCCACCCAGCCCCCGGCCGTCACCGACGACTATTTCAAGAGCAGCGGAACGGTCGTCCTGGGCGCCAAGAAGATGTACACGATCCAGTACAACCACCGCGTGGCACTGGTCTACGCGAACGATGTCACGGCGACTTCCGTGACCCAGCACTGGGAGAACGGCGGCTCCTGACCGCCTGCTTCCGGACCACGAGGGACCCGTCGCGCAACATCGGCAACGGGTCCCTCGCCTGTCGGGCTCGATCTTCAGCACGTTCCCTGCTCCGTACTTCACGGCGGCGTCTGGGGACCGTTCCTCGATCAGGCCGCGTCGGTACGGCCTTCATGCTCATCTTCGTTATGGCGGTCATCGATCTGCGCAATCCGGCGGTGCGAGTCTTCGTCGGACCCTTGGTCATGCCCGGGCGGCTGTTGCCTGATCGTCGTGAACGCCCAGGAGCGCGCGGCAGCTCTGCCAGAGGGTGTCGAGCTGGGAGGGGTTGTTGTAGAGCTTGGCGAAGAGCACCTGCCCCTCCAGCTGAGCGACCACGGAGCGGGCCGTGTCCCGGGTGTCGCTCAACGTCACCTCGCCGCGTTCCTGAGCCTCCCGGATGACCGCGTCGACCATGTCCACTTCGGCCTCGAAGATCTCCTGCAGGCGCAACCGTATGGCATCGGCCTGATTGCTCATCTCCAGCGAGAGGTTTCCGAACATGCAGCCCAGGACGGCCCCGTAACTGCCCTGGCCTTCCCGCTGCCGCGCTTCCGTGGCCTCCAGCAAGTGCCGCAGCCGCCGCAGGGGCTCGTCGTCGGCTTGCAGGATCGACTCCCAGTCGTGCCGCTCGGCGGCCCAGTGCATGTCGATCACGGCCAGCGCCAGAGCTTCCTTGGACTCGAAGAAGTAGTAGAAACTTCCCTTCGGCACCCCCGCTGCTTTGCAGATCTCGGCGACACCCAGGCCCGAGTAGCCGCGCTGCCCCAGCAGTGACTGGGCCGCGAGGAGGATCTTGTTCTTGGCTTCACTTGTACGTCCCATATCACGAGTATACGACCGACCGTCTATTTCTGCCGAGACCGTTCGCGACAGCGACTGTGAGGTCAGGACTCCCAGCAGAGAGGAACATGGTCCTGGAAACCCGCACAGCGGCGGGCGCAGCCTGTCTGCATGGGAAGCAGGCGAAACAGCAAGTCGGCGGACGGTGGCCCGGCCCGTGGTCCCGCCGCCGCACCCCGGCCCTACGGACCACCACGTGCTACGGGAAGATCTCAAGGCTCACCGTGGCGGCACGTTCTCCAGGCCGCCGCTGCACTCGCCGCGGGCATGGGCGTCGGCCGTTTCGTCTATACCCCCATCCTCCCGCTGATGCACACCCAGGCCGGACTGTCGGCCGGCGCCGGTGCCGATCTCGCGACCGCCAACTACGTCGGCTATCTGATCGGTGCCCTGGCCGGCACCCTCGTGCCGCGGCTGGTCGGCTCCTCCACCGTGCTGCGGAGCTCCCTCCTCGCGCTGGTGGCGTCCCTGGCCGGAATGGCACTCACACAGAGCACCGCAGTCTGGCTCCTCCTGCGGCTGGGAGCGGGCGTCTTCAGTGCGATGATCTTCGTCATCGCCGTCAGTGCGCTCCTCAGCCACCTGCGGGAACACCCCGCCCACCTCCCCGGCTGGGCCTTCGGAGGTGTCGGAGCCGGCATCGCGCTGTCCGGCCTGCTCGTCCTGGTGCTGCGCACGGTGGGCACCTGGCGGAGTGCGTGGTGGGCCTCCGCTGTCCTCACGGTGTTGCTGACGCTGGCCGCCTGGGGCCTTCGCCCGGAGCCAGCCGTCCAGCGTAGGCCGACGGCGTCGGGTACGGAGCCTCGGCCGAGCGGGCCGCGGAACCACCGCTGGTTCAGCGCGTTGTTCGCGTCCTACACACTTGAGGGCATCGGCTACATCATCGCCGGTACGTTTCTGGTCGCGGCCATCAATCAGACCCTGCCTGGCTCGATCGGCAGCGGCGCGTGGGTGCTGGTGGGGCTGGCGGCCATCCCGTCCTCCGCGTTCTGGGCCGGTTTGGGACGCCGCTGGTCCCGGCCGGACCTCCTGCTGGCCGCCCTCGGCGTGCAGGCGGTGGGCATTGCCCTGCCCGCGCTGGCCGGGGGAGTGGCGGCCGCGTTGATCTCGGCGGTGCTGTTCGGCGCCACCTTCATCGGCGTGAGCACGCTGGCCCTGGGAACCGGAGCCCACCTGCGCTTCCCACGAGCCGTGGCCCTGCTGACCGCCGGATACTCGGTGGGTCAGATCCTCGGCCCTCTGGTCGCGTCGCCTCTCTTGCGCCACGGCTACCACCAGGCTCTGCTTCTGTCGGCTGCCGTGGTGCTGGCTGCCGCCCTCGCCGCGTTCCTGCTGCGTATCGGCTTCCCGCACGCGATGCCAGAAGAGACGGATCCAGCCGGCGGTGACCGCCACACGGCGCCAGGCGCCGTGCAGGCCGGCAGCGGTTCCCCTTCCTGAGGTGGGTGCTCCGCTGAGGCATGAGGAACCCGGGAGGCGAGGGAGCCGTCCGCACGTGCCTCGCAAGCCTGCACGGTGTCAGCGAGGCACGGCTCGGCCGGGGAGGAGACCCGTCCGGACACGCGGGCCGGGCGCGGTGGTGCACAGGCCCCCTGACCTGGGGGCGACCGCGGTTCACCGGCCGCCCGCAGGGGCTGCGGTACACCGCCCCTCCTCCGCAACCGGCTGCCTGTGCACGTCGCCGTCGCCGTCGCCGTCGACCAGAGGCCTTGCGTGAGGGGCCAGGATGCCTGTGCTACAAAGGCCGGCCACCCTCGTCCCGGTAGGTCTCCAGCAAGCGCAGCCAGACTTCACTGATGGTGGGAAACGCGGGCACGGCGTGCCACAGCCGGTCCAAGGGCACCTCGCCCGAGACGGCGATGGTCGCGGACTGCAGGAGTTCCGCCACGCCCGGTCCGGCGAAGGTGACGCCTGCGACGGTGCGACGGTCGGTGTCGATCAGCACGCGCGCTCGTCCCCGGTAACCCTCGGCGTACTGCTGCGCCCCCGCGAGGAGGGACAGGTCGTAGTCGACCACCTCGACCCTGCGGCCCCTCCGGCGCGCCTCGTGCGTGGTGAGACCGACCGAGGCCACTTCGGGCGTGGTGAACACGACCTGCGGCACGGCCAGGTGATCGGCGGTGCCCGTGTGCGCGCCCCAGTCGGAGACGTCGAGCACCTCTCCCGCGGCGCGGGCGCCGATGATCGCGCCGGCGATCCTGGCCTGGTACTTGCCCTGGTGAGTCATCAGAGCCCGTCGGTTGACGTCACCGACGGCATAGAGCCAACCGCCCGGCACATCGGTCACCTGGTAGGTGTCGTCCACCGTGAGCCACGTGCCCGGGGTGAGACCGACCGTCTCCAGACCGAGGTCGGCCGTCCGTGGAGCACGGCCGGTGGCGAACAGGATCTCGTCGGCCTCCAGTTCCGCACCGTCGGCCAGGGTGATCCGGACGGGACCCCCGGTGCCGTCCGGGCGCTCGACGGAGGCGACCTCGACACCCGTCCGGATGTCCACTCCCGCCTCGCGGAGCTCCGCCGCGACCAGTTCACCGGCGAAGGGTTCCATCGCCCGCAGCAGCCCCTCTCCACGGACCAGCAGCGTGACGTGGGCGCCGAGTGCCTGCCAGGCCGTGGCCAGCTCGACACCGACCACGCCACCGCCCACCACGGCGAGGCGTCCGGGTACCAGGCCGGCGCCGGTGGCCTCGCGGTTGGTCCAGGGCCGTACGGTGTCGATCCCCGGTATGTCGGGCAGGGCGGTACCCGTGCCGGTGCACAGGACCACGGCGTGCCGTGCGGTCAGCAGGACGGTGCGGCTGTCCGGAGTGTGCACCGCCACCTGCCGGGGGCCGGTGAGCCTGGCGTGACCGCGGACGAGGTCGACGCCGACCGAGTCGAGCCAGGTGACCTGGTCGTCGTCCTTCCAGTGGCCGGCCATCCTGTCGCGGTGCGCGAAGACCGCGTCCAGGTCCAGTGGCGCTTGCGCGGCGCGCCACATACCGGGAACGCGGCGCGCGTCGGCACGGGCCATCACGGGTCTCAGCAGCGCCTTGCTGGGTTCGCACGCCCAGAATGAGCACTCGCCGCCCAGCAGTTCGCGCTCCACGATCACGGTGCTGAGCCCGGCGGCGTGAGCGCGGTCGGCCACGTTCTCACCGACCGGGCCAGCACCGACGACCACCACGTCGTAGGCGCGAGGGGCCTCGTTCATTTCTGTTCCTGTCCTCGTGGGGCGCGTGGGTCCGTGTGGAGGGCTGACGTGCCCGTCCCTGCTGCCGTCCGGCTCCCCGGACGGCATGCTCACCGTCCGGGGAGCCGGGTGGTGACTTCCTGCAGCGCCCAGCCGTTGCCGTCCGGGTCGGTGAAGGTGGCGAAGGAGCCGTAGCTGGCGCGGCCGGGGGCCAGGCCGCTGACGCGACCTTCCTCGGTGCCGCGGTGGAAGACTCCGCCCGCGTCGTGGAAGATCTCGCTCATCTCGACACCGCGATCGACGAGTTCGGCGTGGGCTGCCTCGATGTCGGAAACGACGAGGTGCAGGCCCTGCTGCGACCCGGGCGCGGCGGTCGTTACTCCAGTGCCGAAGAGGATCGAGCACTGGGAGCCGGGGGGCGTCAGGTGCACCACGCGGTAGCTGTCGTCGGCGATGTAGTCGACGTCCAGGCGGAATCCGGCCTTCTCGTAGAAGGCCTTGGCCCGGTCGACGTCGGAGACGGGCAGCACCACAACTTCGAGCTTCAGATCCATTTTTCGCTTCTCTTTCGTGGACGCGGGAGTGCGTAGACCGGATGAGTAACCGGTTGAACAGGTGAGATCATTGCAACCAGTTGCGTCACCTGTCAAGGCGGTTACGCGGAGTGGATGTCCGGGTTGGCCGGGGTCCGAGCCCTGGCTGTGCGCGTGAGCTGCGCGGGGGGCCGGTGCCGCCTGCCCGGTGCAGGTGCGTGTGCGTGAAGTCCGCAGGGGCGCCGCTCAGAGGCCCGAGTCGCCGTCGCCAGGCGCTGGGCGTCGCAGTGCGGTGGCGATCCCGCCCGAGGTGCGCCCGAATGGAGCAGGCCTTACGGTGCTTATGTCTCAAATGTGCTATGCCATCGCCCGCATTGATGAGGGACAGAGAGGTCCATTCACATGGCGAAGATTCTTTTCGTGGTGTCCGGTGCGACGTACTGGGTGCTCAAAGACGGTACGAGGTACGCGACCGGCTACTGGGCCGAGGAATTCGCGCTGCCCTACAAGAAGGTCACCGAAGCGGGACACGAGGTCGTGGTCGCCACGCCGAACGGCGTGACGCCCAACGTCGACATGATGAGCCTGCGTCCCTCCATGGCCGGAGGTGAAGAAGGGGCCCTCGAACTGGAGTCGATCATCCGTTCCGCCGAAGTCATGCGCCGCCCCCTCAAACTGTCGGACGTCCGTCTGGAGGACTACGACGCGGTGTATCTGCCCGGCGGTCACGGTCCGATGTCGGACCTGTGGGAGGACGCCGATGCCGGGCGCATCCTCACCGCGCAGCTCGCGTCGGGCAAGCCCCTGGCGATCGTGTGTCACGCTCCTGCCGCCCTGTTGTCCACGAGGATCCACGGGGAGTCGCCGTTCAAGGGCTACCGGGTCACGGGGTTCACGAACGACGAGGAAGAAGCCGTGGGGCTGGCGTCCAAGGCGACGTGGTTGCTGGAGGACGAACTGAAGGACAAGATCGGCGTCGACTTCAGCCGGGGCGCGATGTGGGAGCCGTACATGGTCGAGGACCGCAACCTGATCACGGGTCAGAATCCGCACTCGGCCGCGATTCTGGCCGACCGGTTGCTCGAGATCCTCTCCTGAGGCGAGACCTCTCCGCGCCTCTGCAGGCGGAGACGGACAGCGTGGCGGGGCGACGCGGAGTGGCTGGGGCCTGCCGCGTCGCCGGTCCGCGCGACGCGGTTCGGAGGACGGCATGAGGCCACGTCAGGACCCCTATAGCACGTTGCCCGCAGTTGCGCCCTTCCAGCTTCGCAGTGAGGACATCGCCGACGGGGAGAGCCTGGGTGTGGCTCAGACCAGTGCTATTTTCGGTGGCCCTGGGCTGGACCGTTCCCCGCATCTGGCCTGGGACGGGCACCCGGCCGGCACGGCGAGCTTCGCCGTCACCTGCTTCGACCCGGACGCCTTGACGGTCAGCGGCTTCTGGCACTGGGTCCTCTACGACCTGCCCGCCTCCGTGACCGAGTTGCCCGCCGGGGCCGGGGACACCGGCGGGAGCGTGCTTCCCCCCGGTGCCAGGACGCTGCTCAACGACGCCGGTCGGCGGGGCTATCTCGGCGCCGCCCCATCTCCGGGGGAGGCCCCGCACCGTTACATGTTCGTCGTGCACGCACTGGACGTTCCGACGCTGGAGGTGGCCCCGGACGCGACCCCCGCCTGGCTGGGATTCCGTCTCGTCGCCCACGCCCTGGGGCGAGCCCGGCTCTCACCGGTGTTCGGACTCCCGCAATCCCCCTGAGCCGTCGGGTGGCCCTGCCCTCGGGCAAGTCGCTCACCGCACATGCCCGGTCGGCCCGGCATCACAACTGCCCGCGCACGGCGTGCCCGTGGAAGCCCTTCAGGAGTGCTGTCCGGCCCCTTGGGGGAGAGGCAGGACAGGCTTCGAGTGACCTTAATTGCTTGACGCATCAAGTAGATGATATGCTTGCTTTGTCAACCAAGTAAGGGGGGTGTGTCATGAATACCCACGCCATCACGACGCCGGGTACCGCAGCCCAGGCGTCCGTTCATCCGATCGCCGGCCGCCGCGCGACAGCCCGAAAGGCGCGTCTGACCCGGCTGCTGCGCCAACTGGCCACGGGGGCGGCTGCAGCCTCGATGCTCCACGCGGCCGTCCTCGGGGTTTCCTCCCGTCGCGAGGCGTATCCCGAACTCGCCTGGACGGACACTGCCGAGGCGGTGACCTCCCTCCATGTGCTCGTACCCTGGCCACTCACGGCGCTGGTCCTGCTCTGGCTGGCGAACCAACGGCCGGTGCTCTACGCCCGTACCGCACTCGCGCTGCTGCTGACCGGCGTGGCCGGACTCGCCTACGTCGGCCGGGTGTCCCTCGCGGACCTCCCCGCGCGCGAGGGCAGCCTCTTCAGCGACTACGTGGCGCTGCCGGGCGCGCTCACCGGCTGGTACCTGCTGACAGCGCTCGCGATGGCGGCAGCCGTCCCCTCACCCCGCGCACGGATCCTCGTCGTGACGGCAGGGCTGGGTGGCGTGGTCATCTCCGTCCTGACCTCCGCCGACCCTGTGCTCGCCGCTTCGTTCGCTGCCGGAGTTCCCCTGTCGGCCTGGTATCTCGCGAGCCGCCTGCCGGGACAGCGGGGGACGCGCCACCGGCCTGCCGACGCCTGGGACCCGCAGGGGCGAGTGGTTCCGCTCCACGAGCGTGCCCCGGCACGCGCCCATACTCCGGCACGCGCGCTGATGCGGCGGGCGGGCTGAGGGCCGTGCACCTGAACACGGTCATCGAGACGGCCGGATGGTGGACCTACCTCATCGTGTTCGTCCTGACAGCCGCTGAGACCAGCGCCTTCGTCGGCCTGCTGGTGCCGGGGGAGGCGGCTGTCCTGCTGGCGGCAGCCGTCGCAGGGCAAGGCGGACTGAAGGCCCCACTGCTGGCGGCCGTGGTGGTCGGAGGCGCCGTCACCGGCGACAACCTCGGCTTCGCCCTGGGCCGCCGGTGCCGGCGACGCCCGGGCACCCGCTGGACACCCAAGGTTCCGGGCCGTCACCGTGATGGACGGGGGAAGGCCTTCCTGGCCGACCACAGTGGTGCGGCGCTCTTCACGGGCAAGTTCATCGGTTTCGCCCGGACGTTCCTGCCCTACGCCGCCGGTTCGTCCGGCATGCCGTACCGGCGCTTCTTCCTCTACAGTGCCGCCGCCTCCCTCGTCTGGGGCACCGGCACGGTACTCGTCGGCTACTTCACCGGCTCGGCCGCGATCGAACTGCTGCACAGAGCGGGACTGATCGGTGCCGCCGTCCTCGCTGCTGCGATCACTCCGATCGTCGTCACCTCGCGTATCCGGGCGCGCCGTCGACGACGGGCCACCGGTTCCAGCGTCGTGGCGTCCGGCGGGCCGAGGCATCGGGCAGCACAGAATGACGCGGCCGACCCCACGTATGCCCGACCCAGTTAGCCATGCGCTGACGGACGCCGCCGAACGGCGGCAGGTCTGCCAGGGCCCCACGCGCAGTGCGGTCTGCTGTTTTGGGAGCAGGTCGGCCACTGCGGCGGCAGGGGAGCCGGGCGCCCGGATCGCACCGGGCGAGGCGGACGGTACTGCCTGACGCGACGGCACGGCGGCGAGCCCCCACCGGCCGTCGGTGTCCACGCCGCTCGTGCCGAACCGATCGAGTCAGGGAAGCATGATCGTCTTGGACTTCCGGATCACCTGCTCGGCGCGGGCGGTCATGTCGTCGTCGATGGGCGCGGGGGTCTCGCCGGGGCGGGCGGGTGTGCTGTGGTCCAGCATGAGCTGTTCCAGACCGGGCGGCGTGTAGATGAACAGCAGCCTGGCGGCGTGCATGCGCTTGTTCTTGAACCCGTGGCGGATTCCCTTCGGCACGTGGATGAAGTCGCCGGCGACGGCCGTGAACTCATGGTCGCCGTCGGTGAACTCCAGCTCGCCGTCGAGGACATAGAACGTCTCGTCCTCCTCCGTGTGCGCGTGCGGGATGGGACCGCCACCTGCCGGGACGGTGGCCTCGATGAAGCCGATGTTCCCGTTGGTCTGCGCACCGGTGGCCTTGACCGTGTAGATGTCGTCCGCCGCCCAGACGGTAGGGCCCTGACCGGACGGCACGTAGAGCGCGCCGCGCTTGTTCCACGAGGGGTCGTCGGGTGCGACGTCGCCCAGCAGAAAGCTCATGAGGTCTCCGATGCTTCGTGTGGTGCGGGCCGCTCCCGTCCCGGACAGGCCCCAGGGGCCGCCCGATGAACAACTGACCCGTCACATTGCTTGTCATAGCAAGTATATGGCGTGAGTGGGCAAGTGTTCCGTGATTCGCACGAAGCGATGACTCGGGGGAAGAGCCGTGCCGGTCTCCGGCGACAACCGCGCCCGTCACCTCTCGGCGATGCGTTCTCCCAGGCGGTACTCGACATCGCCTCGCTGCTGCATGCCCCGCTCCAGCAGCCGGCTGATCCGGACATGCGCCTCAGGGCGAGTCAGCGAGGCCCGGAAGGTGTCCTGGCCGGCCGTCAGGTCGGCGTCGGACGGGAGGGTGGAGCGATTGATCAGAGCCTTGATGTCGGCCAGCGGCCGCCGGTCGAAGGAGGCGATTCGCGTGGCGAGGCGGTCCACGTGAGCGTCGAGCTCGGCATCGGGCAGCGCCCGGTTGATCCAGCCGTACCGCTCGGCTGTCTCGGCGTCGAAGTCGTCCGCCCCGGCGATGATCTCCAGGGCGCGCCCTCGGCCGACCAGCAGCGGCAGGCGCTCCGTGGCTCCGCCCCCTGGGGTGATGCCCGCGCCGACCTCCGGCTGTCCCAGGACGGCCTTCTCCTTGCTGGCGAAACGCATGTCACAGGCCAGGAGGAACTCGTTGCCCACCCCGCGCGCCCGGCCCCGGACCGAAGCGATGGTGATCACACGGGATCGGGCCATGCGGGAAGCGACGTCCAGCCATGAGGGCCCCGTGTAGGGCTGCTTCGGCGGCAGCAGATCGAAATGCGCGAGGAAGAAGTCCGGGTCCGCGCTGTCGAAGACGACGACCTTCAGGTCGTCGGCGGCGTCCATGCGGTCCACGAGGTCACCGAGCGCCGCGAACGTCTCGAAGGTCACCAGGTTGAGGGGAGGGGAGTCGAAGGTCACGCGCCAGTACGAGGCGGACCGCTCTACCACTCTGAACGGAGGAGTGTCAGTCATGAGATGAAACTTATGCCTTCATGTCGGGTTCGTGCCCACCCACGTGGTGAGCGGGAGCGGTACGCCGCCACCAGGGCACCTAGTGGCGGCTCTCCCGCAGAGGTGCCGCATCGAGGAGGGCCGCCGCTGCCTGTCGGGCGCTGGTGGCGGCGGACGGGTCGCGGTCCATCCGTGCCGCTTGCTCCGCGCCGTCGTACAGCAGGCGCAGCCGACGGGCCAGTTCCTCCGGTTCGGCAAAGCCGGAGGCGTCGGCCAGCTCGGTGAACAGTTCGAGGATCCAGGTGCGGTACTTCTCCGCTGCCCGACGCACCGAGCTGTCCTCGGGCGCCTCCGCGGTGGCCCGCACGAAGGCGCATCCGTTGTACGCGGGGTCGGTGAAGGCCTCACCCTGCGCGTCGAAGACACCGAGAAGCCGCTCACGCGGTGAACGGAAGCGGGTCAGCGTCCGGGTGATCCGATCACGGCTCCGCTCGTGCCGCGACTCCAGATAGGCGCAGACCAGCCCTTCCTTGCTGCCGAAAGTGTTGTACAGGGACGCTTTGGCCACCCCCGCGTGCTCGATCACCCGGTCGATGCCGACGACCTGCACGCCCTCGCCGTAGAAGAGCTCGTTGGCCGCCTGGAGCAGCCGCTCTCGTGCCGGCGTCCTGGTTCCGTTGTTGAAGCTCGCCATTTCGCCACCTCGATCAGACAGATCTGTCCAGTGTAGACCCCGCGGACGTCACCGCCGTGCCGGTTCCCCTGCCGCGGGCACCGCCGGGGCGGGCAGGTCGGCAGACCGGACCACGGCCACACGCTCGACACGGCGACCGCTGCGCACCAACCCGGCCAGTGCCGCGAGGGCCAGCAGGACGACGGCCCCGCCGTATTCACGGGCGGTCGGCACGAGACCGCCGCCGTGCACCACCAGGAACCCGCCGATCACGGCCGGAACGCCCAGGCCCACGTAGCAGATGACGTACAGCAGGGACAGGACGCCCGCACGCTCGTGCGGCTCGACCAGCGGGACGACCAGCCTGATGCCCCCCTGGAAGCCGCCGCCGAAGCCGAAGCCCGAGATCGCGGCACCCACGAAGAACGCGATCACCGCGAGCGTCCCGCCGCTCCCCGAGGCGACGGAGGCGAGGGTGATGAGCACACCGGCGACCAGGGAACCGATGCCGATGTACATGACCTTGCGGGTGGGCGTCCTGCGCAGCAGCACCACGGCCAGACCTGCGGCGGAGGCCAGCACGAAGAGGGGCAGTCCGCCCCAGACCACGGAGGAGGAGTGCACCAGGGTCCGGATGATGGCCGGACCCAGTGCGGCGTACAGGCCGGTCAGGGCCCACACCGCGAACATCACCGGGGCGGCGATCGCCACCGCCGAACGCGCCGTCCTGGGCAGCTTGAACTCGGGAGCCATGCTGGCCAGTGCTCCGCGCTGGCGCGAGACCGTCTCGCGCATGGCGAGCACGGCCAGTGCCTGGAGGACGAACACACCCAGCAGCACCAGGTAGACCAGTCGGGTCGGGGCCGGCAGGTACTGGACGAGGAGCCCGGAGACCATCGCGCCGCCCGCGGTGCCCAGCGTCGGTGCGAGGGAGTTGAGGAATCCGCCCCGGCGCGCGTCGATGTCGAGCATGCCGGCGCCGAGCGCACCGACCGCGGCACCGGTGCTGACCCCCTGCAGGACGCGCGCGGCGAGCAGCGCGCCCACCCCGCCGGCCTCGACGAACAGCACCATCGCCAGGGCCTGGCCGAGCAGGGCGACGAGCAGGACCGGCCGCCGTCCTACGTGGTCGGAGATCTTCCCGAAGATCAGGAGCGAGAGGAGCACCGCCACCGCGTACACGCCGAAGACGACGGTGACGGTGATGGGGGAGAAGCCCCAGTGCTGCTGGTAAATCGCGTAGAGGGGGGTCGGCGCGCTCGACGCGGCCAGCAGCGACACGAGGATCGAGGCCAGCACCCCGATGGAGGCGGCAGGACCGAGCCGTCCGCGCCGCGGGGCCGCGTGCGCGGGGGACCGCTTCGTATAGGCGCTGCCCGGTGGGACGGCCCGAGGGGTTCGGAGTGCGGAAGTCATGCGGTCACTTCCAGTCGGCATGGATGGGTTCCCCATACTAGACAGGTCTGTCTAATAATGGGGCGTGCCGAAGCGTGAGAGATCTCGCAGGGGGTTTCGTTTCCGCCGGGAATACGGTCGCCTCAGCGACGGGGCTCGGTCACCGGCCCTCCAGCAGCCGCTCGAACGGCACCGGATCGCCGTAGGGGTCGGGTACACCGGGTGACGGACGGCGCCGCATCTCGTCGGCCAGTTCACCCGCGGCCCGCTCGATGCGCCGTACCAGCGGCTCGCCGGCGTCACCGCCACCCCATTCCTCCGTGGCGGCGAACACGGCGGTGGGCAGTGTCACGGCACGCAGGTAGGCGAACATCGGCCGAAGGGCGTGTTCGAGGACGAGGGAATGCCGTCCGGTCCCGCCTGTCGCGGCGATGAGCACGGGTTTGCCCACCAGTGCCGTGTCGTCGAGGCAGTCGAAGAACATCTTGAACAGCCCGCTGTACGACGCGGTGAAGGTCGGCGTGACGGTGATCAGCCCGTCGGCCGCCGAGATCGTGTCGAAGGCGTGCCGGAGTCCGTCCGACGGGTAGCCCGTCGTCAGGTGAGTGACCAGGTCGCGCGCGAGATCGCGGACCTCCAGGACCTCGACCTCGACCTGTTCCCCCTGCTGCTCGAGGAGTCGCTGCGCGGAGCCGGCGAGCCGGTCCGCCAGCATGCGTGTCGACGACGGCAGCCGCAGGCCCGCCGAGACGACGGCGAGTGTGCGCGTCATCGTCGGCCTTCCCCGGAAGCCGTCCGCTCCTGGGCGGCGGCGGTGAGCGAGGCGTGAGTGGGTGCGTCGGGGACGTGGGCCGGCCGGTCCCGTGCCAGCTCCTTGCGGAGCACCGGAACGATCTCGCCCAGCAGCTCGATCTGTTCGAGCACGCTCCTGTGCGGAACACCGATGCCGTCCACGACGAACAACTGGCGCTGGTAGTCCCCGGCCGCGTGCTCGCGGTAGCCGAGCACCCGCTCGATCACTTCCTGGGGACTGCCCGCGATCACCGCGGTCTGCTGCATTGTCTCCTCCAGGGAAGGACCGCCGCCGTACAGGGAGTTGTCGAAGTAGGGGCGGAACTCGCGCACGGCGTCCTGCGAGTTCGGCCGGATGAATATGTGCGCGGCCAGGCCGACGATGCCCTGGTCGGCCCTGCCGTGCCCGTAGTGCTCGAAGCGGCTGCGGTAGAGCTCCACCAAGCGCCGGACGTGCTCCTTGGGCCAGAAGAGGTTGTTGTGGAAGAAACCGTCGCCGTAGTAGGCGGCCTGTTCGGCGATCTCCGGGCTGCGGATGGAGGCGTGCCACACGAACGGCGGAACGCCGTCCAGCGGGCGCGGGGTGGAGGTGAAGCCTTGCAGCGGTGTGCGGAACTTCCCCTCCCAGTCGACGACGTCCTCACGCCACAACCGGCGCAGCAGGGCGTAGTTCTCCACTGCCAGCGCGATGCCGTCGCGGATGTCCTTGCCGAACCAGGGATACACCGGCCCGGTGTTGCCGCGGCCCATCATCAGGTCGACGCGGCCGTCGGCGAGGTGCTGGAGCATCGCGTAGTCCTCGGCGATCTTCACCGGATCGTTCGTGGTGATCAACGTCGTCGAGGTGGACAGCAGAATCCGCTGGGTACGGGCCGCGATGTGGCCGAGCAATGTGGTGGGCGAGGACGGTACGAAGGGCGGGTTGTGGTGCTCGCCCATGGCGAAGACGTCCAGGCCCACGTCCTCGGCCAGCTTCGCGTACTCCACGACGGCCTTGATCCGCTCGTGTTCCGTGGGGGTACGTCCCGACACCGGGTCGCGGGCCACGTCCCCCACTCCGAAAATCCCGATCTGCATCGTGTCCGTCCTTCTGTCGTGTCGGTCTTTGCGTTCGTCTCTCCGGCCCGATGGCGGGGGAGGGCGGCGGTTCGGTACGGGGCAGGGTGGGGCGACGCCGCCCGGTGGCGGCATGACCGTGCGGCTCTGCCGTACGCCGTGCCTTCTCCGCACGACGACCATCCGCTCGGCGGGCGCGGCCTTCTCGAGGCCCGCCTTCTCAGTTCCGCACGCCCTGCCCGGCCGGCTCACCGAGGGAGGGGATACCGGGTGTGACAGCCGGCCGCGCCGACATGACGCTCGTCGTCCTGCGGTGGCGGCCGTGGCCGACCGTCTCGATTCCGGTGGCCCACATGTCCCCGGCGGCCCGACGGCCACGGTGCCGCCCGGTGCCCGCGGTCTCGAGGGCACTCGTGCTTCCGAACTGGTCGGGCTGGATGTCGGTCAGGGTGGAGGACACGTGTTTTCCCTTTCGAGTGGGGTCTGGGTGTGGCACGGGGGTGCGTCGCACACGGGACTCGTCAGCAGTAGTTGCTGTGCGAAGCAAATGTAGCACCCGGTAGGTGTCGTGTGGTGTCGAGGAGCAGCAGGATCCGGGGGTACGGGCAACGACCCGCTGACGGGGGTACGGACAACGGCCCGCCGAGGAGATCGACGGGCCGTTACTGACGGTCAGGCATCACACGCCGCCCGAACGCATCGCAGCGGTGGGGGAGGCGGACGCGCCGGGCCGCCCCAGCGCTTCGGTGCACAGGCGTGGGCTCGGCGGCGGGGGGTCGGGGTGCGGGTGGCCGGTCCGCCGCGACAGGCCCCCACACGCGGATCGGCCGTCCAACCCCACACGTGTCGGATCGGCCGCGCGGCGACACGCGTCTTCCCGGGGTGCCGCCGCGACCCGTCCGAGCGCTGAGCGCGCTACTTGCGGCGGCGCTGCCACCAGCGCCGCGGGCTTTCCGCCTCGGTGGGCGGCTCGGCCTCGGTGTCGAGCCCGGCGTCGGCGTGGGACTCGGCCTCGGCCGCCGCCTTGAGCTTCGCGGCCATCGCGATGACGCGCTCGGCCTGGATACGGGCGGCGGTGCGGGTGGTGTCGTCCACGGGATTGGTGCCCTGGCCGTCCGCGTGGGAGGTGCCGTAGGGGTTGCCGTCGACGAACTTGGCCGGGTCGGTGAAGCCTGGGCTGACGACGATGCCACCGAAGTGGTGGACGGAGTTGTACAGGGCGAGCAGAGTCGACTCATGGCCGGCGTGAGCTGTGGCGGTGGAGACGAAACCGCTGTAGACCTTGTCGGCGAGCTTGCCCTCGGCCCACAGGCCCCCCAGCGTGTCGATGAACTGCTTCAGCTGCGAGGAGACGTTGCCGAAACGGGTGGGCGTGCCGAAGATGACTGCGTCCGCCCACTCGATGTCCGCAGGACTGGCCTCGGGGATGTTCGCGGTGGCGGTCTGGTTGGCGGCCCACGCGGGGTTGGAGTCGATGGCGGCCTGAGGGGCCAGCTCGCCCGCCCTGACGAGACGCACCTCGGCGCCTGCCTTCACGCCCGCGTCGTGCAACTCCTTGGCGATCGTCGCGATCGTTCCGGTGGAGGAGTAGTAGACGATGGCGAGTTTCACGGGGGTGGTCATGATCGGCGATCTCCGTTGGCTTGTGGTCGGGGAGGGCGATCGGAGTGATCGGTTAAAACGACCGGTCGCCTATGCCAAAGTAGACGACCGGTCTAGAAAAAGTCAAGCGTGGGTGCCCACGGTCGGGGAGGCGGGATGATCCGGCGGGGGATGCAGGCGGGGTCGAGCCATCGGGCGCCGCACCGCGCACCGGGGAAGCCGATTGCCGAGCGGTCCGGCGGGGACCAGGCCTCCGCCCGCGCACGCCGGGAGTGCCTCTGCCCGCGCACGCCGGGCGTGCCGATGCTCCGCCGAGGCCGTGTCGCCGGGATCAGGGCCGGTGCAGGAGGTAGTGCTCCGCCCGGATGCGGCGGGTCCGGCGCCGGAAGGCGACCACGGTGCCGGGCCACAGGACGGTGTTGCGGCCCGATCGCGGGTCCTGGTACCAGCTGCGGCACCCGCCGGTCTGCCACACGGTGTCGGCCATGCGGCCGTCGATCCAGTCGTTGAAGGACCGCTGCACCTCGCTACGCACCTCGACCGTCCGCGCGCCGCGCCGGCGCATGAGGCGCAACAGGGCGACGACGTGACGTGCCTGCGCTTCGATCATGCAGATCTGCGAGTTGTGTCCCAGTCCCGTGTTCGGGCCGACCATGAGGAACAAGTTCGGAAAGCCGGCCACAGTGGTACCGAGGTAGGCCTGGTTGCCACCCCTCCAGGCGTCACTGAGCGCGAGGCCGTCGCGTCCGGTGACGTCGAACCGGACGGGGTTCTGCGTGTCGAAACCGGTGCCGTAGACGAGCACGTCGGCGGGGGTCTCATGACCGTCGTCCCCAACGACGGCGCCGGGACGGAGCTCCCTGACGCCACCTTGGCGGATGTCGACGTGCGGCAGGGACAGGGCGGGGTACCAGTCGCTGGAGATCAGCACCCTCTTGCAGCCGATGGCGTAGTCGGGTGTGACTGCGGCGCGCAGCACCGGGTCGGAGACCTGCTTGGCGATCAACCGGCGTGCGAGAGCCGCGGTCGCCTCCATGGCGTGCGGATCGCCGACGAAGCCGGCGACGCGGGATTCGTGGATCCGGAAGAGCCGCTCACGTACCCACCAGCGGTACGGAGGGAACCAGTGGGCCATGCGGCGGCGCCGGTCGTCGAAGGCCCTGTCGGTCTTCGGCAGGATCCACGGCGGCGTGCGCTGGAAGACGGTGAGTGCGGCGACTCGGCCCGCGATGGCGGGAATGAACTGGACGGCGCTGGCGCCCGTCCCGATGACCGCGACGCGTTTGCCCGTCAGATCCACGTCGTGCCGCCAGGCCGCGGAATGGAAGGCGGGTCCGCCGAAGGACTCACTGCCGGGCAGTGAGGGGACGACGGGATGGTGCAGCGGACCGACCGCGGAGATCAGGAACCGGGAGCGGAAGCGCGTCCCCGCTGCGGTCACCACCTCCCAGCGGCCGTCCGCCTCGTTCCACCGAGCGCCGGTGACGCTCTGCCGGAACCGGATACGGCTGAGAAGCCCACGTCGGCGGGCCACGTCGCGCAGGTACTCCAGGATCTCCGGTTGACTCGCGAACAATCGGGTCCAGTCGGACTTCTGGTGGAACGAGTAGGAGTACAGCGGTGAAGGGATGTCGCAGCCGCACCCGGGATAGGTGTTGTCGCGCCATGTTCCGCCAAGATCGTCGGCGGACTCGAGGATCAGGTACGAGCGAACACCGGCCCTGTCCAGCAGTGCCGCGACTCCGAGCCCGCTGAACCCGGCGCCGACGATCACGACGTCGGCGTTCTGATCCGGGGAGGGGGCATCGGCGGCGAAGCTCACGTGAGTCCCCGCAGGGTGGTGGCCGTCGTGGTCGGCGACCCTGCGGGCACCACGGCCCCGTCGGCGTCCGTGTCGGCGGCGAGCCGGTGTTTCAGCACCTTCCCGGACGGGTTGCGGGGCAGTTCCGTGACGAAGACGTACTCGGCGGGCCTCTTGTAGTCGGCGAGGGCCACCGCTGCATGGGCGTGCAGTGACTCCACCGTGGGCGCATGCCCGGGCCGGGGCACGATCACAGCGCGTACCCGCTCGTCCAGCACCGGATCGGGCACACCGACCACCGCCACGTCGGCGACCCCCGGGTGGTCGGCGAGGACGCTCTCGACCTCGATGCTGTAGATGTTCTCACCACCGCGGATGATCATGTCTTTGAGGCGGTCGAGAATCCGGACGAAGCCGTCCGTGTCGACGCTGCCGACATCGCCGGTGTGCAACCAGCCCTCCACGAACGTGGACGCGGTGGCCTCCGGGTTGTTCCAGTACCCGGCGGTCACCACAGGGCCGCGGACGCACAGCTCACCGACGGTGTCCCGCACATCCCGTGGAGGACCACCGTCGACGGAGACGGCCACCTCCAGCCCGTCGACCGGCCGGCCCACGGTGCCGGGACGGGCGCGGTACTCGTCCCCGTCGGTGTACGTCACGATCGAGGTGCCCTCGGTCAGACCCCATACGTTGCCGAGACGGAGGCCCGGCACGTGGCTGGCGACCTCGGCGGGAAACCCCTCCGGAACCGGCGAGCCGCCCATGACGAACAGGCGCAAGGCCGACAGGTCACGGGCGGTGTCCTGCGCCTTGAGCAGGATCAGCCTGAGCATGGCCGCGACGCCCGCGAAGAAGGTGACACGCTCGCGCACCATCACTTCGACCACGGTCTCCGCCTTGAACTCCGGCACCATGACGCAGCACGCGCCGGCAGTGAAGAATCCGATGAACTGCGAGACCACACCTGTCGCGTGGAACATCGGGGCGGCGATCAGCGTCCGCTCGTCCGGCGCCGCACCGAGGCGCTCGCGGACCGTTCGGGCGTTCGCCAGCAGGTTCGCGTGAGTGTGCATCGAGCCCTTGGGCCGGCCCGTCGTACCCGATGTGTAGAGCAGATGCGCCACGTCCCCGGGAGCGCGGAGACAGCCGGGCAGGGTGCGCGGATCGGCTTCGGCGAAGCCGGCCTCCGGCTCGGCGACCAGTACGTGGGCCGACACGCGGCGTGCGGAGTGGCGGGGCGGGATCCGGGTGCCCAAAGGGCCGTCTGCGGCGTCGGTGACGATGACCGCCGCACCGCTGTCGCCGAGGACGTGGTCGAGTTCCTGTCCGGTGAGCCGGGTGTTCACCAGGACGGTGATGGCGCCGGCCAGCTGCGCGCCGATGTAGACGACGGCGTACTGCCAGCAGTTGGGCAGCAGGATGGCGACACGGTCGCCCGGCTCGACGCCACGGTCGCGCAACCGGTGTGTCACGGCCACGGCCCGTCGCAGAACCTCCGAGTGGGTCAGCCGGACCGACTCGTCCACGAGGGCTTCGCGGGCCCCGTGCCGGGCCGCGACCTCGATGAACATCTCGGGGAGGGTTTCCGCGCGCATCACAGCTCCGTAGTGGTCGAGAACGCCGGTGCACGGTGCCCTCACCGGGGATTGCCCCGGTACCGGAGCCGAGGCCGCGGTCTCTGAGAGCGGGAGGCAGGCGGGTGCACACGTACCCGAGCACCGTTCGGAACCACCCTACATGTGAACGTCCGTCGACCATGTGTGAGTTGACGCGCTATCACCCCCGGACGGACTCGCGCCCGCTGTCTGCGCCGACGGTTGTAACGCGTATGCGGACGCCGGGGGAGGTCCGAACCCCTCGAGGTTTGCCATGCGAACCCGCACAGGCGCGCATGCCGGAAGGAGGTCCGTGTCTTTCCGCCGAGCGTCCTTCTTGCAGCGAGTGGCCGGGCCCGGCTGAGGCCGCGCTACGCCGGTTCTTCGGACCTGACGTCGAGGCGGACAGGGCTGTTGTCGCAGCCTCGTTTCGGCGCTGGAAAGTGACGGGGTCGCTACACCGCGGCGGCCGCGGAGGCCGCTTGTGCCGTCACCTGCTGCGCTGCGCGCTTGGCTCGGCCTGTCAGCCGCCACATGACCATGCGCAGCATGCCGGCCGGCTCCGGCGGGAACACGCCCAACTGCCCGAGCATCGTGACGTCGTCACGGACCGCTTCGTGCGAGACGACCTTGCCGTCGCGGAGGCCGAGTACATGGATCTGCTCGAAGTCGATCTCTCGGCCGGTCGGCGGCACAGCCTGGTCGAGGGCGCCGTCACGGAAGCGGACGAAGGCCCCCGTCTGGCGGCCCTGCATACGCAGACGCACCCAGACCTGGTCTTCCTCGTGGACGGTCCCGGTGACGGCGAAGCGAAGGTCGCTGAAGGCGGAACGCATCCACGCGCCTGACGCCAGGACTCCCGCGGGTCCCGGGATGGAGCAGGCCTGAGGCGAGACGGAGGACTCGCGGTTGCGGAAGTCCTGGTGCACGACCTCGGCGGCCAGCTCCCGGTCACCCGTCTCGAGGATGCGGAAGAGGCCGTGGCCCAACTGCACAGCGTCCATTCCCATGATCAAGCCTTTCATCGGCGCCGCGCCTGCGCGCAGCATTGAGGTAATGCCATGCCTAATGAATTCATGATGCTAGCATGCAATCATGTCGTCCAAGCGCCCCTACGTGTCCCCGCTTCGTGAGCAAGGCGCGGCCCGCACGCGGGAATTGATCCTCGGCCAGGCGACGGCGCTGTTCGCCGAACGCGGCTACGGGCGCGTGGCCGTCGCCGACATCGCCGCTGCTGCCGGCGTCGCGCCGAAGACGGTGTTCGCGAGCGTGGGGAGCAAGGGCGACATCCTCAACCGGATCGTCGACCGGGGCGTGGCGGAGTCGGGTTACCGGCAGGCCACCGAGGAGATACTCGGTATGCGCACGCCCGAGGCGGTCATCACTGCGCTGGCCCGGGGGACGCGAGCGGGCAACGAGAGTCAGCACGCCGTACACGAAGCCATCCGCAAGGCACTCCCGGTCCACGAGGACGGCGAGGCCCTCTGGGACCGCGCCACGGCGGCGTACCGGGACGTGCTGCGGGCCGTCGCCGGTCACCTGCACTCGCTCGACCCCTCGCCTTCCTGCCCGCTTGAGGAAACGGCCGATCTCCTCTGGTACTGGTTCGGGCCTCTGGGCTGGCACACGCTCGTGATGGAGAGCGGCTGGACGTGGGAACGCGCCGAGCAGGTCCTGAGCAGGACCGCCATGCTCACGCTGTTCGGCTGACATCACGTCCCAGGGCGCCCGCTTCCACATCACCCACCCACCGACCGATACTTTGGTCACCGGGCATCGGCCGACTTTCGGCCGATGCCCGCACGGGCCGCCCGGACCTAGCGTCGGCGTCATGAACCGATCCACGCACGAGACCACTGCCCTCCCCTTCCAGCAGCCCGCGCGGCTCACCGCGGTCGTGACCGCCACACTGCTCCTCCTCATCGGCGGCGTGCCCATGGCCGAGCGTCTTGTGGCCCACCTGACGGTATGGAACGCAGGTGCGCCCGTGCCCGGACTGGCGTGGCTGGTGCCGTTCGCCGCAGGCGCTTCGGTGCTGGTCCTGACGCTGGTCCGTCGCAGCGGCACCGCGGGCGAGGCGCATGCGCAGAAGGGATCACCGGGAGCCTGAGTGAGCCGTACGGCACCGTCGTACGGCCGCACCCCCTCGTCCCGCACTCCGCAGAAAGATCACACAGGTTCCTCACGTCATGACAGACCGCATCACGGACCTCCGAGCCACTTCCGCCCCTGCCTTGGAAACTCATGGGCTGGGCAAGCGTTACCGCCGCGGGTGGGCCCTGCGCGACACTTCCTTCCGGCTGCCCGCAGGCAGCACGTGCGCCCTTGTCGGACCCAACGGCGCCGGCAAGACCACCCTGCTCTCCCTGGCCGCGGACCTCCTCGAACCGACGACCGGCACCATCACGCTGTCCGGGCATGATCCAGGGAGCGCCGAGGCCCGCCGGAGCACGGCCTTCCTCAGCCAGCGCAAGGCGCTCTACCCGCGTTTCAGCGTGCGGGACATCCTGCGCATGGGGCAGGAACTCAACCCCACCTGGCACCAGGAGACAGCCGAATCGGTCATCGAAGCCGGCGGCATCCCGATGCGCGCTCGTGTCGGAACACTTTCCGGAGGCCAGTCCACCCGGGTCGCCTTCGCCCTCGCCCTGGGCAAACGGCCCCGGCTGCTGCTCCTGGACGAACCGATGGCAGACCTCGATCCGCTGGTGCGCCGGCAGATGACCGACCTCCTGCGCGCCGAGGCGCGGACGAACGGAGCCACCGTGATCATGTCCTCCCACCTGGTGTCCGAGCTGGCGAGCGCCTGCGACCACCTCGTTCTCATCAACAACGGCCGGGTCCGCCTGGCCGGCGAGGTGGACCTCCTCCTGGACCGGCACCGCCGCATCACCTCGACGGCGGGCGCCCGCCGTCGGCCTCCGGCGGGATCGGGTGCGTACGACGTCGTGGCGACCACCGGCACCGGTGGTGAGAGCACCTCCCTGGTGCGCCTGCACGACACATCACCTGCCGGTGACGGCCATCGTGCGCCCACTCTCGAAGAGCTGGTGCTCGGCTATCTCGGCGCCCCCGACGCGTCTCCGGTCCTCACCGCCGGCGCTCATGTCGACGGAAGCCAGGTGTCGGCGTGAGCACCGCGACCACCCGTGCCCGGGCGAGCGTCCGATACGGCCCGCGTGTGCGAGGGCTGACATGGCTCATGTGGCGGCAGAACCGGGCCGCCTTCGTCATCGGGCTGGCTGTCGCCGCGGCTGTGGCCGTCTACGCCGCTGTGCAGCATCAGCATGTGACCGAGGCCATCACCGCACGGCACCTCGACGCCTGCCGCGGCACCGTCGAGTCCATCCAGTGCACGCGCGACCTCCTCAGCTTCGGCAAGGAGTACCAGTACCCGCTGCGGCGCCCTCTGCAGCTCGTGCCCGTACTGCCGTTCCTGTTCGGCGTGTTCCTCGGTGCGCCACAGTTCGCCCAGGAGCTGGAATCCGGTACCTACCGCACCGTGGCCACCCAGTCCGTGACCCGGCTGCGCTGGTTCGCGGCCAAGCTGGGCGTGCCGCTCGCCATGACCGTGGTCGTCAGCGGGCTCCTGTCCGCCGCCATGACCTGGTGGTGGCACCCGGTCGCCGACGTCATGGGCCCGCACTTCCCCTGGCACGACTGGTACCCGTTCTACGGTGTGGGACCGATCGTGGTCGGGCTCAGCGTGCTGTTCTTCCTCCTGGGAGCCACGCTCGGCCTGTTCCTCCGGCGCACGGTCGCGGCCATGGGCACCGCGCTCGTCGCGGGAGCCGGGTTGTTCGCCCTGCTCGAATGGCTCCGTCCGCACCTGTGGCCGGTCAGTACCTCCGTCGCCCGGAACGCCGCGGAACCTCGGGTGCCGGGCAACGCCTGGCTGCTGGCGGATGGTCCGTCGACCGCGGATGGACGACGCGCCCCCGAAGTCACCGACTGCCTGCCTCAGGACAGTTACGCGCAGTGCCTGAAGTCGCACGGGCTCACCGGCCGCTGGGCCGAGTACCACCCGGTCTCCCATTTCTGGAGCCTCCAGTGGACGGCGACGGCCCTGTGTCTGGCGATCGGCGCGGCGCTCGTGGCGCTCTCGGTGTGGCGGATGCGAAGGCACCCCGCCTGATCACCCGGCTGGGGGCGCCCGTAGCGGAGCCGGCGGTCGGACGACGATCGCAGGAGTCGCACGGGGGGCTTCGCCGGGCGGCTCTGAACCTCCGTCCCCCGGTCAGGCGCCCGCCACGCGCCCCATGGTGATCCACATGGTGAACGCGAACAGGAAGTCCCCGCGCCTGGCCGACTCGTGGACGGAGTCGAGGAACCGCCTCCGCAGGTCCGGCTCCACGCATATCTCCAGTGCGTAGGGATCGAAGAACGGCACCACGGAGGCTGCGTCCTCGGGTGCTGTGAAGCGGAGCGTCACCGGCAGGGCGGAGGTGGCCAGCAGGCCGGCCCGGACCATGCGGGCACGAGCGGATCGACCGGCTCCGGGGTCCGGGAACGGGAAGTGCCCGGCCACTTCGCTCATGTGGTCGAATCCGTCCCAGGCGTAGGACAGCCAGTCGGTGTCGATGACACAGACGCGTCCACCCGGCCGCGTCACCCGGATCAGCTCCCTGATCGCGGCATCGGGATCGGGCAGGTGCTGCAGCACGCGTTCGCAACGAACTCCGTCGAAGTGGCCGTCCGGGGCGTCGAGAGACGAGATGTCCCCGACGGCGTAATCGACCGGCGTGCCGTCATGCCGGGACGAGGCGACGGAGACGGCCAGGGTGGACCGGTCGACAGCGGAGACGTGGCCCTCCCTGCCCACGCCGGCCCCGAGCTGGCGGGCCACCTCACCAGCGCCGCACCCGACGTCGAGCAGCCGTTCGCCCGGAGCCGGGGCGAAGATGCCGAACGCGGCGGAGCGCATGCGCTGTATCTCGTGGTGGGCCGCCGCCGCGTCGAGATAGCGGATCACATGGGACTGGGCTTCCTCGACGGCACCGTCGAGGTGGGTGAACGGATTACTGGGCTCCCGCGGTACTTCACCGCCACGGAGATCTTCGGCCCGATGAGTGCTGTGCGTGTCCATTGTGATCCACCGGTCGCTTCGCTCGCCAAAAAATACTTGTCAAGTAAAGCAGATGTGCGTCCAGCCGTCCGGTCGGCTTCGACGATTCAACGACCCCGCTTCGTCTCGTCGAGCCGTGCGAGCCGGAGTGACCGGCCCGCACGGCTCGACGCGAGCACCCGGCTCTGCTGGGCCCGCGTCAGTTGAGGCTCAGCACCGTGCCCGCACCGTTCGGGTATTCGATCCAGGCCGTGGACCGGTCGCTCGTGACGACCTCCGACCATGAGGCCGACACCTCCAGCGCGACTCCCACCGGGCCGTCGTACGACGTGGGCGTGACCGTGACCTCACCGGCCGGACTCGCCCCGGCACCGACGCCGTTCGTCTGCAGTGTGAAGGAGGTCGAGGTCGTTCCCTCCGCGTCGCCCAGCGTCACCACCGCCACGCGGTACTCACTCACCTGCGGCCTGGGCAGCGTCACCACGGCGTCGTTCGTCGGCAGGACCACGTCTCCGGACGACGCGGGCCGGCCGTCGACCAGAGGCCACACGACCAAGGCGACCTGCGCGTCCGGGGAGTTCGTCCGTGCCGAGATCTCTACGGCCTTCGTACCTGCGGCCACCGGGACGGTGAAGTACTGCTCGCTGTCCGTGGGACCACCGTGGCTGGTCACCGAGCCGGGTACGCGATCGCCCCGTACGGGTCCGTACGCGGTGGCCGTGAAGGGTGTCACGGCGGGCGTCGCCGTGAAGGACACGTGTCCGGAGGCCCCGGCGGCCGTGACACGCTCGGGCGCCCGGACGCTCTGCGGGGTCACGACCATCGGGCTGCGCACGCTGTGGTGTGCTCCGCTCCAGGTGAGGGAACCGGTGATGGGCGTTCCGACCGTCGCGGTGCCGACGGCGAAGGTGATCTCGAACGTGCGGCTCTGGCCCGGCTTGGTGAAGTGGAGCTTCGAGGGGCTGACCGTGGCCTTCACCCCGCCCATGGAGGAGACGCGCGCGGTGTAGGTGCCGGGGGTGACAGCGGTGACCGTGCGGGTCACCGTCCGGCGGCCGAGCAGGTCGTTCACCGCGATGGACGGATAGTTGAGGTCGCTGGGTTCCTTCGCCTCGACGTCCGTACCGGTTTCGATACCCAGCCCTTCGAGGTAGGCGAGCCAGTCCTGCTCCGTGGAGTCGTAGACGAGGCCGGGGTGGAGCATGGCCGACGGATTCACCTCACCCGCGCCCTGCGCGAAGACATCGGTCTCCTCCGCGCCGGAGGAGGTCCTGGTAGGGGTCGTGGTGGTCATCATGGCGGACTTCACGCGCATCGGCGACCAGGTGGGGTGTTCGCTCAGGTAGAGCGCGGCCAGGCCGGACATGTGGGGTGCCGCCATGGACGTACCGGACTGGAAGGCGAAGGCGTGGCCGCCGTTGGTGGGTGGTGCCACCGCCGCGAGGATGGACACACCGGGCGCGGTGATGTCCGGTTTGATGAGGTTACCCGCGTTGGCCACGGACGGTCCGCGTGCGGAAAAGGACGCAACCTGAGGATAGGGGGTGTCGCTGCCGCCGGTCGTCAGAGTGGCACGGGCCCCGTCGGTGAGGGCGTAGTCCCGCACGGTCTTCGCATCCGTGCCGTTCAGGTGAACGGTCGGGACGGCGTGCAGATCGGCGTCCATGCTGGAGTCGCTCGGGTTGACGAGAACCATCCCGACCCCGCCGGCACGGGCGACTTCGGCGGATTTGGCAGTCCGCGCGTTCACTCCGCGGTCGCAGACCACGATCTTCCCGGCAGCCTGCGCGGCGTCCAGCGTGTCCTCCGCGCACAGGGAGGCGTCAGAGCCGGACACCCCGGCCGCCTTGACCGCCTCGGCCCGCACGAGGGGTTTCGGCCCCAGCGCTTGGGTGACGGTCGTGCTCACACCGGTGTAGCGCCTGCCGTCGCCTAGGACGACGGTGCCGTTGTGCGGGGCCACGGTTCCGGCCGCGACGGTGGTCACCCACGGGGAGGTGTTGTCGAGCGTCTTCGCAGCGGGACCCTCGTTGCCCGCCGCGGCGGAGACGAAGACGCCGGCTGCCGCGGCGTTGCGGAACGCTGTCTGGATCGGATCGGTGAGCGACGACTCGATCAGCGAGCCGACCGAGTAGTTGATGACGTCGACGCCGTCCGCGACGGCCTGGTCGACCGCGGCAACGATGTCACTGGTCATGCCGCCGGATTGTGATCCGTCCTTGCTCTCCCACAGCACCTTGTAGACGGCTATCTTCGCGCCGGGCGCCACGCCCGACACGGTCCCCAGGTCCCGGCCGTCCACCGACGCTCGGACGCCGAAGTTGCCGGCGGCTGTGGTGGCGGTGTGGGTGCCGTGGCCCTGGCCGTCCCGCGGGGAGACGTAGTCGGCGCGATTGGCTTCCGGGACCGTGTCCAGCCAGGTCTTCCCGAAGTAGCGGGCGCTGATCACCTTTTGGTTGCAGTCATCCGCGTCGAAGCGCTCGCCGGTCTGGCAGGTCCCGGTGAACGTGTTGCCGTCCGCCTTGCGCATCACGGTGGTGGTGCCGCTGCGGTAGGGCCGGTACGGGTCCGAGGCCGGGGGGCGGTGCGTCCGCAGAGGGGCGGCGTCGAGCGAGTCGCTCTCGGGCCAGATGCCCGTGTCGATGTCGCCGACGACGATGCCGCGGCCGGCCGCCTCGGCACCACCGAGCGCGGACCACAGACCTTGGCGGCCCGACAGGCGCAGGAAGTCCGTCGAAACCCGGTCGTCGGCGGCGCGGTGCAGCACGTCCGGTACCACGGAGGCGACCCCGGACGTCGCCTTCAACCGCACCACCTGGGTTGCCGTCAGGTCGGCGCTGAACGCGCTGGTCGTGACCGCGTAATGGCGCCGTGCCGTGGTTCCCACGCTCCGGGCGACCCTGTCTTGCCGCTTCTCGAGATGCGTGCGGTACCGGCGGGCGGCTCCGCTGGTCACGTCGACCTTCGCGTCCTGGGCGGGTTTGGTGGCGGAGAACCCGGCCACGCCACCGTCGTAGGTGGCGATGGGCCGGTCGACCAGTGTGACGACAAAGCGACCGGCTTCTGCGGAGTGGCTGCCGGCCGGTACGGCGAGGGCTGTGGGCGCGGTGAACGGCAGGAGCGCTGCTACCAGCGACCCCAGTGCGACGCCGGTGCCGACGGAGCCACCGCGGAGCCGCAACCTTATTCTTCGTGACGTGATCGCCACAGAGTCCTCCCCAGCGTGCGGGAATCGGGAGCGAGCAACCACTCGCCCGTGGAGTAGGAACCCGGTGCATCAGGACAGCCACGAGCAGCTCGGCACGGGATCCGCCAGAAGTGAACGTCGGCTCCACGGGGCGCGTCCAGATGCTTTCGTGGCGTCTTCGGCCTCGATGGCTGTACACGCCACGGCAGTTGTGCGTCCGTCGTGCTTCGGTGTGCGGATGTCGCCCGTGTCGCAAGAGAGGTGAGCCTTGCTCGACGTACTGGGCATCAGTGCCTTCGACGAGGACGTCTACCGCGCGTTGCTCACCCGTGTGGGCAGCGACGCCGCCGCGATCTCACACGCCGTCGGATCCACGCCCCGACGTGTCACACACGCCCTGCGTCGACTGGCGGCGCTCGGTCTGGCACACCGCGAAACACCGGGTCGCTGGGAGGCGGCCGGACCCCAGTCCACACTGACCGCCCTTCTCGGCAAGCGCCGAGCCGAGCTGGCATCGGCCTTCGCCGAGGTCGAGGCCGCCGTGGACGTCTTGCACGGCATGTACCGGACGGGACGGTTCGACAACAATCCCGGCGATCTGGTCGAGGTGCTCACTGGCAAGGAGAACGCGGCACGGCGGGTGACGGAACTGAGCGAGTCGCTCAGTTCCCATCTCTGGATACTGGACCGCCCGCCCTATCTCGACCGGTTGAACGGTCAGCCGCACGACGGCTCCACGGAGACGGCGGCCACACGTGGCTGGCTCGACCGAGGGGTCGACATCCGGTCCATCTACTGCCCCGATTCCATGGCCTACCCGGGCCGCTTCGAGACGGTGCTGAAGCTCACCGCGCTGGGTGAGCGGTCGAGAATGCTCCCCCACCTGCCGTTCAAGTTGCACATATTCGACCGGCGCACCGCCATCATGCCGCTCACCGGGGGTGTGTACGACAGCATCGCCGTGGTTCACGCCTCAGGCCTTCTCGACGCCCTCATCGAGTTGTTCGAGGCGTACTGGAGCAAGGCCGAACCCTTGCTCGGCGACGACACTCCGGCCGGCTCCGACGGGCAGGCCGCGGAGGAATTGCCCAGCAAAGCGGACGTGTTGCTGTTGCGTATGCTGCACCACGGTTTGAAGGACCAGGCGATCGCGCGGCAACTGGGCGTCAGCCAGCGCACCGCGACCCGGCGTGTGGCCGCACTGATGGAGCGGCTGGGGGCTCGGACCCGCTTCCAGGCGGGCGCCAACGCACGGAAGAAGGGGTGGCTCGAACTGTGAGGCCCGTGCGGCTCCGGTCCGGTGCTGCCTGAGCGCGTGTGATGTCTCCCGCGCCCGTGAACGGCCCGGGCCGTTCACGGCGTCGCAGGCGGCTCGTGCCGTGGGCGCTCAGACGAACAGGGCGCTCTCGATGTCTATGGTGACCAGTTCCAGCTCACGGTTGACGGTTCCGTCGGCGGCCAGCGGGTGGACGCGCCTGCGGGTCGGCACCATGATGCCGTCGAACTCCTGGTAGTCGGAGGAGTAGTGCGCGACGGGGCCGGCGTTGAGGACGTCGGCGGTGTAGTCGTGCCTGCGCAGGAGCCCGTGCTGGTCGAAGTGGAAGATCTGCTCTCGGCTGTGGGTGGCGATGCGGTCGGGGAAGGTGACCTTCAGGCGTCGCAGGGTCTGCCCGTTCTCCGTCGACGAGGGAAGCTCCTCGGTGCGGACGTCGGAGGCGGCGAAGATGAAGGGCGCCGTGAGGTAGGTCCACATCGCGTAACCGGCGAAGTAGGCCACATGAAGGTCGTCCCAGGGGGTTTCGAGGGTGTGGCCGGCGAATGCCGCGCGCGGGTCGAGGCGCTCCGCCTTCACCTCACCGTCTTCGGTCTCCACGGCCACCCGTTCCGCCGTCACGGACGTGCGCAGATGGGGTGCGGTGAAGGGGTGGTGGCTGGCGTGCTGGCGGTGCAGGTCCACTCGCACCGCGGCGTGCTCGAACACGCCCTCCTGCTGCTTGAGGCCCCACAGGGCACCGCCGGAGCGGAAGTGCGCGGTGACCGAATTGAACCCGTTGTAGCGCTCGAGGCCGCCGTGGGCCTCTATGGCAGTGCTCGTGAGGTCGCTCATGACATTCTCCTGTGGGGATGAGGCGGCCGCTATATACGACCGGTCGTCTTAATTGGTTCGTATAAGTCGTCCGGCCTGGCGGAGCTTCCCCGTCCGGAGCCGGCGGTGGCGTGATCCTGGACACTTTCACCACCGCTCGCCCGCGCCGAGGACCAGGTCCGCGATCCGCCGATGCCCGCACCGTCGGGATCGCCGTCGCACCTGCACCCCGGCCCGCTCGGAAGCTGCACGAGCGGGCCTGCGCCTGCGCCCCCGGCCTTGCTGCCGGCGCGCGGACGAATCAGCCTGGGCGCCGCCGCGACGCACGACACCGCGTCGTCCGGGTGACTCGCGCCCGCGTCAGCGGCTGGGGCGGTCGTCCGAACGCCCGCGTCCCGGCCGGGCGCCAGTGCGCGCGGGCACGGCCCGGGGCGACTCGGCAGGGCCTCATCTGCGGTGCTTGCCGCGGCGGGACCGGGTGCCGTAGGTCAACGCACAGGCCAGGCCGAGGCTTTGCAACATCGCGCAGACGGTGATCAGTACGGGGAGGTCCGCCGGATCGGTGACGGCGAGGAGGATGCCGGCGAGCGGGTAGGGCAGAAGCAGGAGCAGTACGGTGACGGACAGGGTGCTGCCGAACACCTCGGCGGGGATGAGCAGGGAGCGGATGGTGCGCAGTACGACACTCAGCACGCTGTCGCCGGCCATGAAGACGGCGATCAGTGTGAGGTAGGCCACGTAGGAGTCGGCGAGCGGGATGAGGAAGCAGGGCACGCTCGTCACGAGCGCGGCCCAGCGGCCCACCGTCGTCAGCCCCCACCGGTCGATCACCGTGCGGCAGATGGCGACCGCGAGCAGCGAAGCGGCGGCCGCGCAGGACCACACCAGGCCGACCGAGGCACTGGAACGGCCGAGTTGCTTCACCACCAGCACCGGCGTCGCCGTCTCCAGCAGGCCGAGGGCCAGATTGGACAGTGCCAGGCCGGCTACCAGCCATGCGAGGGACGGCAGGGAGCGCAGGGTGGACCAGCCCGTGCGCCAGCCGGCCGCCGCTGGTGCGCTCCCTTCGTGCGCCCGTAAAGGTGCCTGCTGTGACCGCGGGGCGGCTGCGGCCGACAGCAGGGACAGACCGCCGAGCACGACGAGCATGCCGCTGGGACCGTGCCATTGCAGGAGGAGACCGCCCGCGGCGGGGCCGGCCAGGGCGGCCGCCTGGTCGATGCCGAGGAGGACCGACTGGACGCGGTGTGCCGCGTCGCCCGCGTCCTTGCTGGTGACCACGCCGACGCTCTCGGCCGCGATGAAGCTGAACTGTGTCAGGCACCCCGTGCACACCGCCAGGAACATCACGAGGCCCAGAGCCGTGCTGCCGGCGGTCATGGCCAGGGCGGCGGCGGCACACCCGGTGAGCACGGCCCGGGTGGCGGCGGCCAGCCGGAAGACCCGTGCGGGCCCGTAGCGGTCGACGGCCGTGCCCGCGAGAGCGAACGTGCAGAGCCGGGGCGCCCAAGCCAGCATGAAGGAGATCCCGGTCCACGAGGACGAATTCGTCGCTCCCAGGACCAGTAGGGGGATTCCGTACGTGGCCATGGAGGATGCGACCGCATCCGCGAGACGAGGCAGGTAGACACCCCGGACCCGGCCGTGGGCGACGGTGCGGGCGTGCCGGGGTGTGGTGGACCGGACTTTCGTAGGTATCAAGTGAGCGTGCTTCTCTTCCGTGAACCTGAGGCAGCCGACGAGCGGCCGAGACATGGGCAGGTGCAAAACCTGACAAAACGAGTTCTCGGGGGACTCCTTCCTGCATGAGTGAGGAAGGCCGCATTCCGGACCATGACCACAAAAGAGCGGGACCTGCTCCGGACGGGCCGGACGCAGGCATCCCCTGCCCGCAGACCACGACTTGTGCTCGACTCGCCGCGCAACACCGATGACCGAGCGGACACTTAGACAGCGTGATCAACTCACGGGATGTCACGCCTGGTCAGCAGCGGTCGGGACCGAACGGCAGATTTCGTCTGACATCTCCGCCCGTCACCCAGCTGCCGTTCCGGTCGGAGGACGGGGCGCGAGGCGTGCTGAGCGGGGCCGGGCTTGTGTACTCCTCGGATGTGAGGCGCCGCCACTGAGGGCGGGATCGCCGGCGCCCCTCCCGCGGACGGCGGGCCGGCGTCGGGTGGTGGCGGAATCCGCAGCGCTATAGCTTGGAGGGGACCGCTGTGGACTGTCGCATCGCGACCCAGGTCTTTCAGCCCTCGCCCTCTTCCGGAAGGGTCCACGCATGAAGGTGGATGGATCAGTCGCGTTCGTGACCGGTGCCAACCGCGGACTCGGTGAGCAATTCGTGCGAGCGCTGCTCGAAGCGGGTGCGGCCAAGGTTTATGCCGGAGCCCGCGATCCGGCGAAGGTGACGGTGCCCGAAGCCGTGCCCGTCGCCGTGGACATCACCGACCATGCCTCGGTCCTGGCCGCGGCCGAACAGGCGCCGGACGTGACCCTCCTCGTCAACAACGCCGGATCCACGACCCGGGCGCACATCCTCACCACGGAACTGGACTCCTTCCGTACGGAGTTCGAGACGCATGTGCTCGGCACCCTCGCGATGAGCAGGGCTTTCGCCCCGATTCTCGGCCGCAACGGCGGCGGGGCGATCGTCAACGTGCTCTCGGTCCTTTCCTGGGTGTCGATCACGGCCAGTGCCGGGTATGCCGCGGCCAAGTCCGCGGAGTGGTCGATGACCAACGCCCTGCGGGTGGCCCTGGCGGAACAGGGCACACAGGTCACCGCCCTGCACGTGAGCTACCTCGCGACAGACATGGCCGCGGCCGTCACGGGGCCGAAGGCGGACCCTGCCGCAGTGGCCCGCGCGACCCTGGAGGGAGTCGAGGCGGGGTGGCCCGAGGTTCTCGGCGATGACGTCAGCCGGCGCGTGCAGGCCGCGTTGTCCCAGGGACCTGAGGCGCTTTACCCGCAATTGCGCGGCGGCTCGTCCCTCGTGTGACCGCCTCGGGGACGGTCCGCCCCCGGGAGCCCTTGGTGCCGGATAGCCCGCCCGTGGGAGGTTCCGATGAATGACAGCATGCCACCGCACGACGCCGCCGGCGCCCTCGCAGGCCAGACCGTGGTGGTGATCGGCGGCAGCGCCGGCATGGGGCTGGCCACCGCTCGCCGTG
The DNA here is from genome assembly GCF_055567995.1 of Streptomyces sp. NPDC026246. Taxonomy (NCBI): domain Bacteria; kingdom Bacillati; phylum Actinomycetota; class Actinomycetes; order Kitasatosporales; family Streptomycetaceae; genus Streptomyces; species Streptomyces sp. NPDC026246. The sequence continues at coordinate 70,999 of NZ_JBVHPJ010000012.1, read as the reverse complement.
TGCGCGCGGAGGGGGGTCAGGTCGTGCTGACCGGACGTGACCCTGAGCGGCTGCAGCAGGCCGCTCGGGAACTCCAGCCCGCGGGCACGGCGGCCTTCGACGCGACCGACACCGACCGCCTCGAGCGGTTCTTCCGCGAGCTGACCGGCCCGGTCGACCATGTGATCCTCACGGCCGGCCGCCCCTTCTACATGCCGCTGAGTGAGATGGACCTCGCCCAGGCCCGGCGTCACTTCACCGAGCGTATGACCATGAACCTCGCTGTCGCCCTGTGCAGCCGCGAGAAGGTCCGCCCCGCGGGAACGGTGTTGTTCATCGGAGGCACGGGCGCGCGACGCCCGGCCGTCGGCCTCTCCGTCACCGCCGCGATGACCGCCGCTCTTCCCGCCCTCACCGCGAACCTCGCCCTCGAACTGGCGCCCGTCCGCGTGAACCTCATCGCCGCCGGCTTCGTCGACACACCCCTGTCCGCGTCCCTCCTCGGCGACCAGCTGGAAGCGCGCCGTGCGGAACTGCGCGCCTCGTTGCCCATCGGCCGGGTCGTCGGCGCCGACGACGTCGCCTCTCTGGCGACCCACATCATGTGCAACGACGCTCTCACCGGTGCCACGTACGACATCGACGGTGGACAACAGCTCCTCGGGCATTGAGCGAGCGCGGACTGTCGTGCCGACCGCATGGGACGCCGAGACGCGGGCGAGGCCGGGCGCCGAGCCGTCCCAGGCGGGTGTGCTTCCGCCCGGCCCCTGCGCGGCCGGTCCGGCATGGTCTGTATTTCCAACCCAGCGATATCCTTGAGGCATGACGAAACGCATAGCGTCGACCGCGGAGAGCGGACAGCGCTGCTCGATCGGCCGGGCCCTGGAGGTCGTCGGAGATCGATGGAGTCTGCTGATCCTCAGGGAGGCGGTGCAGGGCGTCACGCGCTTCTCCGAGTTCCGTGAGCGTCTCCAGGTGGCCAGCGACGTACTGACCCAGCGGCTCGGTGTGCTGGTGGACGCGGGCGTGCTGGAGAAACACCCCTACCGCGAGGGCGGAGCCCGCACGCGCATGGCCTATCGCCTGACCCCGGCCGGCTGGGACCTCATCGTCGTCATCGGCGCTCTTCAGCAGTGGGGCGACCTGCACCGGCCCCATCCCGAAGGCCCTCTGGTGCACCGGGCGAGCCGATCGACCGGACGTCCCCTCCGGGTCGCCTTCATCGACGACGAGGGAAACGAATCGCCGCTCGACGACGTCCACCTCGCCGCGCGGTTCGCACCGTCGCAGGGGATGTGACGGACTTCGGGGATCGGCGTCACCAGCAGGGTCGAGGACCCGTCCGGGCACGCCGGACAACGGGTGCGCACAGGCAGCCGCGCACAGGCAGCCCGAAAGGCCCGTGAGTCCCTGCGCTCTCCTCAGGCGCGGTCGTTCCGGGAGGCCCCAACCTGATCCTGCGCCTATCGTTGTCGGAGCCATCCGCTAACCCCGTGTGCATCCACCGCAGCCCGCATCAGCACCCGACAGACGTGCACGAGGTCCTCCGCCGACGCCGGATCCTCTGCACACCGAATCGTCAGCCGGTGAGGGCGGTCGACAGCCCAGGTGCCGAACGCCGACCCTCCGTTCCTTTCGTCGCCCTTGGAGTTGACCATGACCACGGCCCGGGACCTGGCGTTGATCGCTGCCGACCCGCAAACCGACTCAGTGGTGGAACAGGGGGAGCTGTCCCTCGCTCTGGCGGGGGCCGAATTGGTCGACCTCATCGACACCGGGGCCGTCACGCTCGACGGTGACCTCCTGATGTCCGGCGGGACCGCACCGGCCGCAGACCCCCTGCTCCGCGAGGCCCTGTCACTCCTCGGACCGGGGGTACCTCGCACAACCGTGGAGGATTGGCTGTGGCGCCGGGGCCGCGAGCTCGCGGCGCGCTATCGCACCGCACTGGAGGACGAGGGACTCGTGGCAGGCGCGCGCCCCCACCGCAACCCCCTGCGCCGGAGCCGGCAGGCACCGGTGGATCCCACTGCCCTCCTCTCGGCAAGAGACCGCTGGGCGTCGGGTGAACCCGTGCTCTCGGGCTTCGCGGCTGCCGCGGGGCTGAGCGACGTACCGGCGGACGCGGCCGCCGGTCTCATCGACGAGCACGACGCCGTGCTGGCCGCCGTCCACCAGGCGGTCACGGAACTCGCCGCCGAGCGGCAGCGCCGGTCCATCGAGGCCGCCGCCTTCGACAACATCTGGCGCGGCGACTGACCCAGGCTCGACCGCCCGGGCCCCGCCGAGGAGACGAACGCCGTGCCGGCCGGGCCCGGTTGAGGGGTGTCAGCCGTCCTGCCCGCCCGCGCCCCGGTCCCGGTAGGTCTCCAGCACGCGCAGCCAGACCTCACTGATCGTCGGGAACGCGGGGACGGCGTGCCACAACCGCTCCACCGGCGTCTCACCGGCGACCACCACCGTCGCCGAGTACAGGAGCTCCTGTGTGCCGGGACCGACGAAGGTGGCACCGACGACCGTGCCGCGCTCGGCGTCGATCAGCACCCGGGCCCTGCCCCGGTAGCCGTCGGCGTACTGCAGCGCGCCGGCGATCCAGCTGAGGTCGTAGTCCACGACGTCCACCCGGCGGCCGGTCCGCTCGGCTTCCTGCGTGGTCAGCCCGACGCTGGTCACCTCGGGTTCGGAGAACACCACCTGCGGCACGGCGGCACTGTCGGCCGTCGATGCGTGCCTGCCCCACGGGCCGTCGTCGAGTGGCTCCCCCTTGGCGCGCGCCCCGATGACTGCGCCCGCGATCCGGGCCTGGTACTTGCCCTGATGGGTCATCAGGGCCCGGTGGTTGACGTCGCCCACGGCGTAGAGCCATCCGTCGGCGACGTCCGTCACGCGGAACGAGTCGTCCACGGTCAGCCAGTCACCGGGGGAGAGGCCGATGGTCTCCAGGCCGATGTCGGCGGTGTGCGGTGCGCGGCCGGTCGCGAAGAGGATCTCGTCGCCGACCAGCGAGCTTCCGTCGTCCAGCGTGACGTGCACGGGACCGTCCGAGCCGTCCTCGCGGGCGACCGCGCTCACCGAGGCGCCGAAGCGCACGTCGGCTCCGGCGGCGCGCAGGGCGTCGGCCACCATCTCGCCGGCGAACGGCTCCATCCGGTTCAGCAGCCCGTCCCCGCGAACCAGCAGCGTCACCCGGGAGCCGAACGCCTGGAACGCGGTGGCCATCTCGACGGCCACCACTCCGCCCCCCACCACGATGAGCCGATTCGGCACGTGCTGTGCGGCGGTCGCGTCACGGTTGGTCCACGGACGCACCTGCTCCAGTCCCGGCAGATCCGGGAAGGCGGTGACGGTCCCCGTGGACACCCCCACGGCGTGCCGGGCGGTCAGGCGTACCCGTCCGCCGTCCGGGGTCTCCACCACCACCTGGCGCGGCCCGTCCAGCCGACCGTGGCCTCGTACCAGGTCCACGGACACCGAGTCGAGCCAGTCGACCTGGTCGTCGTCCTTCCAGTAGGCGGACATCTTGTCGCGGTAGGCGAAGACGGCGGGAACGTCCAGGGGCCCCTCGACCGCTCGTCTGAGTCCGGGGACCCGGCGGGCGTCGGCCCGCGCCACCACCGGGCGCAGCAGGGCCTTGCTCGGTTCGCATGCCCAGAACGAGCACTCGCCGCCGAGCAGTTCGTTCTCCACGATCACTGTGGTGAGCCCGGCCGCCCGGGTGCGTTCGGCGAGATTCTCTCCCGCTGGACCCGCACCGAGAACCACCACGTCGTAAGCGCGGGACGTGTCGTCCATACCTGCTCCTGTCCTTGCTGGGCATGGTGCGGCTGACGGGAGCCCGGAACGGGAACGCCACGGTGTGACGCCGGCTGGGCGTTCGATGCCGCGACAGCGCCTTTCCAGTGTGCTCCCTCGGCCGATACGCCGCCCGGTGTGCGAAGGGCCGCGTACCGCGGCCCTGCACCGCGCGGGCCACCTCGCCCGAGGCCGGCGAAGGATCCCACGCCGGCGCGTACTGCCTCAGCGGCCCGGCAGCCGTTCGGTGACCTCCTGCACGACCCAGCCGTTGCCGTCCGGGTCGGTGAACGAGAGGTAGGAGGCGTAGCTGCCCCGCTGGGGGTCCGGGCCGGAGACCCGGGCCTTCTGGCCCGCGTGATGGAAGATTCCGCCGGCGTCGTGGAAGACCTCGCTGACCTCTGCGCCGGCCCGTGCCAGTTCCTCCCGCGCCGCCTCGATGTCCGAGACCACGAGGTGGAGCCCTTCAGCAGACCCCGGGGCCGCAGCGCTGACGTCGTGACCGAAGATCACCGAGCATGCCGACCCGGGCGGCGTCACCTGCACGACGCGCAGGCCGTCGTCGGCGGTGAAGTCGGCGTCCAGCCGCCAGCCCAGCCCTTCGTAGAAGCTCTTCGCCCGGTCGACATCCGCCACCGGAATCACGACGACTTCAAGTTTCATGTCCATTGATGAGCCTTCCTGAATCGCGGAAGTGAGGGGACGGACCGGCCGCTCCCCGGTGCTCGGCGGGCGCACGCCCGCACGGCTCGGCAAGATCGGACCGCAGGACGGCGCGGGAAGTGTCGGACCCGGTCCCCGGCGCGTTCGTGCCGGTCACGATCACAGCGGAGCGTGCGACCTGCAAGGGGACCTCCCCCATGTACGGGGAACGAGCGACGGCCGACCGTCTCTCGTGATGGGGTGCGACGGCATCCGCGGCCACAACGAAGCTATCGCGCCGGGCTGCGGGCCACCACTCGAAGTGTCCGGTCCCGGCCTGTGCTGTACCCGTTCGGAGAACCGGCCGTCCCCGCATCGCTAGTCGAATGGTCGTATACTGGCTGCATGGGGCGTACTAGTGATGCCAAGGAAAAGATCCTCGATGCGGCGCGGTCTCTCATCGAACTGCGGGGCTACTCGGCGCTCGGTGTGGCCGAGATCTGCAAGACGGCCGGCGTGCCGAAGGGCAGCTTCTACTACTTCTTCGAGTCCAAGGAAGCCCTGGCCCTGGCCGTGATCGACGAGCAGTGGGCCACCCAGCGCGAGAACTGGAAGCGCGTCCTGCGCGGCGACGAGGAACCCCTGCTCCGCCTCCGGCAGCTGTTCGAGGAGACCGCGACCGCCCAGCGCGCCGGCCAGGAGACGTGCGGCACCGTGTCCGGATGCATGTTCGGCAACCTCACGCTGGAACTGAGCAACCAGACGGAGGCCATCCGCGGGCGCCTGCAGGAGATCTTCGAAGCCCAGGTGGACATGGTCCAAGAGGTGATCGAAGCCGCCGTGCAGCGCGGTGATGTGAGGGTCGCCGACACTCGTGACGCCGCGCGCGCCGTCGTCGCTCAGCTGGAGGGCCAGGTGCTGTTCGCCAAGCTCTACAACAACACCGCCCAGCTCGACGTCCTGTGGGTCAACTGCCTCGCCCTTCTGGGAGCGCAGGCACCCACGAAGGACGCGGCCGCAGTGTGATCGCTGACCCCGGGACCGGCCCGGCCGACACGGGCGGGGACCGCTGATCGGTGCGAGGTGCGGCTCAGGCCGGGACGTGCAAGGGCATGTCGACGACGACGTTCTTGCCGCGGCCGTTCGGGAAGCTGTTCCACGCCCCGCCCAACGCGTCGACGATCAGCAGACCACGTCCGTGCTCGGCGTCGGCGTTGTCCTCCTCGGACAGTGCCAGAGGTGACGGCACCGGCGGATTGCTCCGGGAATCGCGCACCTCCAGCCGGACGTGGTCGTCGAACGCCCGAAGCCGGACGTCGACGTCACTGCCCGCGTGGATCAGAGCGTTGGTGACCACTTCCGAGGTGATGAGCTGGAGCGAGTCCGACAGTTCCGACAGTCCCCAGGTGTGCAGCCGGTCGTCGACGAAGGCACGGGCCGTCCTCGCACCCAGCAGATCGCCACGCTGGATCAGCATGCCCCCGGTCCTCGATGCGGCGTGCTCCCCGGCGTTGCCGGCCCCCTCGTACCGGGCCATGAGCAAGACTGCGTCGTCACGCCGTTGAAGGGGCCCCGAGACGTCTGCTGAGACGTGGTCGGCCCACTGCTCCAGGTCGGAACTCGTCGCGACGCTGCCTGAACCGAACAGCTCTCGCGCCCGTCCTTCCGGCGTGGTCGTTCGCCAGTCCACCAGGCCATTGGTGTAGAGCATGAGAGTGCTGCCGGCGTCCAGCCTGTGCTCCCGACCCTGGCAGGCGTCGGTCATGGTCACACCGAGCGGCACGTTGGCAGGAGCCCGGAGGGCGCGGACCGTCCCGTCGGCGTCCCGGACCAGCGGATCCGGGTGGCCCGCCAAGGCCACCTCGGCGGTGCCGTCGCCGGTGTCCAGTACGACGAGGCAGCAGGTCACGGTCAAATCCGAGCCCGACGTGGCCAGAAGGCGCCCGACACGGTCGATCACCGTGGCGGGCGGATGGTCCTCACTGGCGTAGGCCGCCACGGCGGTGCGGACCCGCCCCATCAGTGCGGCGCTCTCCATGGAATGACCCTCGACGTCTCCGACGACGAGCGCCAGGCGGTCGCCGGGGAGGGGGAAGACGTCGTACCAGTCCCCACCCACCCTGGACGTCGCGGTGGCGGGCCAGTAGCGCGCCGCGGTGGTCACCCGCGGCAGATCCGGAAGCGTGGCGGGCAGAAGCGTGCGCTGCAGGCACTCGGCGACCTCGCGCTGCCGTGAACCGAGCTCCACCCGTTCGGTGGCCGCCCCCAGCGACTGCGCCATCATGCCGAGCACGGCCTTCTCCTCGGTCGAGAACGTGCGCAGACCCTCGAAGGACAGACAGCTCACGCCGATGACGCCCTGCTGCTGACCGGCTTCGAGATCGCCGAGCGGTGCGCTTCCCGGCAACGGCAGATAGACCTCGGTATGGGGCTTGCCGTCGGCACGGCCGGAGTCGGCTGCCGGGGGACCGGCTGCGGCAAGGAACTGTGGAATCCCGCGCAGCGCGCCGGTCACCGGGGACTCGGCATCGGTTCTGGCGCCGTGGAGATGGCGGACCATGCCGGACGAGACGCCACTGTGCCCCAGCACCCACACGTGGTCCTGGTCCGCCCTCACCATGACGAGCGCCCGGGCGTCGAAGGGAGCCATGATGCACTCCTGGGCGGCTTCGACGATGTCGTCCGCCGTCGTCGCCCGATTGAGCATCTCCGTCAGACGTCGCACCGGATACATCATGCTGGTGCCCGCAGAGCCGGGCGCGCCGGAGACCCCCCAGCCGGGGGCCGGTCGGCCGGCAGGGGAGTCCGGCCACATCGGTACGAGTGCGGGTACGGGGCCGGCCAGGACGGCCGTGCCCCGCTCCGCGAGTCCGGCGAGAGTGGCGGCGAGCCGGTCCGCCGTATGGTGCAGGAACTGCCGTTCCGGCCGGCCGTGGCCGTCGGAGGTCTCCGGCCGGAGCACGGTCATGGTGCCGAAGCGCGATCCGGCAGCGGCGACGGGAACGGAAAGAGCCACATAGGGGTGGGGGAGCGCGAACTCCTGCCCGCTGACGGCGGCGTCCGTCCGGGGAGGGGCCGATGCGTCGTCGACGGAGATGGCCCGGGCGCAGGGGTCGGCCGAGTCGAGGCGGATCCTGCCCGGCAGCATGAACAAGGACGGCGGGGCGCCCCCCACCAGCGCCAGTTCGAGCCATGTGCCCTCGTCGTCGAGCAGGTGGACACCTGCGGCCACGGCGCCGTCCAGGCGGCCGAGGGCCTCGCGAGCGGCGCCGTGCAGGGCTATCCCGAGATCCTCGTCCAGGATCTCCGCGGGCCTGCTCGGCCGTGCACTGTGCGGACGGCTGGTGGACACAGAAACTCGCCTCCAGCAGCAGGATAGGCGCGCGGGCTGGAAGGCGCGCCATGGAGCGGGAGCGGTCAGCTTCCGGGCACGGGAAGGTCGCCCTGGACGTACTGGGCGCGGCCGTCGGCGAACGACCAGTCGTCCGGGCCGTTCTCGAAGTAGCTGATGAACAGATCCGTCCCGTCGACGCCGGCTTCGGCGAGCCGGGAGGCGAGCGCCTCGTACAGCCGCTGTTTGTCCTCGGTGCTGCGGCCGCGCTGGGTGAAGATGTGGACGATCACCGTGCCGGGGGTGCGCTGGAACCCGAGTCCCGCATCGAGGGCGATGATCTCGTCCGGCTCGTGCTGGGTGACGATCTGGAAGCGGTCGCGCTCGGGCACCTTCAGGACGTCGACGAGGGACCGCTGGACGGCGTCGGCGATGGCCCTGACGGCCTCGGGGTCGCGGCCACGGACGAGATCGATGCGTACGAGAGGCATGGCGGGTCCTTGGTGCGTGGGTTCAGGGCCTGAGGGGGAGCCAGGTGCCGAGATCGGCGATCGCCAGGGTGGACGCGAGGCCGGCGTCGTCGAAAGCCCGCTCGATGGACTCGCGGCCTTCGGTGAAGTGGGCCCAGCCGGTGTAGTGGGCGGCGATGGTGACGGGAGCGCCGAGAACGGCGGCGGCAGCGGCGGCGGAGACGCTGTCCAGGCTGACGGGCCGTTCGCGGAACTTGCCCTGGACGCGGGCGGCACCGGCGTGCAGGACGGCCACGTCGATACCGGCAGTGCGCCGGGCGATCTCCGCGACGGTGCGCAGCGAGGCGTTGTCGCCGCTGATGTAGACGGTAGGTACGTCGTCCCCGGTCAGCACGAAGCCGATGACCTGGCAGTTGACGTTGCCGTCCACGTCCCGCTCACCGTCTTCCGGGCCGTGCACGGCGGGCACGGCGGTAACGGTCAGCTCGCCGCCGTCCGGGCGCTGGAGCGTGTGGGTGTGCCAGGCGGCCAGACCCTTCGCAGGGTGGCCGAGACGCTCGGCGCCCCCGGTCGTGGTGAGCAGCAGTGGGGCGGCGAGGGCGAAGGCGCGGCCGCGGTCGTCGAGGTTGTCCGCGTGGTTGTCGTGGCTGACCAGGACCAGGTCCACATCCGCGAGCCGGTCCTCGGCGACCGCGGGACCCTCGGTCTTGGTCAGGTAGCCGTACGGGCCCGGGGCGTCGAAGGTCGGGTCGGAGACGATGCGCAGTCCACCGAGGTCGATGACGGTGGTGGGGCCGCCCACCACCATGGCCGAGCCGTCGTGACGAGGAAGAAGAGGGGAAGAGGACGATCCCATGGTGCCGGGGCTCCTTGGCGTGAGCTGAGAAGAGGGGCGGGGCCGATGTTGCCGGGGCGCACCGGATCGTCCGGTCGCGCCACTCCCTCCGCGGTCGACCGTAGGCAGCTTGTGCCGCAGGGCGGAAATGCCGCTCCGGTCGAGCCTATGCCTCACCTGCATGGGCGCAGGTCGAGGCCGCGTCCAGGGCCGCTTCGAGGAAGCGGCGCACGAGGGCCGGCACCGCTCCCGTGTCCTGCCGGTAGACGAGACGGACCGGGCTGGGCGGCGCGCCGGTCACCGGCAGGTAGCGCAACGCCGGGTGGTGGATGCGGCGTTCGGCGACCTCGGGGACGATGCCGATGCCGCGCCCTGCGGCCACCGATTCGAGCCACTCGTCGAAGTTGGCGGTCTCCACATACCGCCGCGGCCCACCCCCGTTCGGCCAGCACCAGGGGCCCGTCGTGCCGCTGACGGTGTTGACGACCAGGGTCCACTCGGGGGCGTCCTGCCAGGCCAGAGCCCCGGCCGTGGCTCGACGGCCGCGGGCATCCTCCCGTCCGTCGCCCGGGGCCGCCGCGCGGGCCTGTACGGCGACGCGCTGCTCGTCGTACAGGTGGAGCGTGCGCACGGTGGTGCCGACCGGTCTGTCTCCGCGCGCAAGGGCGACGTCCACGGTCTGGCGGTGGAGGGCGTCGAGCGGGTCGTCGCAGCGCACGAGTTCGACCCGCGCGTCGGTGTCGCGCTCGAAGGCGCCGATGGCGCGCTGCGCCCAGGGGTCCGGCAGCAGCCAGCTGAACCCGAGCCGCAGGACCCGCTCCCGCCGGGCCGCGGCCACCGCCCCGTCGAACGCGGCAAGGGTGCGTTCGGCGTGGAGGAGGAACTCGGCACCCGAATCGGTGAGTTCGACGCGGCGCGAGGAGCGGTCGAGCAGGCGGATCCCGAGGCCCGCCTCCAGCTGGGCCACGGTACGGCTGAGCGCGGGCTGTCCGATCAGCAGATCCTCGGCGGCCCGGGTGAACGAGCGCTGACGCGCCACTGCGGCGAACGCCCGCAGGTGCCGCAGCTCGATGCCGGACGCACCCGCGTGGCCGGAGGCCGTCATCGCTGCCTCGCTCTATGCCGGGGACACATGAATGCAGATTAACCGGCATTTCCCGCCGCCGCGCAGCTGGGCTAGCGTCGACCGTGGGCCCTGCGCACGGGGTGGCGGGAACCGGGCCGGGCGGGCCTCGGAGGGCCTCCTCGGCGTAGAGCGCCGTCCATGGGGCAGCCGCCTGCCGTGTTCGTCGTCGCCGACCTCTCGTGCTGTGCCCACCGCCCGAGACCTCGACCGCCCTCCCGTAGGAGTCCGCCATGGTTCGCGACGTGACCGACCTGAGGACCGATCTGCCCGTCTGGGCAGCTCCCATGGCGGGCGGCGCCGGCACTCCCGCGCTCGTCACCGCCGCGGCCCGCGCCGGAGGACTCGGCTTCCTCGCCGGCGGTTACAAGACGGCGGCCGGCCTTGCCGAGCAGATCGCCGCAGTCCGGGCCGACACCGCGGTCTTCGGCGTCAATCTCTTCGTCCCCCGTCCCGTCCCCGTCGCCCCACAGGCGTACCGCTCGTACGCGCGTGCTCTCCAAGCAGAGGCCGACCGCTACCACCTCACCCTGGCCGCCGACTCCATGACCGAGGACGACGACGCCTGGGCGGACAAGATCGACCTCCTCCTGCGGCGGCCCGTCCCGCTCGTCTCCTTCACGTTCGGTCTGCCCGACACCGACATCGTCCGGGCATTTCAGGACGCGGGCACCCTCGTCGCGCATACCGTCACCAACCCCGCCGAGGCCCGCTCCGCGGCGGAGACCGGCGCTGATCTGCTGATCGTCCAGAGCCCCGCCGCCGGCGGGCACTCCGCCACCTTCACCCCCGAGCGGCCCCTCACCCCCATCCCACTGCCCGACCTGCTCAGCGATGTCCGGAGCACCACCCCGCTGCCTCTGATCGCCGCCGGCGGCATCGCCACCCCGTCCGACACTTCTGCCGCCCTGGGCGCCGGCGCCCAGGCCGTCATGGTGGGCACCGTCCTGCTCCGCACCCATGAAAGCGGTGCGTCCGCCCCGCACAAGGCCGCCCTGGTCGACCCCGCGTTCACGGACACCACCCTGACCCGGGCTTTCACCGGCCGCCCCGCCCGCGGGCTGCGCAACCGCTTCACCGACACCTACGAACCCCTGGCCCCGCTCGGCTATCCCGCGCTGCACCACCTCACCGCCCCACTGCGCAGAGCCGCCACCGCCGCGGGAGACACCGATCTGATCCATCTGTGGGCGGGCACCGGCCACCGCGAGGCGCGGGAGGAACCCGCCGCCCGGACGCTCACCCGCCTCGCCGCGCACGGGTGACCGCGGCGCGCTCCTGACTTCCGTCTTGCGGCCCGTGCCCGGTGAGCCCCCGTCCCGGCCGACCGGGCATTTCGGCCGGATGCGAGCATGAGAGTGCGGCGCGACCCCCGCGATGCCGCCGCACAGGACGGCGCCGCCGGCCGGAAGCGTGACGGACGACCGACGGTGTGGCGCACGACACGGGAACGCGACCGGGCCCGTGGAGAGAACCAGATGTGAGTCCTACAGAACCCAGTGAGTCGTTGCGGGCGCGAGTACGGGCGGGGGACCGTGCGGCGTTCGCGGACCTGTACGACCAGAACGCCCGCGCCGTATACAGCCATGCCCTGCGGCTGACCGGCAACTGGTCGGAAGCCGAGGAAGTGATGTCCGAGACCTTCCTCGGTGCCTGGCGTACCCGGGAGTCGCTGGAACCGGAAGGCGGTTCCCTCACACCGTGGCTGCTCGGCATCGCGACGCACAAGGCGCACAACGCCAACCGCGGTCTGCGCCGCCGGCTCGCCTTCCTCGCGCGCACCCCCCAGCCCCGGTCGGTGGCGGACTTCGCGGACGAGACGGCCGGCCGGATCGACGACGCTCGCCGCCTGGCCTCGGTCCACGACGCCCTGCGTCAGCTGAGTCGTCCCGACCGCGAGGTGATCGCCCTGTGCGTGGGCGCCGGGCTCGACTACCGGCAGGCCGCCGAGGCGCTGGGCATTCCGGTGGGCACCGTGCGGTCCCGGCTCTCCCGTGCCCGGCAGCGACTGGCCCGGTACAGCGCCGGTCCGGCGTCCGGAAGAAGCGCGGAACCGCGTGAGTGTCGCGGAGAGAAGGAAGGTGAGGCCGCGATCGCGGCCCTGTATCTGCAGGAGGAGACCCGATGAATGCCGACAACCTGCCCGCCGGCCCTGCCCTGAGTGAGGCGGAGGAACTGCTGGTGGCCTCGGCCGACTGGGACCTCTCGCCGAGTCGCCGTCTTCACCACAAGGACCTTCTGATGCAGCAGATCGACCGCGACAACAGCGCTTCCGGCGCGGGCTCGTTCGCCCCTTCCCGCCGCGGGGTGCCGCGCCTGGCTCTGGCGTTGCCCGCCATGTCACTGGCCCTGGCCGGTGCTCTGGCCGTCGCGTACTCCGCGGGCGACCACGGCTCCGTACCGGAGGCCGGGCACACCGCTTCGGCACCGGTCCGGGCCAATGCCGCGACCGTCACTCTCGGCCGGATCGCCGCCGCGGCGATGAAGACGGACGCGACGCCGGTGAAGGAGGACCAGTTCGTGTACGTCCAGCGCCTGGCACGCGAGAACAAGGGAACCTTCGGCGGTCGTGCGGTGCTCGGTGCGGCGCACAAGGAAGAGATCTGGACGGCTCAGGAGCCGGGACGCGCGGCGACGACCGGCTGGCTCCGGTCGAGCGGTGAAGACGCCGTGATGCCCGGTCAGCTGATTCCCCTCACGTCCGCGACACCCGTGGGCCCCGGTCTGTGGTACCCGACCTACACGTGGCTGGCCTCACTGCCCACCGACCCGGACGGCCTGCTCGAAGCGCTGTACGACCAGACCACGGTGGAGAAGGGCGAATCGGAGGACGAGGCCGTCTTCAGGACGATCGGCGATCTGCTGGGCAGCGTGATCATGCCGCCCGAGACCGCTTCTGCCCTGTACAAGGCCGTCGCCCGCATCCCCGGCATCACCCGGATCTCCGACGCCGTCGATGCGGCCGGGCGTCACGGCATCGGCATCACCCACAGGGACCCCGCCTCCGCCACCCGGTCCGTGCTGATCTTCGACAAGGACACTTTCGCCTACTTCGGCTCGCAGGCGTACTTCACCCGGAAGGCGGGGGACGCCGGGGACGACGTGCTGTTCGGCACCGACGCCGTCATGCAGCGCGGGGTCGTCGACCGGCAGGGGGATGTGCCCGCCAAGACCGCCGGCTGACGCCCGACGCGCAAGGTGCGGGGGCGGGCGGTCTGCCTGCACGGGTGGGGCGTTCGGGCTCGTCCGGCACAGCACCTCGTGACCGGACGGCCGGTGCCTCCTCGGTCATGCGTCAGTCCGGCCGGCCCCGCGAAGAACGCGCGTCCGCGTGCAGGGCGGGACACCATCGACATGTGAAGCGTCGGCGCGGTCGGACCGAACACTTCTTGGAGATGTCCCCTGGAGAACCGGCACGTCGTGCGGGACGGCATGTGCGGCCACGTGTTCCGGGGGCCGTTCAGGGCTTCGCCGCTTGACTGCACGTGCGCCTCGGCATGGGTAACATGCGCAGCGACATCCATTACGAGGGAGTGAACGGTTGTGACCAGCCAATCAGCCGCCACCCTCCGGTCGCGGTACGTAGTACAGGCCGCGTCGGATCTGGAAGACAACCGTCGCCGCCAACAGGAACTGGCCGAGAAGATCAAGATGTTGGAGCAGGAGGAAGCCCTCCTGGTGGACATCCTGACTCTGGCCGAACGGTACGAGACCTCGTCGGACCGCTCACCCCTGCCCGAGCAAACCCAGGGCGAACCCGTGCTCACACGGAAGCCGGGCCCTCGCGCCGTGTCCAGGGGCAGAGCCGCCCGACGTGCGGCGCGGACCGGCAGAGGCCCGGCTGGGGGTGCCGCGAAGGGGAAGTCGCGGCAGCCCCTGCTCGGCGACCTGCTGATGGGTCTTCTCGAGGGCCATCACGAGCCGCGCCTGGCGAAGGAACTGCGCGACGAGTTGCTGCAGAAGCACCCGGACCGGAACCCCACGCCGCAGGTCGTGCGCAACACTCTGGAAGCGCTGGTCGCCAAGGGGCGCGTCCGGCGCCACAAGCAGCAGCGCTCGGTGATGTACACCCTTGCGAAGTCGACGGCACGTGCGAACGCCGGCAGCGGGGCCGACGCGTCGGACGACGCCCGCTGACTCACCGGTCGACGATGACCGGCCCCACGAACACATGGACGCGCCGCGTCGGGCCGTCGTCCCGGCGGGGCGTGTCGACTCCCGGTCCTCGTCCGCGCGGCGCGGCCCGCCGCCAGCCACCGGCCCCTGGAGCACCGTTTCCCTCAGACTCGTCATCTGTTCGATGGCGCCACGAGCCGGATCGATGAGGAGTCCGTCGGCTCCGGGTCCTTGACGCGGAGACAGCGAAGCTGAGGCGATTGACGCCGTCGCGTCCCTCGGTGCATCGCGCTTGGACCCGTAAGGGGACCCGCCCCGGGAGACTGCGGGGATGAGCGGTAGCTTACGGCTTGGTCCGCGCGGCGCACGTGGCCCGGACCACCGTCCGCACACGTTCCGACTGGAGTCCGCACATGTTCAGCATCACCGTTCGTGACCATCTGATGGTCGCGCACAGCTTCCGCGGAGATGTTTTCGGCCCCGCTCAGCGGCTGCACGGAGCCACGTTCCTCGTGGACGCCACCTTTCGTCGTCCGGAGCTGGACAGCGACAACATCGTTGTCGACATCGGTCGGGCCACCCAGGAGCTCGGTCACATCGTCGAAGCATTGAACTACCGCAATCTCGACGACGAGCCCGACTTCGAGAACGTGAACACCTCGACGGAGTTCCTCGCCAAGGTGATCGCGGACCGTCTCGCCGACCGCATCCACAAGGGAGCGCTGGGTGAGGGCGCACGGGGTATCACCTCCGTCACCGTGACCCTGCACGAGTCGCATGTCGCGTGGGCGTCCTACGACCGGGCCGTGTGACACACGCGGGACATGTGCCCGAGCCCACTCTGCCCGAGGAACCATGTGTGTCCTGTGCGGTTCACCTGCGGGACACACATGTTGCTAGCCTGTCTCCGCCCGCCGGAGAGGTCACCGCCAGGCACACAGCAGCGCAGACGGGAGAATCGGTATGGGCAGTGTCCTGCGAGACAACGCTCTCATCAGCATCGACGACAGCGTGCACCTGGTTTCAGGCAGCAACACCAACTGGGTGATCGTCAAGGACGGCGACAACTGCACCCTGATCGACACCGGGTATCCGGGCGATCGGGACGCGGTGCTCGCCTCCCTGTCCGCCGTAGGGCTCGCTCCCGAGGCCGTGAGCGCGGTACTGGTGACACACGCTCACAACGATCACATCGGAGCCGCCGAGTATCTCCGGGCCGCCTACGGCGTCCCGGTCCTGATGCATGAGCTGGAAGTCCCGCACGCCCGCCGGGACTTCCTCGATCAGGTGACCGTCGGGCAGGTGCTGCTGAGGGCCTGGCGGCCCGGCGTGCTTCCTTGGGCCCTGCACGCCCTCCGGGCGGGCGGCACCGCTCACGTACCGGTGGAAGAGCCGGCGGTCTTTCCCTCGCACCGGCTCGACCTGCCCGGCGGGCCCGTGCCGGTGCACACACCGGGTCACACCGATGGGCACAGTGCCTATCTTCTGCCCGGCAATGGCATCCTGGTGAGCGGCGACGCACTGGTCACCGCTCATCCGACGTCGCGGATCAAGGGTCCGCAGCTCCTGCCCGCGATGTTCCACACCGACCGTACCCGGACTCTCGAATCACTGTCCGTCCTGGAGTACCTCGACGCGGACACCGTGCTGCCCGGCCACGGGCCCGCTTATCGCGGGACGGTCAAGCAGGCAGTGGGATTGGCGCGTGACCGCGCCGTGCACTGAACCGTCGGCCGGCCGACACAAGGCTCCGTCCGAGTTCTCCATAGGCTGGGACCACTGATCCGCAGCGGAGCTGTGTGTGCAGTACGGGTCCCCGTGTGGGCTTCCTCGCCGGACCTCACGTCCCGGTGACCGCAATCGGCGGTAACCGCCTTGACCAGTGACAGACTTCGAGGCATCATGCTCGTATAACCCGTTGAAGAGGTTACTCCGGGGTCTCCCTGACCGCGGGTCCCGTGCTTCCCCCGGCGCGGGACCCGCACCCCGGCCGTGCCGTCAGGACGAACGCAAGGGACGTGACCGACTCCGATGACACTTCCTGACGAGCACGGCATGGCGCACTCCGCACATGCGGCGGCTTCTCGCGCGGCGCTCACCGGCCCGGCCGGCCCGGCATGTGGCCACCCGTGGCCCGACGCCACGGACGTATGGACCTGGTCGGGCACGGTGGTGACAACCGGGTACAGGCCAGCGCCTTCCGACCTGTGGTGACAGTCCCGTGGCCGGTTCGCGAGGGCAATCCGTGTGAACCTGTCGGCCGGGCTCCTGCGTTTACCCAGTGTGTGCCACCCGCGCTTCGATCACGAGGCAGCGGGACATGAGCTGTACCACGTGGGCGCGCCGGTCAGGCGTCTTCGGGCTCGGCATGATGTCCGGTCCCGACCCGCCGAGGCGAGGACGGCCTCCGGCCTGCTGTCGCCGACTGACCGCCTCTGTGCTGTGAAGGGTAGGGAAGACGATGGCCGGGCTGAACCACCGGCAGAGGATTGACGAAGCCCTGCGGGACGGTGCGGCGGAAACCGTGCTGGACGTGGCAGTGGACGCGTTCCACGTCTGCTCCGGGGATCTCCTCGGGCTGTGGGGAGGGATGGTGCAGCATCTGGGACGTCAGCCGGCGGCGTCCCGGTCGCGGGTACTGCAGGTGCTCCCGGCTCGGTACGCGCGGACCGCCGCCTCCTCGCCGCTCCGGCTGGGCCTGCTTCACCTCTGTGCGGTCCTGGACCGTGGTCTGCCGGTCGAGTGGATGGTGGCGGAGCGCCGGCAGACGGTCGCCACGCTGGAGACCCGCTGGGTGGTCGACGACCACGCCCTGCTCTTCCTCGTCCGCGCCGAGCGGGCCGCAGGCCGTCCGCTCAGCCCTGCGGTCGTGGCCACAGTGCGCAGATCGGCGCAGGTGACCGGTGATCCGGCGTGGTTCGCCCTGGCCGCCCGGTGGACCCAGCCGGCGCTCAACCCGGGGGAACGGTGGGCCGATCTGGCACTGGCCGACGTCGCGGAAGCCGGGCCCGCCTGGCACGCGCTCCTGACACACGCGGCGACCGTACGCACCAGCACGCCGACGGCAAAGTGGAAGCGGGCGGCCCGTGACATGATCACCGGCCTGGGCGAGGAGAGGGTGCGACGACGCGTGCTGTCCTGGCTGTCCGCAGTCGATGCGGGGCGCAGCCCTTCGCCTGCCGTGGTCGGGACCGGACGGTGGGCACGTGCCGAGGATCAGCTCGATCCCTTCAACGCGCACGCCGTGCGAGGCCTCGTCTGGCTGCTCTCCTGCACCCGCTCGCATGAGGACACCGTGGCGACTCTGGGCGGGTTGGTCACCACCTGCCTGCAGCAGGTCACCGGGCGCGGGCCACGCAACGCGCGCGTGGCCAACACGGCTGTGCGGGCCCTCGCCGACCTCGGTGACCGGTCCGCCCGGGACGAACTGTGCCGGCTGGCCGGGCGCACCCGGAACCGTGTGACCCTGCGGCTGATTCGCAACGCGCTGGCAGCCGCCGGCGGGCCCTCCGCCGAGGGGGTGGCCGAGATCCCGGCGCCCGCGCCCGAGCGCCGGGTATCACCGGAGTTCAGCTACGGGCGCCACGGGTGACGACGGCGTCGCCACCCACCGTCAAGTGACTGATGCCGCCGGGCGCACCGGTGGGAATCAGTCGTTACCGACACCTCGCACTGCGGAGGGGAATTCCGTGACGAACGGCGAACAGTCCGGCTTCGGGATACGCCGGACAGCGCTGCAGAAACTGCCCGCACTCGTTCTGAGGGTGTTCCGCGTGGTGGACGGCCTGCCCCAGCAGCCCACGCGAGCCGAGTTCCGTTTCGACGCGTCGACGCCCATGACCGTCTCTGTCACCCTCACGCCGTGGCGGGGGCCGAGCGTCACCTGGCACATCGGCCGTGAACTGCTCTACCGCGGGCTGTTCGAGGAGAGCGGCGAAGGTGACGTCCAGGTGTGGCCCATGCACTCCGACGAGGGGGAGGCGGCCTGGCTGCTGCTCGAGTCGAAGGACGCGAGCGCCGTGTTCGAACTGCCCGCCGCCGAGGTGGCGGAGTGGCTCGACGCCAGTTACGGCATCGTGGCGGCCGAGGTGGAGATGGACGCCCTGGACTGGGACGCGTTCATCGAGTCGGTGCTGGACGACCCGGAGCCCGACCCGACCGCGTGAAGCAGTCCGTCTCGCGGCGCCCCAGGGCTGCCCACGCGACTCCCCCGCCCGTCACCGGCCCGGTGTCCCCGGTGACGCATTCCGGCCGGCGGCGCGGTGGGCCACCAGGGGGTTGCGCATTCGGCAGTCACTGGCCAGAATGGTTACGTGAATCATGCCTTTCCCTGCGGGACGTTGCCCCTCGACTTCGTCGGCACGCTGCGCGCACGACGCAACGCCGCGCCGGGGGAGAAGCTGGCTTCCCCCGAGCTGCTCGACGACTGGTTCGTGGAATCCGGAATGGTCGATCTGCCGCCGGGCGCCGGCGAGGCAGACCTCGCCATCGCCGTGGAGTTGCGTGAATCGATCTACTCCCTGGTGTCCGCCCGTCTCTCGGGGGAGCCGCTGCCTCCCGAAGCGGTCACAGAGGTGAACCTCCACGCTTCCGGACTGCCCGTGACACTGCGGCTCGGACCCGACGGCGTGACGCGTACGGGCTCGGTCGCACAGGGCCTCGCCGCACTCGCCCGCCAGACGATCGAGATCCTCGGCGGTGACGACGGGGCGCTGTTGCGCGAGTGCTCCCGCCCCGAGTGCACCCAGGTCTACCTCGATCGTTCCCGCGGCCACCGGCGGGAATGGTGTGCCATGAAGACCTGCGGCAACAGGGTCAAGGCCGCCGCCTACCGGGCTCGCAAGCAGGAATCGATGAGCTGATCCGGTGGCTCCGGGCCGGTTCCGTGCCGGCCCGGAGCCACCGGATCAGTGGCCGTAGCGCCGGGCCGCCGCCGACGGGGCGAGTGCCGGGTTTGCCGGGCATCGCCCTGACGGTGATCACCGATCGTTGCCTTCCAGGCGACTGCCGTCCGCAGTCTGCGGGAGCAGATCCACCGTGTTCCGCAGGTGCTGGAGGACGGCGCCGCTGTCCGCGACGAGAGACTCCAGGGGATGGCGCCCGTGTGCACCGGGGAACAGGATCGCCCTCTCGTAGGCCCTGGTGACCACGTGCTGGGTGAGCAGGGCGGCCCGCCGGATCCGTACCGCCAGCGGATCACGCGCCGCGAGGACGACGAGCCGCCCGCGGCCGGGACCGTTGTATCGCTCCGCCGTGAACGCCAGCCGTTCGTGATGCAGCAGTGCCGACAGTTCGGCGGCCGCCCTGGTGGGGGAGAGGACGGGGATGGCCGACGGGTTCGAGCCGAGGGAGGCCAGTTCGTCGGTCAGGCGGACCGCCGCGCCCACCGCCATGCCGGCGGCGGCTGTCCACAGGAAGGAGGCGTCCTGGTCCAGCAGCGGGGTGCCGCCGTAGCAGGCGGTGAAACCGGCCGGTACATGGACGTCGTCCAGGTGGAAGACGGCGCGCGGGGCGACCGGCGCCGACACCACGCGCAGGCCTGCGGGCCGCGGCAGGACCTTCGAGGCGATCACGAAGACGTCGGGTCGATCCGGTGACGCTGCCGCGGATCGTCCGGAGTGCGCGGGCCATCGACCGGCGAGCGGCAGTGCCAGCCACCGCCCGACCGGTGTACCCGGCGGCAGGCGCCACGTCCCGGACAGGGAGTACCCGCCCGGGGCCGGCCGGGCGATGGGCAGGCCGCCCGGACCGTCCTGTGCGACGGCGTGGGGCAGGGGAGCGGCCCAGTTCCAGTGGGAGGTGAAGGATGACCATGCCAGGCCGGGAGCGGAGCGGCCCGCGCGTTCGTACCCCTCGAAGACCGCGGCCGGGGCGAGCCAGGGGCCGATCGCAGGCCGCGGTCCGTCCGCGTTCCCGGTCGCCGTCGTCCGCCTATGCGGCTCGGTCATCGCTCGCGAGCCCTGCTTCCCCCGTCACATGCTCGTCTCCGGCACGCGTGCCGCCCGTCACTCGGCCGTGGAGGGTGAGCACGACGTTCTCCATGGCCTCTCCCGCGGCGAACCGGTGCAGCTGCCGGACGAGGAACTCCTCGGTCATACGGGGAAACGCATCGGTGAAGGCCGCCACGTGCGGAGTGATCAGCGCGCCGGGCAGCGTCCACAGCGGGTGGCCGGGCGGGAGGGGTTCAGGAGCGGTGACGTCCAAAGCGGCCCGCAGCCGTCCGTCGCCGACTTCGCGGGTGAGCGCATCGGTGTCCACGAGTTCACCGCGGCCCACGTTCACCACGTGCGCGCCGTCCTTGAGCAGGGCCAGCTCCGCGGGGCCGAGCATGCCGTGCGTCTCGTCGGTCAGCGGCGCACACAGGATGACGGCGTCCGCCGCCGGCAACAGGGCGGGCAGTTCCGCGACACCGTGCACGCGGCCGGCGGCGGTGGTGCGCGCGCGCCGGGCCACGGGGAGTATCTCGCATCCGAACGGGCGGAGCCTGGCGGTGACGGCGCGACCGACGGAACCATGGCCGACGACCAGAACCCGTTTGCCCAGCAAGGTGCGCCAGACACCGCGCGCCCAGCCACCCTCGGGCTGTCGGCGCACGAAGTCGTCGATGCCTCGTGACAGTGTCAGCAGCAGAGTGACCGCCAACTCCGCCGTCGCACCACTGTGCACACCCCGTCCGGTGGAGACACGGAGTCCTGACGGCAGGCTCTCCACCAACGGCACGATGTGCTCGTAACCCGAGCTGAGGAGCTGCAGCACTTCCAGGCGGGTGGTCAGCTGCAGCAGGTCGCACAGCTGTTTCTCCGTGCCGGGCGCGGTCGGTCCCACCAGGAACCGCACATCCGCCGGATCACCGGGCAGGCTCGGCGAACCGTCCCAGTAGTGGTAGGTGAGTCCGTCCGGGAGGCCGGCGATCCTCTCCGGACGATAGGGAAGCCAGACGGTCCTGCCGTCTTTCATGGTGCATCAGCTCTTCTGGTTCGGCCTTCGCCGGTGCGCGTTCACGACCATCACGCGGGCGGAGGGCGCGGGGTTCACGTGAAGGCGGTCACAGCGGCCCGTGGCCCCGGCCGTCGTCGCAGTGCCCGGACCGCTCCGAGCATCCCTGCAGCCGCTGCACTCCGCACCTGTGGGAGCCCGCGTGTGCGGGCTCCCGTTCGCCAAGGCGAGTGCCTCAGTCGTCCGACTGGAAGATCGACAGCACCCGCAGCGCCTCCAGGTAGATCCACACCAGCGTCATGGTGAGACCGAAGGCCGCAACCCACGACTCATCGCGCGGGGCGCCGTAGGCGATGGCGTCCTCTACCTGCTTGAAGTCCAGAGCCAGGAAGCACGCTCCGAGGAGGATGCCGACGACACCGAAGACCACGCCGAGACCACCGCTGTTGAAGCCCAGCCCGTCACCGGCACCGAACGCGGAGAAGAGAAGGTTCGCCACCGTCAGCAGCAGGAAGCCTGTCGCCGAGGCCAGAACGAACCCGTAGAACCGTCGGGTGACACGGATCCAGCGCATCCGGTAGGCGATCAGCACGCCGGCCGAGACGGCGAAGGTGCCCAGAACGGCCTGGACGACCACGCCCGGTGCGATGTAGGTGGACGTCGCACTCGAGATGACGCCGAGGAAGACCCCCTCGAAGGCGGCGTATCCGAGGATGAGCGCTGGCGAAGGGCTGCGCTTGAACGCCTGGACGAGTGAGAGGACGAAGGCGACCAGGGCGGCGGCGACGGCGATGCCGTAGGAGCGGCCGATGCCGGCCTCGTCGACGGGCAGAAGGAGCCAGGACAGCACGGCGGTCAGTGCCACCGTGCCGAGGGTGGAGGCGGTGCGGACGACGACGTCGTCCACGGTCATCGTGACCCGGTCGGCCGTCTCGTCCTTGACCAGGCGTATGCGTCCGTCGGCCGCGTAGGGGTTGACCGTGTGGTCGACGGTGGAGCCGACGCCGGTCGGCTGCAGCCGGTCGGCGTCGGTGTACGCGCGATCCGGGGAGCGGGTGAATCCGCTCCGGGCGAAGATCGGGTTGCTGGACTTCACGGCATTCCTCCTAGTCCGCCGCGCGCGGCGGCCTGTGTGGTGCGTTCCGGCCGTCGTGCCTCGGCTTGTCCGCGGGAGGCGCCCCGGGGGTTCGCGGTACCGATCGACTGGACGCGTCACCATTCTGACTGGTGACGAGGAATGGCGCAAGGGGTATCACCGGTTTAAAGGGTGACGATTGAGTGCGTCCGGAGTGTGAGGCTCTCAGCGCAGTGCCCCCACTTCCAGGACTGCCGACGCAAAGGCCCCGGGAGCCTCCTGGGGGAGGTTGTGTCCGGCACCCGGAACCACGTGGTGCACCCGGGGCCCCGTGAAGTGAGCGGCCGAAGGCGTCCCGTCGGTGGGCGGCGTGACGCCGTCGGCCTGGCCGTCCAGGGTGACGGTGGGGACGGTGATGGGCGGTTGCCCGGCCAGTCGCCGCTCGATCTCGGCGTAGCGGGGGTCGCCCGGCGCGGCTCCGAGCCGGTGACGATAGCTGTGGATCACGACGTCCACGTAGTCGGGGTTCGTCCACAGAGCCGCCGCCTGGTCGAGCTCGGCCTCGGTGAACCGCCACTGCGGCGAGTTGCGGTGCCACACCACCCGCGCGAACTCCTTCGGGTCCCTCTGAAGGCCGAGCCGGCCGCGCTCGGTGAGGAAGTAGAAGAAGTACCAGTAGCCGGACTCGATGGCCGGCGGCAACGGCTGCTGCGCCTTGGCGATGTCCTGGATCAGGTAGTTGTTCACGGAGACGAGGCCCAGGCAGCGCTGCGGCCACAGCGCGGCGGCGACATCGGCCGCCCGCCCGCCCCAGTCGTAGCCGGCGAACACGGCCCGGTCGATGCCCAGGGCATCCATGAAGTCCATGTGGTCCTTGCCCAGCGCGCCCTGCTGCCCCGACCGGAACGTGTCCTTGTGCAGGAAGCGGGTCCCGCCATGGCCGCGAAGGTAAGGGACGTAGCACCGGTACCCGTGCCGAGCCAGGGCGGGGGCGACCTCTGCGTACGAGCCCACCGGGTCGAACGGCCAGCCGTGGGAGAGGATCACCGGTGTGCCGCGGGCAGGGCCGACCGCGTGATAGGCGATCTCCAGCGTGTCGGTGCGGACGTGACGGATCCCTCCGAGCCCCGTCGCAGACCGGATCCGGCCCGCGTCCCTCGTCGGTGCCGGGGCATGCCTTCCGGTGACCGCCGAAGCCGGCCTCGCCGCCGCCGTCGCGAGGGTCGCTCCGGAGGCCATAGCGGTCATCGCGTACGCAAGTGCTCGCCTGCTGATCATTGCGGCTGTCCCGCTTTCCTTCGAGGCGCCCGGGAGTACGGAGAGTGCAGGGCGCGTCACCGGTTGGAATGGTGACGAGGTTGGCTGATCGGGCTTCGGCTGTCAAGCGGAACCGCGTGGACGCAGCGCGGTCGCGGGGAAATCGCCTGCACGGGCGGAAGTGTGCAGCGGGAGGAGAGGCAGGACGCGCTGTTCCGCCCTCGATTCCGAAAGCGGAACAGCGCGCCGGCCGCGAATGGCGTGTGCACCCCGCCATCCGGGCGTTGCCGGCGCGCCCACAGAGGTAGCCGGCCAATCGGCCTGGTAACCGTCCCCACGCCCGGGCCGACCCGCCCGGCCGCCGGTCCAGTGGCGCCGAGCGGGGCTGAGGAGGCGGCCTCCCCACATCGGGGAAGCATGTGCGGAGGCCGCTGTCCCGCCACCGACCCAGCCAATGAGCACTCGGCGGCGGGAGTCTCCAATCAGACAACGGGACAGGAGGGCGGCAGGGTTCACGGTCGGCTGGAAAATGATCCGCGGCCTGGTCGCTTGTGGACCGGCAGGGCACCGCTCGAGCGCGAAGCACTGTGGAGGCGCAATTCGGCTCACTTCACGAGGCCGGCGCCCCGCCGCGGCCGATCCGGCTCACGGGCCCGCCTTGCCGTCCTGTCGTGACGAGCGCCGGCTCGAGCATGAACGAGCCGGATGGCGACGGCGGTGAGTTCGTCGAGAGCCAGCGGCGCCGACCGGCCGCGTCATTGCCCGGCTCGACCTGCGTCTCGATGGTGGCCGGGCTTCCACGTTTCGGTCGGCCGTCGTCGTGCCTCGGTCGGCCGTCGTCGTGCCTCGGTCGGCCGTCGTCGTGCCTCGCCAACGTCCCGGTCCGCAATGGGGCCCGACCGATGATACGGTTGCCTGTCACGCTATCACCTGTCAAGATGGTGACGAAGTGTGAGTCGGCAGAAAGGTGATGCGCCATGAGTGACGTCGAGGAGCGGGCGCTGCTCGCCGGTGGCTGCTTCTGGGGTATGCAGGAGCTGATCCGGTCGCTTCCCGGTGTGGTGCGCACCCGGGTCGGCTACAGCGGCGACAACGACAAGCCGCACCCCACCTACCGCGACCACGGCCGGCACGCCGAGTCGATCGAGATCGTCTTCGATCCCACGGCCACCGACTACCGCGCGATCCTGGAGTACTTCTTCCAGATCCACGACCCCACCACCAGCAACCGCCAGGGCAACGACATCGGGGTCAGCTACCGCTCGGCCATCTTCTACCTCGACGAGGAGCAGCGGCGGGTCGCGCAGGACACCATCGCCGACGTCGAGGCGTCCGGGCTGTGGCCGGGGCCGGTGGTGACCGAGGTCGTCCCGGCCGGCGAGTTCTGGGAGGCCGAGCCGGAGCACCAGGACTACCTGCAGCGCTACCCGGACGGCTACACCTGCCACTTCCCGCGCCCCAACTGGCGGCTGCCCAGGCGCGCCGAGGCTTGAGGAACGCGGCGGGACCGGGGAGGGCTACACCTGGCCTTTCCCGGTCATGCCGTCCTGGTGGCTGCGGCGCGGGCACCGGAGGGTGAGGGTTCGGCGACCGCATACGCATCGCCGGCGCTCGCAACTGCTCTGCTGATGTCCAGGCTGTCCTCGCCGCCCGAGCCGCCGTCTCGCGCTCCCGGTGCCGGGGGGACGGAGCTGGCACGCGGCACCGAGGCGGTGCCGCGCCCGAGTCCGTCATCGACGGGGTCGCGGCTCCGAGCCGCCCTCGCCACGTCGATCGTCGCATCACCCGCGCCTGCGGGTGATGCGACACCTCACGGGCGGCGGAGCAGGTCGGCCGCCCGCTCGGCGATCGCGTACACCGTGGCGTTGGTGTTGCCGGACGGGATCGACGGGATGACGGAGGCGTCCGCCACGCGCAGTCCTTCGAGTCCGCGCACGCGCAACCCGGAGTCGACCACGGACACCTCGTCCTCCCCCATGGCGCAGGTGCCGACCGGATGGCAATAGGAACCGAAGTACTTCTTGGCGTAGTCGCCGATCGACTGGTCGTCCACGGCGTTGAGACCGGGGCTGACCTCCTCGATGCCCCATTCGGCGAGCGCCGACGACCAGGCGATCCTACGAGCCGTCGCGATGCCGGACAGCACCGCCCGTACGTCCTCCTCCTCGGCGAAGTAGGCGGGGTCCAGGACGGGTGGCGCGTACGGGTCGGCGGACGTGATGCGCAGGCTGCCGCGGCTGACCGGACGCATGGGGGAGACACCTATGGTGAAGCCGTTGGCCACCGGGGCAACCGGATTGGGCAGGGGGATGTCGATGAAGATGATCTGCACGTCCGGCCCGTCCAGCTCGGGCCGGCTGCGCAACAGGCCGAGGATCTCGCCGTGGTTGTTGTGCGGCGTGGGCACCTGCCGCTGCGCGCTGTAGACGAGGTTGGCCCGCGGGTGGTCGTGCAGGTTCCTGCCGACACCGGGCAGGGGATGGAACACCTCTACCTGTGCCGCCCGCAGGTCCTTCTCGGGGCCGACGCCGGACCGCAGCAGCAGGTGTGCCGAACCGATGGTCCCGGCGGCGAGTACCACTTCCCCGGAGGCCCTGGCGGTGTGGGTCCGGCCGTCGACCTCGTACTCGACGCCGGTGCACCGGTCACCCTCGAACCGCAGACGGTGGGCGACGGCGTCCGTGACGACGTGCAGGTTCGGCCGCCCCAGGACGGGAAGCAGATAGGCATCGGCCGCGCTTTGCCGACGCCCGTCGACGATGTTCAGGTCGACCGGGGCGAACCCCTCCTCCAGGCCGCCACTGATGTCGAAGGCCCTGCGGTGACCAGTTGCCACCGCACCCGCCAGGCAGGCCAGCAGGACGTCGTTGGGTTCGATGGCGGGCCCGACGATCAACGGCCCCTCGGTCCCGCGGCCCGGAGCGCGGCTCACCGCGGTCTCGCTGCGCTGGAAGTAGGGCAGCAGGTCGTCGTACGTCCAGTTCTTCGCGCCGTGGTCGCTCCAGCTGTCGTAGCTGGAGCGATGGCCACGGGCGAACACCATGGCGTTGATCGCCGAGGATCCGCCCAGCCCGCGGCCACGGGGCAGGGGCACGGGCGCGCCGGATGCGCCCTGGACCACTGTCCTGTCCCCCCAGTTCGCGGTTGATGCGACGAGCGAGGGCCAAGCGGGAGGACTGGCTACCGCGTCCGGCAGGCCGGACGCAGCGGTACCCGCCTCCAGGAGCAGGACCTCGGCATCCTCGTCCTCCGACAGCCGTGCCGCGAGCACGGAACCGGCCGTACCGCCACCGACCACGATCACGTCGTAACCCGTTGCGTGAGAGGCCATGTCTTGTCGTCTCCTTGCGTGGATCGTTGGTCCGCAATCGAGCGTAACACTGGTTCGAATCAGTGATATGCAAAAATTGATATCGTTGAGTCATGGTTGCTGACGACGGAACCGAGCCGACCTCCGGGCCACTGCGGGCCCGGATCGTGCTGGCCGCTGCCGGACTGCTGGAGAGCGAGGGCCTGGACGCGTTGTCCACGCGCGCCGTCGCTGCCCGCGCCGATGTGCCACCTCCCACGATCTTCCGGCTCTTCGGCGACAAGGACGGTCTGCTCGAGGCCGTCGGCGAGTACGGCTTCGAGACCTATCTGAAGTTCAAGGGGCAGCTCTCCGCGACCGGGGATCCCGTGCAGGACTTGCGGGTGGCGTGGGATCTGCACATTCGCTTCGGGCTGGTACAACCCGCGTACTACACGCTGGTCTACGGTCAGGCCCGCCCCGGTCATCTGCCTCGGGCGGGACGGCGAGCCGTGGCCGAACTGCAGAAGATGATGACCAGGGTCGCCGCTGCGGGGCGGTTGCGCATGAGTGTCGAGCGCGCGACGACTGTCATGCACGCCGCCGGCATGGGCACGATCCTGACGATGATCAGCGCTCCGCCGGAGACCAGGGATCTGGAGACCGCGGATGCCGCACGGGACGTCGTGATCGCGGCCATCACCACGCCCGCCACCCCACACGCCGGGGACGACGACAGGCGGCACGACACCGCCGCCGCGGCGATGGCGTTGCGCGCCGCACTCCATCGCGACGGCACCCCCGCGCTCAGCGCGGCGGAGCAACCCTTGCTGATCGAGTGGCTCAACCGGCTTGCCGACAGTCGGCCGGAGGGGGCGGCGCCGCCTGCGGGCTGAGATGCACGGGTGCTCAGCAGGGCCGGGCGGACGGGGTGCGGGCGGCGTTCGGAAGGACGGAGGCGGACTCCGGCGGGCCGTCGCGCGCCCGGTTCCGTCCGTCCTTCGCGTCTTGGCGGTCCTGCTTCCGGGGCGGGGAAGCAACCATGGTCTTCTCCTGGCGTGGAGATACGGAGACCGGCGCCGCCCGGGCGTCACCATCTGAACCAATGATCATGAACAAGCCCACGTCACCGGTCAGGATGGTTACTCAGTGTGAGGTCCCAGCCTCGGCGTCGCCGACGCGGCGTCACCGCCGGCATGCTGGTGCACATCCGCCGGCCCCGGGTCGTGCCGCGCGTACGACGTCACCAGCAGGACCTTCGATTGACCGGTGGCCCCCCGGAAAGGCAGTGGCCCCCGCGTACGATCAGCAGCCGCTCAGCCGTGTGTCACACCGCAGGGGAGGGGAACTCACGAACGAACTGCCGGAACGTCGTGAGGAGTTGCCCCCGCGGGCCGGAGCTCAGGTCACCGGCCCGAGACTGGGGCCGGTGGTGCCCAACTGCTCGGTGGAGACCACCGGCGGCACCGGCCAGGTCACTCCTTCCGGTGGCCAGCTCTGTCCGGTCGCCTTCAGGAACGCGGCCGGAGGCTCGTACAGCGGCGGCTGGTTGCCGTCCGGGATCAGAGAGGCCCACTCGACACCTGCGGTACGGTCCTCGAACTCCTGCTTCATCGCGTCCAGCAGGTCCGGTTGCTCGATCAGATCGATCGCCGCTGCCGCCAGGTAGCGCGCGGCGGACAGCAGCGCCTGGTGGCCGATGTTCGTGGCGGCCGTCGCCGTGGCGCCCCAGTTGTGGTTCGGGACACCGGGCGGGTAGGCGGCGGAGAGGAGCACGGCCGTGGGCGTCTGCCAGCTGATGTCGGCGGTGTCGGTGGCCAGACCGCCGGTGTACGCCGCCGCCGGGGGAGCGAGGGGGGTCAGGTCGGTCGGCATGCCGACCTCGGGCTTGCCCAGCGATTTCTGCACGGCCTTTGCCAGCGCGTGATCGGCTTCCGTGAACTTCGGGGCACCGATCTGCCGCATGTTGTCGTTGAGCAGCTCCGCACCGGCCTTGTTGGCCAGCAGGTTCCACGTCGCGGAGTGGAACTTGTGCACCAGGCGGGTCTGGCTGGCCTGTGCGGCCGCCTTGCCGCACTCCACGATCTTGTCGTACAGCACCTTGGCGCGCGCCGGGCTCCCCTCGCGGACGAAGAACCAGACGGAGCACATGTCCGGGGTCACGTTCGGCGCGCCGCCCCCGTTGATGACGGCGTAGTGGAAGCGACCGGACGGGGCGACGTTCTTCTCGCGCAGGTACTCCGACATCGTCGCCATCAGCAGGGCGCCGTCGAGGCCGCTCTTGTTGCCCAGCGGGGCGCCCCCGTGGCCGGAGGCGCCGAGGAAGGTGAACGTGGCCGATATCAGCGAGCTGGTCGTGTTCCAGAAGGGCACCGTGATGTTGAACGGGTGCCAGTCCAGGAACGCGTCGAGGCCGTCGTAGACACCGTCCTTGACCGCGTACGCCTTGCCGACGAGTTGTTCCTCGCCGGCGCTGCCGAACAGATTGACGCGGGCCTTGAGCCCGTTGGTGCGGATCGCCCGGGCGACGGCGATCGCGGCGGCTGTGCCGCCCGCGCCCAGGGCGTTGTGAGCGTCACCGTGACCCGCTCCGTAGGTGGGGCCGTACGCGTCGTAGTGGTAAACCAGGGGGTCGTGCCGGCCCACGCCCTTCTTCTGGGACAGGCCGGGCAGGGCGTCGTACTCGGCGTTGAAACCGAGGACGGGCCCCTCGGTGCCGTAGGAGGCGACGAAGGCCGTGGGGAAACCGGCCGGGCCCCACTCGACGGTGAAGCCGTTGTCCTTCAGCAGCTTGGCGTGGGCGAGGGAGGATTTCCACTCGCGCAGCGACAACTCGGCGTGCTGCCACACCTCGTCGCTCAACCTGGTGATCGCGTCCTCATTGGCGCCGATCCAGGCCAGTGCCGCCTGCTTGGCCGCGGTGCTCTTGGCCAGGCCCTCAGGAGCCCTGTAGGAGGTGGGGGAGACGCCGGCCTTCTCGTCGTAGCCGAGGGTCGCGGCGAGCACCGGGTCGGCCTGGAGAACGGTGGCGGTGGTCGCGGTGGCGCTCAGCCCGAACATCTTCAGCAGTCGCCTGCGACCGGGGTGGACGTCGTTCATGTCTGTCTCGTTCTCGAAGTGTGAGGGAGGAGCCGGTGCGGCGGTTGCCTGACACGCAGTCATACATGTGCCTACAGCGATGATACGTACCTCATCCCGGGCTGGGGCGATCCGTCCCACGACCACTTCGCTCGCCGGAACCCACCGAGCCGGTGCTTGACTGACGAGCGAAGCGATCCGTTGGGGCTTCCACCCCACCTGCCCGTCAGTCAGTGCACGCTTTGCGGCGAAGGTGCCCGGACCAGTACTAACTCCAGGAGGAGCAGACCGGAGTCGGGAAGTTGGTGCAAACCTGGATGGTTCGCACGTCCTGGTTCAGGCTGGCGGTGGCGGAACTGTAGGTGCCGGTGGCCGTGAGCTCGTGCCTGCTGCCGTCGTTGAGGATGTAGGTCAAGCGTGCCTCGGAGTTGTCACCGGTGTAGACCCAGATCCAACTGGCGGCTCCGTTGCCGGGGTTGTTGTCGTACCGGCCCTCTGCGCCCCAGACGGACACGTACGTGGCGGCCGAAGCGGTGCCCGCGTTGAGGCCCAGGACCACGGTTGCCATCGCCATGGCGGTAACGGCCGACCTGACGATCCTCTTCATCTTCATCCCGGTTTCTCCCTGTTGAGAACATGGCGTGACAGAACGGGCGTCGGCACGCCGAACAAGTACTTGACTGTGCAAGTGTATATCCAAAAGTGTTGACCTGTCAGGTCACTTCACACAGTTGGTTGCGGGACGGCGGTTGTCGCAGCGGTCACCGCGGCGTGCGTACGGTGTCCTTGAGGGGACCATCTCGGAGAGTCGCCGCATCGCCGGGTGCCGGCAGGTGACCGCTCTCAACTGCCGCACGGAAAATCTCAGAACGCGAACCGGCAGTCAGCCCACCGGACAGCGATGCCCGGAAGGTCGCCCACGTCCGCATCCACGTGCACGCCTATCTGGCCATGCGCGGCGACATCCCCGTTGCGTGCGCCGGCACCGTGGCAGCCGGGGGCCGACACTCCTTCCTCCTGGTCGCCACGGACCCGCCGTGGCAGCGGGCCATGGGGAAGCAGCCACGCGCAAGGCACTGTACGAGGGCTCTCGCGCCACCGGCCTGACCCGCGCCACACTGCACGCGACCGTTGCCGGCGCACCCGTCTACCCTCGTATCGGCTTCAGGCCGAGCCACAGAGCGCGAACAGCGGCAACCCGGTACCGGGCCTCGCGGACGTGCTCTTCCTGGAAATCGACGTCAAAGCCCCGTCCGACGTCAGCGAGACCCTCACCGTCCACGGGGCGTCGAAGTCGACGGCTACCGCATCCTGCGCGCCCAGGCCCCGGCCGCACCCAACGCCATCGCCGCCGTCCTGCTCACCCTGCGCGACGCCACCGGAGTGCGGCCGCACTGCTACTTCTCCTGGGACGAGGGCAGCCCCCTGAAGCACATGTTCCGCTACTTCCTCCTCGGCCGCGGCGACACCGCCCCCGTCACCCGTGAGATCATCCGCAGCAACGAACCCGACCCCGACCGCCGCCCCGGCATCCACGTCGGCGGCTGACGGAAAGGCAGGACAGGCTCACCGGTCCCTGCGGTCCGCCGCCTCCAGTAGACCGACGAACATGGTGTGGTGGAGTTCCTCCACATGTTCGCGGGCGACGTCGGCTGCTGCTGCCGTATCGCCGTCGCGCAGGGCCTCGATCAGAGCGTGGTGCTCGCGGTTGGACTGTCGCAGAGCCTCCATCGGGTAGGGCAGGTAGTAGCGGTACAGCTGGCGGAGCACGCGGCTGTAGGTCTCGGCGGCTGCGGGGACGCCGGTGGCGGCGGCGAGGGTGAGGTGGAACCGCTCGTCGCAGCCGTGGAACTCCGCCCAGGTCGGGATCTGGTCCATCTCGTCGGCCAGTTGCTGGAGGCGCGTCAAGGCAGCCTCGTCGGCGTTGCGGGCCGCCAGGTGGGCGAGGCCGCATTCCAGGACGAGTCGTTGGTCGATCAGTGCGTGCACCTCGGTGTGCTGCGCTCGGTAGGCATCCGCCGCCTTCACAACTCCCCGCGTCGGCCGGTCGGCGACGCGGGTGCCCCCGTTGCGACCGCGGCGGCGCTCCAGCACGCCCTCCTGACACAGCGATGACAGGGCGCGCCGCACGGTGATCTCTCCGACGTCGAGGGCCGTGGCGATCTGGTCGGTGGGCGGAAGCCTTTCGCCCGGGGCGAGCAGTCCCAGGTCGACGGCGAGTGCGATGCGGGCGCGCACCGTGTCCAGCGCGGTGAGCCGGCGGATGCCGTCGAGCGCGGGGGCGGTGAAAGGCAGGGCGGCCGTGTCGGCCGGCCGCGGGCCATCCTGGGGGTGAGCCATGACCGTCAATGTAGCGAGTCGGATAACAGATCAAAGTGAGCCCATTGATTAACATCTCAACTTGAGTTAATTTCCTCGCCATGTCCCGCCCCTTGCCCATCGCCCTCGTCCAGGCACTTCCCCGCCCGGCGACAGCGCCCTTGTCCGGATTCGCCGAAGATGTCGAGGGGTTGCTGGCTCGCTTTCCGCAGACCCGCCTTGTTGTCCATCCCGAGCTGCACCTGTGCGGCGTCGACGCCTCGGCAGCGGTGACCGAACAGCTGCAGGATGCAGCCGAGCCGATGGACGGACCTCGATCCCGGCAGCTTGCCGCGCTGGCCGGAGACCTCGGCATCTGGCTGGTTCCGGGCACGGTGTGCGAGCGCGGCGAGCGGGGCGAACTGTTCAACACGGCGCCGGTCTACTCACCCGACGGCCGCCTCGCCGCCTCGTACCGCAAGATCTTCCCCTGGCGGCCGCACGAGCCGTACGACCCCGGTGACCGCTTCGTCGTCGTGGACCTGCCTGACGTGGGCCGCATCGGCATGTCGATCTGCTATGACGCATGGTTCCCCGAGGTCGCGCGCCACCTGGCATGGATGGGCGCCGAGGTGATCGTCAACCCCGTCATGACCACCACATCGGACCGCGCCCACGAGCTCGTTCTCGCCCGTGCCAACGCCATCGTCAACCAGGTCTTCGTCGTCAGCGTCAACACCGCCGGCCCCGTCGGCACCGGCCGCAGCCTCGTCGTCGACCCCGAGGGGCGGGTGCGGACCGAGGCTCCCGACTCCGGTGTCACCGTGCTGACCGACGTACTCGACCTGGACGAGGTCACCCGCGTCCGCACGTTCGGCACGGCCGGGCTCAACCGCATGTGGAACCAGTTCACCGACACCGACGCCCCGATCGCCCTGCCGCTGTACGGAGGCCGCATCGACCCGGGCCGCTGGCACCCCGCCACCGGCTGAGCCTCCTGCTCACCGCTCGCCCGTCCCCCCGTGGAGCCCGTCATCATGGAGAACACCCCCACCCAGGGTTTGACACGCGCCCTGACGCTCAGATCCGTCGTCCTGTTCGGTCTCGCCTACATGACCCCGCTGATCGTGCTCGGCACCTTCGGCATCGTGGCCGACACCACCGGCGGCACCGTCCCCACCGCCTATCTGCTGGCTCTGGTCGCCATGCTGTTCACCGCACACAGCTACGGAAAGATGGCCGCCGCCCACCCCGTGGCCGGGTCCGCTTACACCTACGTCCGCCGAGCCGTCGACTCCCGGGTGGGCTTCTTGATCGGCTGGGCCACCCTGCTCGACTACTTCTTCCTGCCCATGGTCATCTGGCTGATCGGCGGGGCCTACCTTCAAGCCCAGTTCCCGGACGTCCCGTTCTGGGTCTGGATCATCGGCTTCATCGTCCTGACCACCGCCCTGAACGTGCGAGGCATCAAGACCGCCCAGCGGGCCAACGACCTGCTCATGGCCTTCCAGGTGCTGGTGATCGGCATCTTCGTCGCGCTGTCCCTGCGGCACGTACTCGACCTCGGGGGCGCCGGAGCGTTGGCGAGCACCGCCCCGTTCGCCAACGACGCCACCACGCTGGCGGGCATCTCCGCCGGGGCGGCGATCGCGGCGTACTCCTTCCTCGGATTCGACGCGGTCACGACCCTCACCGAGGAGACCATCGAGCCCCAGCGCACCATGCCCCGAGCCATCCTGCTGATCGCCCTGATCGGAGGCGGCATCTTCGTGGCCGTCGCCTGGGCGACCCAACTGGCCCATCCCGGCAGCGCCTTCGACGATCCCGGTTCGGCCGCCTTCGAAGTCGCCAGGACCGTCGGTGGCGACCTCTTCTCCTCCCTCTTCCTGGCCGGCCTGGTCGTCGCCCAGTTCGCGTCCGGCATCGCCGCTCAGGCGAGCACCTCCCGGCTCCTGTACGCCATGGGGCGCGACTCCGTCCTCCCGCGGCGTATCTTCGGCCACGTCCACCCGCGCTACCACACCCCGGCTGTCAACATCCTCCTCACCGGCGCCGTCGGACTGATCGCCCTGCACCTGAACGTTGCGACGTCCACCTCCTTCATCAATTTCGGCGCCTTCATCGCCTTCACCTTCGTCAACCTCGCCGTCATCGCCACCTACTTCCGCAAGCGCCGGGCGGGCGAGCAGCCCGGCCTGCTGGGCTACGTGATCGCCCCCACGATCGGCGCCGCAGTGGACCTCTGGCTCCTGGCCAACCTCGATGGCAAGGCCCTCGTTCTGGGAACCACCTGGCTTGCTCTCGGCGTTTGCTACCTGGCCTACCTGACCCGAGGCTTCCGCAACCCTCCGCCTGAACTCACCTTCGAGGAAGAGCCCATCGTCACCGCCGAGTCGGTGTGAGCGGTGCGACGGAGGCGCGCCCATTGCGCCCGCTTCCGAAGCACCGGCGCTGACTCGTAGCCGGTGGTGACGCCCGGCGTCCGTGGGGCAGGAGGAGGCAGGGCCGGAGGAGGCCCGGGGCCGGCGTGCCTGCGCCTCCTGCTCATGATCCGCTCGGCGCAGGTGCCGACGCCTTCGGCGCGGCCGTTACACCGGGTCCGGTCAGGCCCCGCCGACCGGGAGTCTCCGCGCATCGAGTGTCGATCATCCAGCAATCCCTATGTGATGGAAGTCAAGATGCAGCGTGCTTGCGGACGACTGAAGGATTGTTGTTAAGTCAAGTACTTGTATCGGTTTGCCGCCAGTGGACTCCCGAGCCGTAGGGGTAGCCGCCGGCGTCGCCCATCGTGCGCTGTCCCGAGTCGCGGGACGTACCGCCGGACGACGCCCGCGCTGTGTGGCTCAGGGCGTGATGTGCCTGAGACGCGACCCAGCGAACACCTTGGCCCCTTGGATGTCTCCGGACATCTCAGCGCAGCACTCGACAGGAGAAAAAGTGAACAGTTGGACAGTTGAGTATCACGATGCGATCGCCCTCTTGACCTTCACCAGAGAACCGGACAACGTCTACGTCGCGCAGTCGCTGTTCGAGCTCGAGGAGATCCTGGACAGCATTTCCCGAGAAACT
Organism: Streptomyces sp. NPDC026246; assembly: GCF_055567995.1. Taxonomy (NCBI): domain Bacteria; kingdom Bacillati; phylum Actinomycetota; class Actinomycetes; order Kitasatosporales; family Streptomycetaceae; genus Streptomyces; species Streptomyces sp. NPDC026246. The sequence goes on along the minus strand of NZ_JBVHPJ010000012.1, from coordinate 35,709 downwards.
GACCGGGTGAAGGTGGTTGTCCTCGCCGGCGGACTCGACGGGTATTTCATCAATCACGGAGACATTTCAGATCGCCCGGATTTCATCAAGTTCGGGGCCGACGGCCGACTTCGCTCGCGCGAGTTCGAGGCCTGGCTCGACGTATTCAATCGCATCGAGGACATACCGCAGCCGACCATCGCGGCCATCGACGGCCTTGCGGCCGGCGGCGGGAGCGAGATGGCACTTGCCTGCACCATGAGGGTCGGGTCACCACGTGCGCGCCTGCAACAGTCCGAGATCACCAGCGGAATGATCGTGGGCGGCGGGTCGAGCGTCCGGCTGCCCCGGCTGGTGGGACCAGGTATCGCGGCCGAGGCGATCCTCACCGGCAGGGTGTTCGAGGCGGATGAGGCGCTGCGCGTGGGGTGGTTGAACGCCGTCCTGCCCACTGAGGGATTCATCGATCACGCATTGAGATGGGCACACGGAGTGGCCAGGCATTCCAGCCTTTCACTGTTCGCGGTCAAGGAACTGCTGCGAGAAAGTGCGAGGCTTCCCCTCGCGGACGCCCTGCGGCGAGAACGGGAGATATTCCTGGGGTATCTCAGCGACTCCGGAGTGATGTCCGGCCCGCCACAGGAATGACCGAGCCGCCGTGGGCCGTTGATGCCGGCGTACGAGATCGGCTTCTCACCACAGGTCCGTCTCCGGGGCGGTGCGGCGCCGTCTTCCGACGCCATTTCAGTTGCGTGCGAAGGCCCGGCGTGCGGTTGGAGGGACGCTCTGCTGTGGCTCCGCCGGCACCGCGACGGAATGAGAAGCCCAGTGCTACCCCATTCACGTTCACTCGGGGTCAGTAGGCATGGGTCGTGCCGACGGGTATCGGACACCGCCCACGCCTTGTCCCGCGCGGAGGTTGCCGCCATCATCCAGGCGCGGGTGCGTCACGTCCTCGCCCTGACGCGCCGGGTGCGGCGTCAGGGCGAGGAGACTCCCGTGGTACCCCTCGCGGTACAGCGTTCCCTCAAGGACTGATCGACGGGCACCGTGTGGCAGTCCGTCGGGAGCCGCGCCTGCTACCAGGACCCGTTCCGGCAGAACCTCGGCACAGCAGGTCTCGGAGGGCTCAGCCCAGGTCGTCCATGAACTGGCCGAGCACGTCCGCGAAGCGCTCCGGTGCCTCGAGATGCGGCGCGTGCCCGACACCGGGCAGAACCTGTACCTCGCCGCGCCAGAGCGTGGGCAGGGTCAGACCGCGCAGGTAGTCCAGACTGACCAACTGCTCGTCCTCGCCGTGCAACACCATGAGCGGCCGGTCCAGTGTCGCCGCGATGGCCACCTCATCGGCGAAGTTCCCCGCCTCGATGCTCGCCAGGAGGCCGGAGCGGGCCGCTCCGTCGGTAGCCAGGATGTCGGCGACGAGATCGTCGGTCGTCAACGAGGAGCCCGGCGCCAAGAAGCTTGCGGCGTAGGAGCGGGCCGCCGCTGCGTCGAGCCCGGCGGTGAAACCCACGTTCAGGGCAGGGGTCGGCAGGAACGCCCTGCCGAAATCGGCCGGACCGCTGACGGGCGGGGTGCCGAAGAGGACGAGGCCGGCGGCCCGGGGCAACCGCTCGGCCGCCTCGAGGACGACGTGTCCGCCCAGGCTCCACCCGACCAGCACCGCCTCGTCGGCATGTGTCTCCTCGACGAAGCGGGCGACCCGTGAGGCGTAGCTGGGAATCGCGTAGTCCTCGGGGCCGTGACCGCGGGCCGAGCCACCGTGACCGGGGAGATCGAGTGCCAGGCAGCGGAACCGCCGCCCGAAAGGGCCTTCCAGCAGGGGACGCCAGACCCGGGCGGACGAGGAGTTGCCGTGGACCAGGACGACGGTCGGTCCGGTGCCCTCCGATGTGATGCAGGCGAGGTCCTGGCCGGCTGCGCTGACCTGTTGGCTCACAGTGCTTCCTTCCCCGTACGAGGACCGAACGGAGTTCGGTACGGCCGTGTGGGTGATCAAATTACTAGCATGCCCGCCCCGCACCTGGTGACGACCGAGCCTGAGGCGTTCGGCCGGCCGGAGACTGGCGGTGGTGCGGTCGAGCGATCAGTCGCTGGCCTTCTGCCAAGCCGGGTCGAGGGCCATGTCCTGCAGCTGCCGCATGGTGAGGACCGGTGTGGCACGGCCGGCTGGAAGCAGGTACGCGGATGCGTTGACGGCTGAGATCACCACCCGCAGTCCGTCCGGGCGGAGGGTGTCGGCGGTCCATTGGACAGTTCCCTTCCCCCCGTGCTGGGGGGCGGCCTTGGTCAGGTTGACACGTGTTCCGTCGGGCAGGGTCTTGGCGTCCGCGAAGAGCCGGGTCATGCTGGGGCGGTCGGCCTTCCATCGCTGTACGTTCACGGCGATCAGGCTCCCACCGTGACCGTCGTCGGCCACGACGTGTCCGAAGCCGCTCTGGCCACCTTTCCGTGCGACGCGCAGGTCGGCCGGCAGCAGCTCGGTGACGAGTGCGCTGATCTGGGCGCCGGTCATCCGGGAAACGGAATCGACCTGGGTGCCGGAGGCGCGTGGCGCGGGCAGGGCGGCCAGGGCGGGCCGCCAGGCCGCGGAGGTGGCGACAGCGGACAGTCGCTCCAGGGACAGACCGAGCGGCGCGTCGGTCGTGGCCGGTCGGCCCTGCGCCCTACCCGCTTCGAAGACGGCAACCTGGCGGCCATCCTTGTAGGTCACCAGTGCCGTGTATTGCCGGGGCCCGTCAGGCCTGTCCTCGGATCTCGGTGAACGGTCGAGGACCAGCCGCGCCCCGTCCGGCAACTTGACCGTGGTGCAGCGGCTGTAGGGGTGATAGGCAGTGTCGGGACACTCCGAGACCTGCTCGGGCACCGGGACGGGGTACCAGCTGAGACGCACTTTCACGTCCACCGCCCGGGCGCCGTCCCCGAACACCACCTCGGCCGAGGGCGCCCCTTCGCTCCGCACTCCGGAACTGTGCTCTCGGGAGATTTTCCCTTTCGGCAACAGTGTTTTCAGGACGCGCACCATGGCCGGGCCCGACAGGGGGTCCTCAGGCGCATGATCCCGGCCGCCGTCGTGCGAGGAGGCGCAACCGGCCAGCAGAGCCGTCAGCAACCCGATGGACACCGCCGCCGCGGGAGAAGACGGTAGCGCGGCACAGCGCCTGCGCTCACGGGTCGGGCCGGCGTCGTGGTCCCTGGGCAGGGCGTTCGCGCGAGCGCTCGATGGGGCGGTCGACGTTCGAGGCTCGGTGATTACTAGCACTTTTCCACTGAGCTGATCGAGTCTTGGTACGGATAGCTCAGGCTCGACCAGGAGTAGTTGTTCTGCCAGGTGCCCTTTATGCCGGTCCACCTGTTATCGGTCCAGGTGCACCAGGACCGCCCGGAGTAGTTGCTGACGGAGGACACGGCATCGTTCCACCCCGACGGCATCGAATCGAGGCCGGGGCTGTAAAGGGTGAAACTCAGATTGTCACCCTGCAGACCGGCGTCCCGGTAGAGAACGAACGTGGCGCCTGCCGTCTCGTAGTCCGAAGCGGCGGGCAGCGCTGCCACGCTTCCCGCTACCGCAGGAGTCGTAGGGGCGGCCTGGGCGGGAACCGAGGCTCCCAGACTCACCCCGGCAAGTAGTGCGGCGCCTGCGGCTGCCTTGAGCACATTTTTCATACGCATGATGGCGTGCAACCTCTTCCGAACTTCCAACCTGGACGCGCCCCTCGGGCGAGCGCGGGACCGGGGGGAATGCAACCTTGGACAACGGACAAAATAATTGTCGAAGCAACCATACGAAGAGCAGGGATCGGACGTCAACGCCTACAAGCTTGCGCGCACTTGCGGTGCAAGTGGAAGACGCATACGTGCGGACGTGAACTCGACCTGGCCAGGTGTGAGTTGTGCTGGTCGAAGCGCCGTACGTATCCCACCCTGCGCTACCCGTCCGGCTCGTCGAAAGCGTGATGCGGGGCGGAGTCCGGCCAGAGCTCGGAGAGCATCCCTGGGGCGACGACCCGGGACCGCATGACCAACTACTACCCGGCGCTTCGCGCATCCGGCCTCGACTCCGTCGAAGGGGTCCGGTCCCTCCTGCGACGCGGCTGGCTGCCGAACGTCGCCTTCTGCACCCCTGATCGCTCGACCAGCACATCCGGCTCGACCTGCGACACATCCGGTACCGCAAGGACCTCACAAGGGCTGCCCCGTTGACACCGACCTGACCATCAGGGCCCACCTGGATATCCTAGGAACACCACGAGCTCGACCTCGGCGACGAAGCACTTATGACCGTCGGAAGATGCTCGAATGCCAGGTTGAGTCGCAACAGGCAGCCAACCGAGCACCTGGCTCGAGGCATCCAAGGACGCTCGCCGGCGCTGCCCTGGCACTGGGTACGAACCCGGGTACAGCAGCGGCTGTCCGGGCGAGCACGGCGCCCAAGTGCAGTCAGCCGACACCATATTGACCGTGGCGCCCGGTCTTCAACCGTCGAGTGCGGATCATTTGACTAATCAAGGACATTCTGGTTGACTCGGCTCAGCTGGCCACAACTGACACGGCACTGCCTCGGGTTCACCTGGTCATTCACGCTCGAAGTCAAAGAGGACTCGAAGCAGGTTGATGAACTCCGTTACCCAGCTGTTGATTTGTACAGTCCGTAGCCTCGGCTCCGATCAAGCGGGTCGAGGTGGACGTGTTGTGCGCGAGCTGGGTCGAACGGCCGAGATGGTGTGTCGTCGACCTGCCTGCTCAATGCTGAAGTCACTCAGAAAGCGGAGTCCCATGAATCACAAAGCACGTAGGCTCCTGACTGCCGCGGCCGCCACTGCGGTCGCCGGGACGTCGCTGCTCTTCTCTGCGCCGTCCGCTACGGCGCAGAACGCGCCATACGCCGACTGCCCGGGATGGGCGCTGTGCCTCTATCAGGATGGAGGTGGAGCGGGCTCGAAGGTCATCCTCACCCCTCCTCCGACCGGCAGCCCCTCGCAGATGGTCTACCTGATCGGCAAGCACTTCCTGAACGGTCAAGCTGCCGACAATCAGACGTCGTCCTGGTTGAACAACTCCCAGTGCGGGATCGAGTTCTACGACGATCCCAACGGGGATCTGCACCCCTCGCTCATCGACACCGCTCCGTCCTGGAACTGGGGCCTCAAGCACGACTACTCCTACGGGACCCCCCAGGCATACCTGAACGACAGGGTCTCTTCCCTCAGGTTCTACAACTGCTAGGAAGCTGCTGGGATCCACCCGATCCTCCAAGTCCGTGCTCCTGGGCGAAGGCAATCGCGAGGCCTCACGCGCCTGAACGAGGCCGCAACCGCCCCGGGCCGGCACATGCCCCGGTTCCGCCAAGGAGCCGGGGCAGTTCTCATTTTCGTGCCGCTCCCAGGAGCCGAGCGACACGATGACAAGAAAGAAGTCACGTGAAACGGTTTCGACCAGCAGCCATTCTTCTGTCTGGCATGCTGCTCGCACTGTCATTGCCAGAGGCCGCAGCAGCGGCGCCGGCGTCTCTCTTGACGGCACCCGTCGCGGCGGCCGAGGACGGGCCGACGGAGGGGCCAGGAGCTGAGGGACCGGATCTCAGTAGCGCAAATCGTACTGCCTCGGCCCCCGGTCTCCCGGACTGGTCACGCGTGGGATACCGGGGCGGCGCGCCGCTGCCCGGCGGCGGTGAGGTGACCGACGACGCCTCCTGTCGCATCACTCCGGAACGACTCTCCTCCAAGTACGGGGTGACCGCGGATGACGGGACCGACGACACCACCGGACTGCAGAACGCGATCGACGACATCAAGAGCCAGTGCTCGCCGTCGGCCAGCTTCGACCGGCTCTCGCTGATCTCCTTGCCCTCCGGGCGCATCGATCTGTCCCGGCAGATCTACGCCGACGCCAGCTTCCTGATCGTGCGCGGGCAGGGCTCCGCCGACGGTGGCACGAAACTGGTGTTCCGACCGGATCTCAACACCCGCTACGACACGGTGGTCAACGGGCGCTGGGACCAGGACAGCATGACGGCCGGCAGCGGCAGCGACGTCGGCACGGGTGGCTGGATGTGGCCGGGGCGCGGCATGTTCCGGGTACAGACCCGGGACGTCGCCGATCGGTACAAGGACGACTGGGCGGCCGCCGCGGCCAACCGCAAGGACATCTTCGAAGGCTCCGTCAACCAGCACTGGGCCTCCGGCATCAAGGTGGCCGCCAAGCCCTACGACGCGGGATACGCGGCCCGTCGGGGCGACACGGTGGTGCAGCTGGTGTCGACGGCCACCATGTCGAAGTTCACCTCGGGCGGCTACGTCTGGGTGGGTGCGGCCAACAGCGTCAAGTTCTACGAGCAGCAGGGCGTCGCCGACAAAGGCGTGATGGACGACCTCCACATGCGCCAGCAGATGTTCCGCATCACCGGCGTCAACGCCGATGCGAAGACCGTCACGCTGGACCGCCCACTGCAATGGGACCTGCCGGTCGACTCCACCTCGGACGGCTCGGAGTCGCTGGGTGAAAAGCCGTATGCCAGCAAGGTGACCCCCTTGCAGATCGTCGAAGGCGTCGGGTTCGAGAACTTCGCCTTCACTCAGGACATGAACGGTCTGCCCAAGCTGGGCGGCGGCACATATCAGCTGACCCCCGAGCAGGCCGTGCACAACTACGGCAACATGGCCCCCGAGTACGCGATGCACGGCATCGTCTACAAGTGGGCCGCCAACAGCTGGGCGCGCGGGCTCAAGGCCACCATGACCGGCTCGCACCCCATCGTCACGGAGAACGCCCTCCACCTCCAGATCGAACGCAACAGCTTCGACGGGGCCTGGAACAAGGGCAAGGGGGGCAACGGCTACCTGCGCGGCAGCCGTGTGTGGAACTCACTGTGGGCTTACAACCTCAGCCGCAACCTGCGCCACTTCACCTTCCAGTGGTCGGCCGGCGGCAACGTCGCCTTCCGCAACAACCTCGACTCCGACCTGAACCTGCACGGAGGCTGGGAACACAACAACCTGTTCGAACAGAACACGGTCAGGGTCCCTTACGAACACCGCTCGGCCAACTGTCAGACGAACTGCGGCGGTGAAGGCGGCGAGATCGACGAGGGTACTTGGTACCCCATCTGGTGGGCGGCCGGCCCCAAGGCGGTCAAGTGGTCCGGCTCCTCCGGCCCGCAGAACGTCTTCTACAACAACACCCTCATCAAGCAGACCACCCCCGGTGGGCCTTTCGAGCCGTACACGCCGTACGGAGCGCAGTCCGGTACCGCCTTCCAATTCGGCTCCACAACCGGTGCCCCGGACAAATTCGAGCCACTGAGCCATGACGGGCAGTCGATCCCGGACTGGACCGGCCGGGAGACCCTGGATTACCAGGGACACGGCGTGGTGCCCCTCGCCCTGGGGAAGCGACCCTCCCTGTTCCTGAGCAACACCGGCGGCGAACTCGACCCTCGCGCCGGAAGTAAACACGCGATCGTCAACTGGAACATGCAGGGCGCGCTGTCGGACGCAGGGCGGCACAATAAGTACGACGATCTGCGTTACCTGATGGAGGATACTGGAGGTCGAGGCGCCCGCATTGTACTCATTCAGGAAGCCGGAACTCCACCGACAGGTTCCCGCCTCGAGTTCATAGAAGACCACCCTCAGGACGTCTGGCGACACCCGGACGGCACCTATCCCCCGATCCGGGAGTACCGACTCCTGGGCACCGGAACCGGTGCCAGCACCAGCACCAGTACGAGCAGTGGTTCTCGGACGACAGGGTATATCTACTGGCTGCACACGAACAGCGGAACAACCAATGACGGTCGCGTCAACCTTGCCATCGCCAGCAGAACTCGGGTCGCTGCGCAAGATCTGCACGTCATCGAGCCAGCGGACTATGATCCGGTGCTCGGGATAAGTTATTCCCGGCCTGCACTTGGTGTCACCGTCGGCGGCGTCGGGTACTTCACCATACATGCGCGTGCGGACAACCAGGGCCGAGACGCTCCCGAGCTATTGGCTAACATCAGATATGCGATGGCACATTTGGGGCCCAACCAAGACGAGGTACGGCCCTGGATCGCGGCCGGCGACTTCAACCGTGAGCCGAGTAATCTGCTGACAGAGCTCCCCGCTCGCAGCTACTACTTGGGTGACACCGCGGATGCGACACATCCCACGTCTGGTACAGGCACGCCCCGCGTCCTCGACTACGCGGTCACTTCCAGAGACGCCCCTGTCGAAATTCTCGGATCGGCGCGGCTCGACGACTACACCGACTCGGACCACTATCCCGTCTGGCACTACCTCACTAATTTGCCGGACGTTGCGCCGCCGCCGTCGAATGTGCCGACGCTTCCGCGGAACAACGTCGTCGTGATGAGCGCCCACACCGTCAACGTGGCAGGATTGCCCGTCGACGGCAGCAACGTGATCGGTGATGTGCCGTTCGATTACAAGAACCCCGCCTCGAACTTGAAGTTCGATCTGAAGGAGTCTTCCGAACACCCCGGCTATGTCAACCTGCTCTCCAAGGACCCGGACTTCTACAACCACTATTTGGGACAAGAGGGCGGGAAACCCGACGGAAAGATAGTGCTCTGGAAGAGCCCGGCGCTCGATCAGCTCTGGAAACCGCACTACCAGGGTGACGGCACCTGGAGCCTGGAGAACTTCAAGACCAAGCAGTACCTCACGGCCGATATCAGGAACGGCACGCTCTTCGCTCACGACGAAGTCGGTCAAGCGCCCAACCAGCGCTGGTTCCTCAACGACGCCAGTGAAGTGGGTACTCGCAACGAGGTTCTGCTGAGGTCGAAGGACGGTCTGCCCTGGATCCTCAATACCGGGGACGACGCCACCGGTGAGGTGATCCTGGACGAGGACGACGATGCTCCCGAGGAGCGGTTCACCACGATCCCCGCGGGCCGGACCGGCTCGGACGAGTGCTTCTATCTGGCCAACGGCGGGCGGTACGTCACGTCGACCGGCGACACGGAAGAGCCCTTCAACGGCAACCAGGTCACGATGACCGAGTTCGTCGCCAACGCCGACAGTTACCTGTGGTGCCTGCAGCCGGCCCAGTACGGCTTCCTGCTGGGCAACCACACCGGTCCTGGTGAATATGATGAACCTCTGTACCTCACGGGTGCCGAGTTGCACGGACGTGTGACCGTCAGAGACCGCCCTGATTACAGCGCGGACGTATGGGATTTCAATCCGGTCACCGAGTGATTCTCTCGGGGTCACCGAGTGATTGACGCGGCCCGGTGGGCTCCGTTCCCGGTCGGACACGGACCGGGTCCGGCCTGCTCCTCAGGGCCATGAGTGACGGCCTGCTGGTTCTTCCAGCAGGCCGTTTCGCATGTTGGCGGGCGCCTGGGCAGCCGACGGCTGGAGCGCGTCACAATGACCACACCCGTGTGGCACTCGGCCCTTCCCGGTACTGGTGCGCCCCTACCTGCGGCATCTGTCACGTCGTCGGTGTAGGCGGACGCAGTGCGAGCGTGACCGAGACATCTCGGGATGCGCGGCGCCGGCCACGCAACCGCCCGCAGTGCCCTGCCGATCACCGACGCACACAAACCCGGGGTCCACCTCCGGCCGGTACACGCGACATCTTCGGCTGCCCGTCCGAGGCTCCGAACCGGCGGGCAGAAACCCTGCCCGCCGGAAACGACAGCGGCGCCACTGGCAGACCGCAGCCAGTCCGGCCGGCCGTGGCCCTGCACGGCGCGCCCTGCCCGCGGCCGACTGGACCACCGTGCGCGGTGGCGTCGGGACGGGTCTTCCGGGACGGCGGCGCCTTCACCGCCGGAGCCGGCCACCTCACCGGGGCACCGGGCTACCGGCCCTGCCTCGCGAGGTTCACCGCCGTACGGACGCCGGTAGCGTACTCAGAGGGGCGCTCCCAGGCCGCGAAGTGGCCGCCGGCGGATTCCTCTGTCCAGGCGCGGACGTCGAAGAAGCGTGCCGCGAACTCGCGGGGCGCGTTGACGAGGTCCTTGGGGAAGATCGTGAATGCCGTGGGGACGTCGATGCGCTCGGTCGGTTTCGCCGCGTTCTCGACGTAGGGGGTGAAGGAGGTGCCGACCGTGCCACTGACCCAGTACGCGGTGATCCACGTGAGCAACTCGTCACGGGTGAAAACCGTTTCCACGTCGCCCCGGCAGTCGGTCCACGCTCGCAGTTTCTCAAGGATCCAGGCGGCCAAGCCCGCCGGCGAGTCACCGAGCGCCACCGCCAACGAGTGGGGCTTGGTGGCCTGTTCGTGCATGTAACCGCCCTCCGCGGCCTGCCAGTGATGACCGTGCCGGACGTACGAGCGCTCCGCGTCGGACAGGTCTTTCGGCGGGTTCACCAGAAAGCGGTACTGCGACACGTCCGTCAGATGCAGGGCGGTGACGCGGTCGGGGTGAGCAGCGGCCAATGCCTCGGCGACGTCGCAGCCCACATCACCGGCGGACACGACGTAGCGCTCGTAGCCGAGCTCGGTCATTGCGTTTGCGATCGCTTCGGCCATGCCCCGGGACGACATGCCGAGGCGGGCGACAGGAGCGGCGAACGGGAAGCCAGGAAGAGCCGGGACGATCACATGGAGGTCGGACAGCAAGGGCCAGACTTTCTCGAACCGCAGGACTGAGTCGGGCCACCCGTGCAGGAGTACCACCGCCACCGCGTCGGTGCGCGCCGCTCGCAGATGCACCGCCCGCACCGGTGCGTCGCCCGGACCGGCGAGGGCCCACGGGAGGGCGCGGAGCCGGACTTCGTGCTCGCGCCAGTCGTAGGAGCGGGCCCAATAGGAGACCAGGTCCGCGAGGTAGTCGCCGTCGACACCACGCGCCCATCCGAACCCGGTGGGGACGTCGACTCGGCGATAGCCGCGCAGGCGCAGGCGCAGGTCGTCGAGCACCGACTGCTCCACGACAGGGGGAGTGGCCTGTTCCGCGTTGATCATGCCCGTCGTCCTCTCGTTCACGGCAACCTGTCTTGTGTCCGTGTCCTTGGTGATGCCCGGTACGCCCTCTGAGAGGCGTCGGCCCGGGAGCGTGTACGGCGACGATCGACCATCCGGGCCCGGACGGGGCGTTGTGACATGCCGAGCCGTGTGCGGGCCCTCTTTCCGTAGCCGGGCCAACTCCGCACCCACCACCGTCAGCGGTCCGGGCTCTTGGGTCCCGCGGTCAACCACCGCCGCCAGCGGTGGGGCGGGTGACGGTCGTTGGGCCGGCTCCCGCCGGTCGGTCCCGCGTTTGTCCAATGACTGTACGGTCCGTTCGGCCTGCGGGAGGACCCTCACCGTGGGCGGCGCGCTCGGCGGCGCCCTCCTCGGCGGCCGTTTCCGGGGTGCCGCCGCGATGGGCGGAATCGCCCTCCCCTCGCCGGATCGGTCTGCACCCGCTTCGGGTCTCGGAGCCGGACCCCCTTCGGTCACGGTCGGCCCGCCTCCGGACGACCGGCCCCGCACCAGTCGGCGAGGAGCCCCTTTGTCAGGTGATCGACGCGCTCGGGGCTTCCCAGAACCATGATCGGCGTACCCCCTCGCCGCCGTCGGATACCGGCAGGTTCCCCATGCCGTACTTCGAGGGCCGCGATGGCGCCGTTCGTCACCGCGACACCAACCGCACGTTCGGCGCGTCTTTCTGACCTGCCGGATGGAACGGCGCGAGGCGCGGTTTTCGGCGCCGCCGGATCCGAGAGCGAAAGATCGCATCAGGATTCGGCGGCCGAATCGGGGTTCTCAGTAACGGAATTGGCTCTGGAGGGTGGAGTTGCCGCTCAGCGTTTCGTCGGAGGTCTCCCCGATCGTCTGGGCGGCCTGGTCGGTGACGATCAGCGGCCATTGGGTCTCGACGATGAACAGCAGCCCGTCCGTCTGGAACGGCGTCTGGTCACCGTTGGTGCCGGCCTCCCAGGCATCCGCGCCAGGGCCGTGCGGGTTCATCGAGTTGACGATCGCCACCATGCCGTCCACGTAACCGTCCGCGGCTGCACCGAGGCCGGCGGTGACATGCTTCGCCTGCTCGATGACGCCGACGAGTTCGGCGTTGACGTTGCGGTGGTAGTACGGCGGGCGGAAGGCGTCCGTCACGACCCACTCCGGCGGGACGGCACAGAAGTCGATGGCGTTCAGACCCGGTGTCGCGGTGGTCGACGTCAGGGCCGTCAGCAGCGAGGGGTCGCGGTGGTCGAAGTTGACCGATGCCAGCACCTGGAAGTCGCGAAGGTTGTAGACGTAAGGGACGCTGTTGCCGTGCCAGGCGACCACGTCCAGCGGCGAGTGGTCGTACGTCGACGTCCAGAGGTTTCCGGCGACCTTGTGGATCACCTGGAACGGCCCCTCCGAGTCGTCGTAGGCGGCGGTCGGCGCCCGGAAGTCGCGCGGGTTGGCCATGCCGCTCTGGCCGACGAAGCCCAGTTCCGGGAGGGAGAACGGCGTACCGAAGTTCTCGAACACGTAGCCGCGCACGAATCCGGTGCCGTCCTCGTCACCGGGCGCGCCGATGATCTCGACCCTGAACTTCATGGACCGAGGGATCAAAGCAATGTGACCGGGCTCCACGGCCAGCAGGCCGAGTTCGGTGTGGATGAGCAGACCGCCGCGCTCTGGGACGATCAGCAGTTGGCCGTCGGCCGTGCTGAACACCCGGTCCGTCATCGACACGTCGGCTGTGTAGAGGTGGACCGCCACGCCGTTGCGCTGCAGGGGGTCACCGTTGCCCGCGAGCGTCCACAGACCCGCGACGAAGTCGGTTCCGCGGGCGGGAGCCGGCCGCGGCGCCCAGTACAGCGAGTGCGGATCCACCACGGGCGTGTTCGTGAAGGGCGGGGTCAGCAGCGTCCCGTTGTCCATGCGCTCGAGGCGCGGACGCACGACGGATGGACGGATGCGGTACTGCCAGGTGCGGCGGGTGTTCGAACGGGTCTCGGTGAACGCCGTCTCGGACAGCAACTCCGTGTACAGACCGTGGGGCGGGCGCTGAGGGCTGTTGATCTTGGGCGGCAGCGCCCCGGCCAAGGCCTCACTGCTGTGCTCGTTGCCGAAGCCGGAGGAGTACGTCAGTGAGGCGGCTCGCTTGCGGGCGCGCTCGCGTACGGCTGCCTCAGCAGCGTCCTGCTCGATGTTGGTCGTCATGGTCAGGCCCTTCTCCGTTGAAAGACTTGCTCGCCACAGCCGACTCTCGGATGGAGTCTGCGGCGTTGGGTCTGCTCATCCGCTCTCGCTCGTCCGACCCCGGAGAGCAGTGTGGCGAACAACTGATAACTCTCTATCGGTTCGTGTCGCACTACGCAAGTGATAGGCGGCTATCAGTTTCGTGTGCCACGGACCTCGGGCGCCCTGTCCGTCCATGCATGGAGCGCTATGGAGAGTCAAGTGACGACGGATTATTACGATTTGTCGCATTGAGCTGCGTGCGACTCCGCCGCCCGGGCGCCCTCCTCGCCTCCGTCGACGGTCGGTCGATCGCGTGTCAGGCGGGCTCCCGATGCTTCACCGTACGAGCGAATGCCCGCACAGCCCGAATCAGGCATATGGGAGATCTCGAGCAGTGACCTGTACAGCCCCGCCGACGGCGGAGCTCATGTGGTGCCGTCAGGCGAACACGTTCCGCGGCAGGGAAAAGCCGCCCGGTGCGTGAGCACCGGGCGGCTGCCGACGTTCAACGACGCACTTGCGTCAGTCACCTGTGCCGAAATGGATCGACGACGGCTTCCGCCGGCGGAAGAGGTCCGGTGGATGTAAGTTGCAGCGATTCCATGACAAGCATCAGATAACGCTGCCAGCCCTCGCTTTCCGCATCCAGAGTGGGCACGACGCTCAAGAGCATGAGAATAATCCGGAGCGTGTCCTTCTCGGGGTCCAGATCGGCTCGAAAAAGGCCCTGCCGCTGACCTTCCCTCATGATCCGGCTGACCGGCTCCACGAAAGACGACTGGATAATGTCCAGTGTCATCCCGGCCGGGTGAGTCACTCCGGCGCGGGCCGCGGCCCTCAAGGCGGCGTCGAAGGCGACGCGAACCCCTTCTCTCGGGTCCGGCTCGTTCACCGCCTTCACCAGGGCCGGAGCCAAGTCTGTGGCGAAGAGGTCCCAGACGACACCGCGCAGCAGGTCTTCTCGCGTGGGAAAGCGACGATAGACAGTTGCCACCCCGATCCCGGCCGCTCCGGCGATCTCCACTGCGGACGCCTGTGGGTTCTTTCGGAGCGCCTCACGAGCGGCGTCCAGAATGCGGCGGGTATTCCGAGCGGCATCACCACGCGCTTTGGGTCGGCCTGCGCCTGTACTTTTCGGATTCTCCATTTCCCCGGGCATGTGCGAGAGGTTATCAGAGGCCGCATGATCGGCGTCGTCGGCATCCGGGGTCTGCGAACCGCCGTACAAGCGGCACCCCCGGGCCACTCCCGTCGGGCGCGGCGGGGCGTCCTGGTGCCGAAAGTCGCTCGGGATACCGGCATCGACCTTCTCCTGGCATTTCCGCGGTGCGTCCATTCATCTCCCTTCCGTATGCGCTGGGCCGTACGGACCGGACCGTTGTCGCGGTGGAGGCGGCCCTCGGAGCGCGCCGACGGCCGTGCGCAAGTCGCGTCGCCGCCGCCGCGCCGGAGGTGTCGTGCACCTCGGATGACGGCCGCGAAGCGCTGCGGACGACTGTCTCGAGGCTGCGTCGCGCCGCGCCCGTACGGGACCGCTGCCGACAATCCCTGACCGTGCGAGACCCAACGAGTGATAGCCACCTATCACTTGCCTATGTGCCGGGCTAACTGATAGACACCTATCGCCAAGCCTGTGGGCAGCGGCGCGGGTCGACGTCGGCCTCGCTCGGCCGCAGCCCCGGATCAACGATGGTGGAGGACCTCGGGACCTGCCACGCATCTCCGGAGGAGCCGAATTGAGTAATCCGCGCATCGCTGTGCTGGATGACTATCAGAGTGTGGCCAGGAATTATGCCGACTGGGATTCCCTCGACTCGCACGTGGAGTTCTTCCACCACGCGTTTCCCGATGCCGACGCAGTGGTATCAGCACTGGCCGATTTCGATGTGGTGGTGGCGATGCGGGAGCGCACCCGCTTTCCCGCCGACGTACTGAGCCGCCTCGAACGACTCAAGCTGCTCGTCACTACGGCGCCGGCGAACGCCGCCATCGACGTCGCCGCCGCGAACGCCCAGGGTGTCGTCGTCTGCGGTACGGGATACCCCGACGTCGCCGCCGCCTCGGAGTTGACGTGGGGGCTGATACTCGCCGCGGTGAGGAATCTGCCGAGCGAGACCCGGCGGGTGCGCGAGGGTGGATGGCAGGCGACCGTCGGCACTCGGCTGGAAGGCAAGACGCTGGGCCTGGTGGGTCTTGGCCGGCTTGGTGCCCGTGTGGCCAAGGTGGCCAAGGCGTTCGGCATGGAGACCATCGCCTGGAGCCAGAACCTCACCGCCGAGAAGGCCGCGGTGCACGGCGTGACCGCGGTGAGCAAGGAGGAACTGTTCAGGTCTTCCGACGTCGTGTCCGTGCATCTGATCCTCAGTGAGCGCACGCGCCACCTGATCGGTGCGGCCGAACTCTCGTCCATGAAGCCCACCTCCCTGCTGGTCAACACCTCGCGTGGTCCCATCATCGACGAGGACGCCCTGGTCCACGCCCTACGGGAGGGCATGATCGGAGGGGCGGCTCTCGACGTGTTCGCGACCGAGCCCCTTCCGCCGCAGCACCCGCTCCGGACGCTCGACAACGCCACGGTGACCCCGCACATCGGATATGTGACCGACGGCAATTACAAGGTCTTCTACGAAGAGGCCGTCGAGGACATCGCGGCGTTCATCGCCGGTAAGCCCATCCGCATCGTCAAGTAGGCAACGCATCCCGGGAGGTTCTGTCATGACTGACAGGCACGAGGTGACCGAGGTTCTCGCACGCTATGTCCGTGCGCTCGAAGAGCGTGACGCGAAGGCCGTCGCGGCGTTGTTCGCGCCGGACGGCGTGTTCGAGATCGTGAGCCGGTACGGCCGCGAGGACTACACGACCCGGGCCACCGTGGTGGGCCGCGACAAGATCCAGACCCTGATGGAGAGCGGTGCACTGCCCCCCGGCCGTGGCATGCACTACCTCACCACCGACCACATCGTGGAGATAGACGGGAGCGAGGCGCGCATGGACGCCCAGTTCCTGGCGATCGAGTCCAACGCCGACAGCACGTCCGAGGAGAGCTGGACACTGGGAGCGGCCATGCTGCAGGGAACGCTGGCTCTCACCATGGCCGGCCACTACGCATCCGTACTGCGCCGGATCGACGGGCACTGGAAGCTGACCTCGCATCGCGTGAAGCACAACCTCCCCCTGGCTGTTCCGCCGGCCAAGTAACCGCCCCGCCGACCGCACACGAGATTCCTTCTCGTCACTCGAAAAAGGAGAGAACATGGCTGTCTGGGAAGTTGCCCGGCTCGCGGTTGCCGAGGGCACGGAAGAGGACTTCGAATCCACTGTGCGGTCGCACGTTCCGCTTCTGCGCGACGCCGAGGGCTGTCTCGACGTGAAGCTGCTCCGTGCCGTCGACCAGGACGGGACGTTCCTGCTTCTCCTCCAGTGGCTCTCCGTCGATCACCACATCGAGTACACGAAGACGGAGGACTTCGCCGAGTTCGCCGGTGCGGTGGGCCCGTTCTTCACCGCGCCTCCCGACACGTTCCACGCCGGCACCGTCATCGAAGGCATGTAGACCCATGCAGGAAACGAACTACCGGGTGGAGATATGAGCGACTCCGGCATCGCCGCTCGCGAACCGCTCAGCGGAACCTTCCTGGACGGCCCCTTCATCGGTCTGGGATATCGCACGCCGACCTGTGAGGGTGTCACCGACGAGCACGGGGCCTTCCTCTACCGGCCCGGCGAGAACGTGACCTTCTCCATCGGCAACCTCGTCATCGGGAGCGCGGCCGCGGCCACGCGTCTGACGCTGGCCAGTCTGGGAGACGGTGGAACAGCGGGGGGCCCCGATGTCACCCGCCCGGACACGGTCAACCGAGCTCGATTCGTCCAAAGCCTGGGACGTGAACTCGACCTCCGTGACGGAGTGCTGATCGACCAGCGCATCCGGGACGTCGTCGACGCACACGCGGACGGCATCTCCTTCGACCGCGACGTCGAGTCCTTCGAGCAGGCGGACTCCGTCCGCGCGGTCTTCAGCGAGAGCGGGCTCCGCTTCCGCGGGGCCGCCGAGGCCCGCAACCACGTGCGGCGCGCCCTCGCGGGCATCAGGGTGATGCGGGACGTGCGGATCCCCGTCCGTGACGGGAGCTACCTCCTCGCGGATGTGTTCCGGCCCATCGAAGCGGGCAACTACCCCACCCTGCTCCGGCTGTCGGTCTACGGCCGGGCGTTCCAGGTGGGATCGATCCTCAGCGACGCCGATCACCAGGCGAGCGAGGAGCGGGAGGCCGCCTGGCACGAGGAGAGCCGAGACGGGATCTTCGCCTATTTCCGTCACTCGGAAACCGCCGTCAGCGCGAACGCAGGCGACTGGGTACCACGCGGATACGTCGTCGTGCGCGTGGACGGCCGCGGCGTGGGCCGAACGCCCGGGACCGCCAGTCCCTTTTCTGTGCAGGAGTCCCTCGACTACTACGACGCCATCGAGTGGGCCGCCGGGCAGCCGTGGAGCGACGGCAAGGTCGGCCTCTACGGCGCCTCGTACAACGCGACCGTCCAGTGGAACGTGGCATCCCTGCGTCCGCCGTCCCTCAAGGCCATCGCCCCGCTCGCCTCGGACGCGGACGCCTACCGTGACCTGGCGTATCCGGGCGGCATCCTCCTGCACGACTACCGCAAGTGGTGGTGGACGGAGATGGTGGGCGGTGCGAAGAACCCCGAGTCCGACGCCGTCGACTTCGTCGGCGGCCTGGTCGACCACCCGTGGGACGACGATCACTACCGCGGGGGCGGACTCCAGTCGGCCGACTTCTCCAGCATCGACATCCCGGTGCTCACGGCGGTGAGCCAGACCGCGCAGATCCATGGACGAGCCGGCTTCGAGGCTTTCGCGCAAGTGCAGTCCACCGAGAAGCAGTTGCTGGTCTGGGACGCCGAGTACTCGCATCACATGTACCACGACAGCCGCGCCGACATCGAGGCGTTCTTCGACCGGCACCTCAAAGGGCTCCAGCCCGACCGCGAGCCGTCGCCGGTGCGCATGGTCATCCGTACCGGTGACGGGGGAGCGCAGTGGCGGGACGCGGCCGACTGGCCCGTCCCCGGCACCGAGTACCGAGAACTCTTCCTCGACGCCGGTCGCGAAGGCGGCCCCGGTGGCGTCACCGACGAGCCGCCCGGGCGGATCTCCGCCGCCGAGTACTCCGCTGACGTCCGCGCGTCGGCGCCGAACCTGCCGATGGCCGTCTTCGAGACAGCCCCCTTCGCCGCGGACCTCGAACTCGCCGGGCATTTCCGGGCGACTCTGTGGGTGGCCTCCACGTCGTCGGACGCGGATCTCTTCGTCTCCCTGCGTGTCCTGGACGGTGACCGGGAGGTTCCCTACGGGACCCACGAGCCCAACCCGCTCGCGCCCCTGACCTGGGGCTGCCTGAAGGTCTCGCGCAGGGCGCTCGATCCCGGACGCAGCACCGAGGAACGCCCATGGCACACCCACCGGCGCGAGGACGCTCAGCCGCTTGCTCCGGGCGATGTCGTGAAAGTGGAAGTGGAGCTGCTGCCGGCCACCGCTCGCATCCCGGCGGGGCGTCGGCTGCGCATCGAGATCTCCCCGGCGGAGAAGGAGGGATCCGTCTCCGCGTGGGCACGCGCCTATGACGAGTCCTACCACCGTGGCGCCGTCAACCGCGTCTTCACGGGCGGGCCGCTGCCCAGCTCGGTCACCCTGCCGGTGATTCCCCGCCAAGCCGGCCAGGGGCTTTCTCACGGATCATGAGAGGAGGTTCGCTGACGCAGTTGGTGGTCCGCGAACTGGTCACCAATGCCCGCAAGTACGCCCCCGGCTCGGTCCTGTGTGATGGCCGTCGCCCAGGGCTTCGAGGTGCAGCGCGAGCCGGTCGCAAGCGCATCACGGTCCGCCTCGCGCCGACCGACGATCCCGGCGGCGCCGGGCCCCGCCGTAGGGTGCAGGCGGCCGGGTGCGGTGGTTGCCGGTGGGTGAGGTGCGGCCGTCCTGGGGCGGTCACCAGTGGTGTCGGCGGCCGGCGAACGCGTGGCCCATGGAGCCCATGATCCGCAGGATCGCGCCGATGACCGCGGGGACGGTGCCGATCGTCCGCAAGATGGATATGCCGGTGACCAGCCCGACGACCAGCAAGACGATGCCGAGGAGGAGCATGACGACCTCCGGTGTCCAGGCGCTGGTGCTTCCTCCACTGTGGCCCCACGCAGCCGTGCCGGGAAGAGCCCGGCGTGCCGCCGCGGCCGTGCAGGCCGATACACGCAGCAGGCGCACTCTTCGGTGAACCGTTGACCATCGCTCCCGCCACACCGGTGTGGCGGCCACTGCCGACGGTCCACTCCCTTACCGAACAGGGTGATTACCGCCATCGCCGTGTGAGCAGGTGCCGGGCGTGGTGAGTGATCCATGCGCTGAGCGCGCCGATGGCGGCGCCGGTGGCGACGTCGCTGGCGTAGTGGGCGCCGGACTGTACTCGTTCGAGGGAGACCATGACGGCAGGTGCGGCACAGGCGATGCCGGCGGCGGGCCATGTGGGCGTCACGGCGGTGGTGAAGGCGACAGCGGCTGCGGTGTGCCCGGAGGGGAAGGACGAGGAGTCGGGACGGTCGTCGACCTCGTCGTGCGGGAACCATTCCTTGGGCGGTCTGGGCCGGTCGCACAGCTGCTTGATGAGGCCGTTGGAGACCAGTTGAGCCAGCGTCAGCGCCGCCAGGCCGGCGACGGCCGCCTTCCGGCCCCGCCATCCGCCGAAGCCAGCCATCGTCACGGCCGCGCCGCACCACAGCTTGGAGCTTTCCGCCGCCTCCTCCACCGCTGACAGCACACGGCCGACGGGAGCGGGAATGCGGGTGCCTGCCTGCTGTGTCACGGCCGCGTCGGCCTCGTGGATCTCTGTTGGCACGTTCATGATGTGCACATGTCCCCCGTGAGGGCGAACCACACCCCGTCGTCGGGGCACGCGTCGTCGTCACATTTTCCGGTGTCACGGGGTTCGACATAGAGCTCGTCCTGGGGCGGTTGTCCGCGGTGAGGGCGCGCTGGCAGGAGATCTCGGCGCCGAATCCCACGCGGAGAAGGATGGCGATGTTGGTGATTCACAACCACACCAGGAAGACGATGGCTACGGCGAAGGTCCCGTATTCACCCGCCTCATACCCAGCCGCAACCCGCAGTATCGCGGTGTTGCCAGCCACGACACGCCCTGTTCCAGCCACGACACCCTCGCGCCCGGCTGAGGCCGCCGTGGATTGGGTAGCAGGTCCATTACCTAACGCCACAAAGGGGTGAGAGCGTGAGGAACGGAACGGAACACGGCATCGGTACGACAAGGCTCAGGAGGCGATGGGCGGCGCTGGTCGGCACAACGATTCTGGCCTTGATGACGACGTCCGGCCCTGCCGGTGCGGCGACGCAGGCCGAGCAGGCCCCCAAACCGTGCGGGTACTCCGAGTCCGGAGCCTACGCTTGGTACAACCACTGCACCACAGACGGATCGCGTATCCAGATTCGGCTAGACGTTGTAGGAGGCATCGACGCGAACAGGTGCGTCGGCCCCGGCGAAACCCTCCTCGGCTGGGCCTTCGAGTACCGCAACGCCTGGTATACCGGCAAGCTTTGCAGTTCCTAGCGTGCGGTGGGTCCCGGTAAGCCACTGATGGCCGGTGTCCACCGCGCCCTGTGAGAACCGACCATCCGCGGGATCGATGACGGCGGCCAGCGCTCTGGCCGCCGTCGGCCCACTGCGAGGCCTGATAACAGCTGCCGGGCGGGGAGACCGACACGTACGAGGCGCGCCGAAGGGGTCCGGGGCGGGCGGGCCTCGTTGAAGCTGGCGGTGTAGCAGCAAATAAGCACCCGCCGCGGTGAGGACGTGAGCGAACTCGACCGACCAGAAGTCGCGGTCGGCGATGATCAAGTCCGGGGCGGCGGAGCCGGCCAGCGAGTAGCGAGGCTGCGCTCGCCGTCGCGGTAGCCGCCGAGGTGAGCGTCAGGTTCTGGATGTTCACGGGATTGCGTCAGTGCCTGGGGGGGGGGCGATCTGGCCGACGGAGTCACGGGTTCTGTCGTGTGGGTCAGCCTGGTGCGCAGGACACGTAGGCTCCCGAAGTCATGACGATACTGATCTCTGGACATGGAGGGCATCTCGGGGATCGTGCATCCCACCGAGACGAAAGCGGACGGCTACGACTACGCCCGTGGTCGGGCGTTGATGACGGCAGAGGCGAACGCCGTGATCGCTGGTGTCCTGGACGCCGAACCCACCGCCGAGGTGCGGATCGCCGACGCGCACGGCTCCTTCCGTAACCTGTTGCCCGAGGAACTCGACCGTCGGGCGCACTTCGTCCGTGGCAGGCCGCGGCCCCTGGGCATGCTCGGCGGACTCGACGAACAGACCGACGCCGTCCTGCTGGTCGGCTACCACGCGCGCGCCGGCGGCTTCACTGCACGCGGACCAACGCAGCGCCTCCCGTCGAACCCCGCGCACCGGCTCAACAACCTTGCCCTGGCGGGGGATTTCTGCTGGACCTCGGTGTCCATCCGGTGTCCTTCGCCCACGACGTCCTGGGCGCCCCGGTGCGGGTCGTCGCGCACGGCACGCTGAGCGAGACCGGTGTCGATGCCTGCGTCTCGACGATCATGCGGCACGGCAACGACGCCGTCTCGACGTCGTACTCCTCCATGGAGACCATGGGCACCAACACAGCCGTGGTACTGGGGACCAAGGCCCGCATCGAGATCGACTCGGTGTGGTACTCGCCCGCGGTGGTCACTGTCAAGGACGTACAGGGTCAGGTCCTGGAACGCTTCGACAAGCCGGTGACCGGCAGGGGCATGCAGTACCAGGCGGCGGAGGCGGAGCGGCTGATCGCTGCGGGCGAGGTCGAGAGTCCGTTGATGACCCATCAGCAGTCGATCGCGGTGATGGCCACGATGGACGCCGTTCGCGAGCAGATCGGGGTGCGTTACCCCAGCGAGTAGCGCCGTCAGGCAGTCGGTGAGGTGGCCGGGACGGGCGAAGTCGCCGCCCCGGCGACCGTGAATCAACTCGCCGCTGGCGATCGAGGTCCGCTTCGGCGTGGTGCCGGGTTGACAGGTTTCACCTAGGACACATTTACTTGACTCTACAACTAGTCATGGCGTGATTGCGCTTGAACAACGCGTTTGGTCGGCGCTCAGGGACGGCAGCGCTTGTCTGCTGCCGCCTCCACACCACCCGGGAAAAGAGAACCTGATGAACGCTCAGTCCGGCTCAACTCGTGTCGCGCTGGTCACTGGAGGATCCCGCGGCATCGGCGCGGGAATCGTGCGCCGACTCGCGAAGGAGGGCGTGCACGTCGCCTTCACCTACATCTCCTCCGAGCAGCGGGCCAAGGAACTGGCCGACGAGGTGAGCGCGGAGTCCGGCGTGCGCGTGGAGGCGCTGCGCGTTGACGCCGCCAACGGAGCAGAGATGGCTCGCGCGGTCGACCACACCGCTGAACAGTTCGGTCGCCTCGACATCCTGGTGAGCAACGCGGGCATCTCCGTCACCGGGTTGCTGCAGGATCCCGAGCGTGACGAGGACACGGTGGTGACGCGGCAATTCAACACCAACCTGCACGGAGCCGTGGCCGCGGCCCGGGCCGCCGCGTCCCACCTCACCGAGGGTGGCCGGATCATTATGATCAGCTCTGTGGGCGCGGCCCGCAGCTTCGGCTATCCGGCCGGCGACTATGCCGCCTCCAAGGCCGGGCTGGAGGCCTACGGCCGCGCATGGGCCCACGAGTTCGGACCGCGGGGGATCACCGTCAACTGCGTTCAGCCCGGCCTCGTCGACACGGACATGATGGAAGCGGACACCGGCGACATCGCGGCCGCCATCCCGGCGCGCCGAGTCGGGCACCCGGAGGACATCGCCGCCGCGATCGCGTTCCTCGCGGGTCCCGACGCGAGCTACGTCAACGGAACCACCATCGTCGTCGACGGCGGCCTGTCCGCCTGACGTTGCCGCCCCTGACGGGAAGAGAATCCGTCCCGTACTCCCGCCGACGCCAGGGTGTGCGTCTACGCCAATGCACTGCCGGCGGGGCCAGTGCCGGGCCAGGCGGCGGTGCGGAGCCGTCGCAAGGAGCGCATCGACACTGAAGGCGTCGAGAGCGGCCCGAGCGATAGGGACCGCTTGCCTCGCCTGACGCGCCGACCCGCTCGGAACCTGCACGAGCGGGCCGGCGCCTGTGCACCCGGTTAACCCGCTCGTCCACCGTTCAACCCTCCCGCTCGGGCGGAATCAGTGTCCTGAACGATGCTCGCGTCCGCACCACGTTCAAAGGCCACATGCCCTCCGGCCGCTCGGCACGCGGCGCCTCCGGCTACGGCAGCCACGACACAGGCCCTCCGACCGATAGAAACGTCCAGCGTGTCTACCGCGTCGAACAAATCGGAAATGACGCACCTCTGCCACGCACCTATCGCGTACATGCAGCGTACGGATCGCGTACGTGCACCGTGCGGATGGTGTTGGGGGTGGAGCGTCCGGTCATCTGCAGGATGAGCCCACGGCTATGAGCGCATGTGCGCGATTAAAACAAGGCCCGCGTGCAGCCTCTACGGCTGGGCCGCCGCCTTGTCTACATCAGCGGCGGCCCAGCCGGCGTCCTGCCGGCGACACCGGGCAGGTGGGAGGCGCTTGTGGGTCAACCGTGCAGGGTCGCGCCGAAGGCCGGGCTGCCGGTGGTGGTGATGCCGAACGTCGTGGGACCGTAGCTACGTGCGGTCGACGTGGTCGCCGACTTCAGCCACCACAGGGCGCCGTCGCCGGCGTTCTCGGCGGGAGCGGCCGCCGTCAGGTCGGCCTTGCCGTCCTTCGTCGTGTCGGAGAGGACGATGCGGGCGCCGAAGCGGTCGCCCGACTCGGCCGTGCCCGGGACGCCGGCGGTGGACTGGGAGAGGCTGACCGCGCCGGTCGGCGACCAGCCGACGCTCATGCCGCGCAGCAGGGTCACCGTGCCGGTGTCCTCCGCGCCGCCGAAAGACTCGTACGGCGTTCCGACAGCCAGGTCGCCGTAGCCGTCACCGGTGAAGTCGCCGATCGCCACCCCGCTGCCGAAGCCGTCGCCGGACTCCGCGGCGCCGGGCACGCCGGAGGAGTCCTGGGTGATCGTCCCGATGGCGCGGGCGCTGACCCACTGCTCCTCGGGGGAGCCAAGCACGAGCGATACCTTGCCGCCGAGCGCTCCGGAGGGGTCGGCGGAGGGCTCGCGGTGGTTGCCGATCAGAAGGTCGGCGCGGCCGTCCTTGGTGACGTCGCCGACGGCGGAGACATAGCCGCCCGGCACGTACTCCATCCAGCCGAGGAAGTCCAGAACGCGCGTGTCGGCGACCGCCGTGAGGGCGTCGTCGGTGCCCTTCTTGCGGCCGTGGACGACGAGGCTGTCGAAGCCCTCGCCGTTGATGTCGCCCGCCGAGAGGTACTCCACGCCGTACGCGGGGTCGTAGGGCTTGGGCGCGTTCGCCATCGACGCGGCCCGCACACCTCCGTCCGCGCCGCCCGCCTTGGTGTACGGGCCCTGGAGGATGACGAGGTCGACGGCGCCCTTGCCGCCCGTCGCCACGTCGATCTTGTCGTTGTCGTCGAAGTCGCCGATGGCGACGGCCTGCCCGAGACGGTCGGTGTCGGCACCGCCGCCGGAGAGGGTGAGGGAGCCAGACAGGCCCGACGAGCCGCCCCAGACGACCTGGACCATGCCGTCGTCGGTGTCGCCGTTCCGGTCCTCGCCCGGTGTGCCGACGACCAGGTCCGCGTAGCCGTCTTTGTTCAGGTCGGCGGAGGCCACCGCCGTACCGAAGCCGTCGCCGGACTCGGCGCTGTCCGGCACACCGGTCGTGTCCTGGGTGAGGAGCTTGTACCTGGCCGTGCTCGGGCCCGTCGAGCCGCCGTAGACGACCGTGACCACGCCGGCCTTGGTCTTACCGCCGACCGTCGCGCCGGGGGCGCCGATCGCGAGGTCGCGGTAGCCGTCGCCGTTGAAGTCGTACGGGGCGGCCGGGCCAGCCGCGCAGGCGGAGGGCGCGGTCAACGCGAGCGTGCTGGTGAGCAGGCCGGCGGCCAGGAGGAAGGAACGAGTGCGCAAGGAAACTCCAGGAGGGAGCCAGGAGCCGCGGGTCGCGCCGCCCGGGCGCCGCCCAACTGCCCTGTGAGGTAGGACGTGAGAGAACTGCGAGTAGAGGACCAGCGATGGTACGGGAAGGTTGTACTGGAGTTCGGTGCACTTTCAGGGCAAGGCGCAGGGGCCTTCGTCAGCCGCCCAGTGCCTTGAACCCCAGTGCTCCCGAGGTCGACACTCCTAGCGCCGTCCGTGCCCCTGCAAGTTCCCCCGCCATGGCACGTTCACCCGACCGAGTAGCGCCATCACCGGCACCGGGCCCCGCCCCCGACACCTCCTCTGCCGTCGATAGGCGCTCACCCCTCGGAACCTGATGTGCTTCACGTCAGCGTCGTCGTCCGAGGGCCGCCCGTTCGTAGACACAGTGCTTGGTGACCGGATCCGAGACGGCGACCTTCAGCGGGCTCCGGGCGACTCCCACCGAACGTACGAAAAGATCAGTAAGGCTGCTGCCGTGGCGGGGATTGCTGAGCGACTGGTGCCGGATGAGCTGTGGGAGTTGTTCCAGCGAGTGGTCCTGGAGGCACAGTCGCGGCCGCAGGGTGGTGGCCGGCGTCGCCACAGCGACCGTGAGGGTCTTGCGCATCTGTATAAGCTTCACCGAGCCGCCGAAACCTACAGTGTTGGTGCGCCCGCTCGCCGGCGCGTGCTTGAGGGTGCGGCCTTCTCGCGGGCCTGCTCGCCAGGCTGTGACGTCGTCGGCTCCTTTCGACAGGGAACAAACGGGTCGCAGTGTCGGCAGGAGCCTCATGCCCACCCTGACATCTGTCGGGGGCGCGACGTCCCTGGCGTGCTCTACGGTACGAGGCGCTGACTCGGGGAGCTCTTGGCTGCTACGGCATGTGGAGCAGGAGATGTGAGCGCTCCGGCCGTGTAACAGCAGCAGCCGTGGTGACGACATCTCGCCGTTGGAATGGCTGCATCGGTTGCGACTACGGAGGAGATCAAATGAGGTTGAGGGCAACCAGACAACGGGCGGCCGCCATGGTCGTGGCGTTGATCGCCGCGGTCCTTGCTCCGCTGGCGGTGCAGGCACCAGCCCAGGCAACAACGAACGGTGCGACCGGAACAACCGCATGGACACCGCAGATCTACCCGTTGTTGTAGGCGAGTGGGTGAAGCGGGACGTGACGTCTGAGAATCGACGCGATGAGCTGATCTGGTGCTCGGCGGCCTCTGGCATCGCTTGCGTGGCGGTTGGTCAGGGCGATGGCAAGCACAGCATCTTCCACCTGTTCAAGTGCGATACGCGGTCACTTTCGAACTTCGTCGACGCGCTTTCCGTTCGCAACAACCAGACTGGCGGCGCCCAGGTCTTCCGTTTCTGGGGTCCCACGTACTCGTACTCCGCCCCGGCGGACGGCAACATCTGCAACTTCCCGAACTACGCGACGTACGACTTCAATCGCCTCGACATCTGCTAAAGGCAGATCGACCCGGGCACGCGGATCGTAGTGCCCGGGTCGGAAGCCTTTGCGGTGCCGGTGCGGAGTGACGACTGTCTGACGTACCGGGGTCGAGGCCCTGGTTGATCGCCCTGCGCCGGGCGATGGTCAACAGCCAGGCCTCCTCCGTGGCCGCATCCGCTACGAGGGCGCCTTCGCCGCGCTCGACCTCGCCGTCGACCTCGACCTCGCCGTCGACCTCGACCTCGCCGTCGACCTCGCCCTCGGCGTCCGACCACGCCCTCGCGGCGTGGCTGCCTGGCGACGCTTGCAGGTTGGTGGTGAGCCACCCGAAGTAACAGTCCCAGGGCACAGTGCTGGAGCACGCCGGCCGGGACATCGACAGAGCCTGACCTTCGACGGGTCAACTACACCAGCCTGGAGCGGAGCTCCGGCGCTGGTTCACCCAGCACGATGGCAGTGATCACCAACTTGAGCATGAGGCAGTCGTAGGCATCGTCGGTGCCTCCGTAGTGTTCACCATCGCGCTCTGCCACGGCACTGGCGATCCGCCATGCACCGCCCTCAACCGGTGCGAAGGTCGCCGCGAAGACTCCGTAACCGGTCCAGCTTCGATGGAAGAAGACGACCTCACCCTCTGTGAAGACGCCCCACTTCTCGTCCATGTCCTGCGCCCCGTAGCCACGTTGGATCCGCCCTCAGTTCGGCTGCACACGACACATGGACCGAGTCACACGTTCGTCAGCAGGCATGGTGTGAACTTACTGACGAGGTTGAGCGCGACTGTAAGCCGCTCGCCACCGTCATTGTGAAACGAGCTGTAAGCCGTCCAGGGTCTCAGAGCTTTCCGCCACGGTGCCGTGACGGAGTGATCCTGGACACCCTTGACCCCGGCGGGCGACCCGGGTTTGCTTCGCTAGTCAAGCATCCACGGGAAGCCCGGTGACTTGTGAGGAGCTCCGCATGACCCGCACGGACGAATCAGGACGTACCAGCTACGACGACGGTGTCCTGGGGCACGCCCGGCCCGGAGAACTGGATCGACTGGCGCTGCTGGAGGCCACGTGCGACCCCGCGACCTGTGCCGTGATCGCCGGTCTTCCCCTCGCGCCGGACGCGGCGTGCGCGCTCGTCGGCGCCGGCAACGGGCGGCTCGCTCGCCGACTGGCGCAGCGCTTCTCGGGTGGCCGCGTGATGGCTACCGACATCGACACGGCCCTTCTCGACGCCCAGGAGTGGCCCTCACCGGTGACGGTACGCCGTCACGACGTGACGCGGGAGGACCTCGCCCCCGCCGAGTGGGATCTCGTGCACGCCCGTGCGGTGCTCACGCATCTGCCCGGTCCCGAGCGGCTCGTGCACAGGATGGCCTCCTGGCTGACCCCCGGGCAGGGGTGGCTCGTCGTAGAGGACCCCACCTATCTCAAGCCCGTCCTGTCGGGAAGGCCGGAATGGGCGGCCCTGCTGGAGAACTGCGAGACCCTGCTCGCGACGACCCAGGGGACGGACGCCGGCTGGGCGGGCCGCATTCCGGCCGCCATGGCTGCCGCGGGACTCACGGACATCCGCGTCTCCGTGCGCGTGGCGACGGTCGGCGAGGGAGGAATCGAGGACCGGTACTGGCGCGCCTGCTTCGAACAGGCCCGACCCGCTCTGGTGGCTCATGGCCTCATGACGGACGAAGAGGTCGAGCGGGGAATGTCATGTCTGGACGATCCCACGTTCCGCGACATGGGGTGGACGATGGTGTCGTGCGCGGCCCGGCGGCCGTGACCCGCGGAGGCGCGGGCGGACCGGGGGTACTACCGTCGCGCGCAACCGTGCTGCGCGAAATTTCTTCACCCCGACTCATTCAGCGCCTCCGCTCAGCAGTGCTGGTTCGGTCAACAGGCCTGGAATGCCACGACGGCACGACAGCGCTGCACAGCAGAGACCCTGCCGACACCTGGAGCACGCCAGGCGGGACTGGGCCTCTGAGTATTCATCGCAGGGTCAGGCTCGCCGTTCCGACTGGTACTGCTCCTCGAGCAGGGCGCGATAGGCGTCAGGCTGGTGCTCTCGCAGGATCCGCAGCCACACACGAGCGCCCTCGGCGAACACCGCGGGCTCCATCTCGAAGTGCAGGTGCGTGACGAGAGAAGGCATCGTCGTACGGCAGCCGACGGGGCCGCCCGGTACAGCCTGCGTCGACTTGCCAAGGGCCTGCGGCTCCGAGGCATCAACGCCGTCAACGGAGAGCCGGTCGGCAGCGTCCGGCGCTGACCGCCGCCTCGGAGGTGTCAACGCCGTTGGCGGTCGACTCGACAGGAGCTGCCGACGCCCCCACAGCCTCAGGGGTATCGACGCCGTTGACGGTGGAGGCCTCGTCCGGTGTCGTCCTGGGGCGCCGCCGGCGCGGCGTCTTGGCGACCGCGATGGCTTTCTGCGCCTCGGCTGCCTGCTGCTCCTTGGGGAGCCGGCCGATCCGGCGAGCCGACTCCACCTTCCGTTCGCCCGCCTCCACCTGCTCTTGAAGATCAGGCGTGAGCTCCAGCAGCGCCAGACGCTGCGACACCCATGCCGGTGTTTCTCCCGTCTTCTGGCTACCTCGCTCTGTGACCCGTGGACCTTCGCCGGCTCCTGGATTGCCTTCGCCTGATCCATCGGCGGGACGTCCAACCGATGGATGTTCGCGATCGTCGCGGACTCCAAGATGTCCGCAGCGGAAGCGGCGAGATCGTCGTTGACGTCAACGTCCTCGTCCCGCCGACGGCGTCAGCGAGCGGCGGCCATGCGTCGCCGCCCGACACCCGGGAGTCGCCGCCGCGGGAGGAACCAGGGTTGAAGGCGCTCGGGGCCGCTCTGCCACCCCTGGCCTGAGCGCCGAAGCCGGGTAGTCCGTGCTGCGCCTTTTCGGGTGGAGGCCTTCGCGTCGGCCGCGAGGGCGGAAGCTTCGGGGGCGGTAATCCAGGGAGGAAGGCGATCATCCCGGCGGGCGAACGGACATCCCGCCCGGCCTGCCGTATCCGCGGGCCGGGCGGGACGTCTGCTGCACCTCAGCCGGACGTGAGGCGGAAGTCCTTGCGGACCGTGTCGTCCGTCCGCACCCTGGTCGTGCTGTCTGCGGTGGTGTGCCCGAGGGCGCTCGCCCGCAGCGTGACCTTGCCCTTGCCCGGGTTCGCGACGAACAGGGTGTAGAAGCCGTCGCCGATCGCCGGGTCGTCCGGCGTCGCGGTGGCGACCGCGGTGGAGTTCGGGTTCCGCACGTCCGCGACGGTGGCGCCGGTCAGCCCCGCGCCCGTGACGCTGTCGCGGGCCGTGCCGACGGCCAGGCCGCCGGAGACCGGCTCGAGATGGCGCGTGCCGACGTACACGTCGTCGACCGACCAGAAGTAGCCCCAGTCGGCGACGAAGTGGAACCGTAGCCGCACCGACTTCTCGCCGGCGTACTGCCGCAGGTCCACGTGCACCGTGCGATGGTCGGCAGCGCCACCGCCCGACGGGGACGAGGCCCAGGCCGTCTCCCAGGTGGTGCCACCGTCGGTGGTGACGTCCACGCTCATCCGCTGGTTGTTCGGGTTGTACAGATATGCGGTCTTGAACTCCAACTCCGCTGACTCGCCGCCGGAGAGGTCGTACACCGGGCTGACGAGTTCGCTGTCCTGGTGCGGGCCGATCGGCCAGTTGTCGCTCTCCACGACGGCGAAGGAACCGTCGCCACCCGTCATGTTGCCGCGCTGCAGCGGGTCGTCGAACTGCCAGCCGTTGTCGGTGCCGGGGGCGTCGGTCACGGTCCACCCCTGCGGGGCCGAGGTGGTGGAGTCGAAGGTCTCCGTCGTGCCGTCGCGCTCGAGCGTGTAGCCGACGGCCGTCGCGGCTTCGGGATCAGCGGTCAGGGCGAAGTCCCCGGTGACCGGGTGCCTGCCCACCGGGACCGTTCTCTCCGCAGGCTCATAGCCGGGGAGGTCGGCGATGACGCTCAGGGTGTACGCGGCGCCCCTGGGCAGGGACAGCTCGTAGCGGCCGGTTGCGGGGTCGGTCCAGACCGGGGCCTCGGGAGAGCCGTCGACCGCGACCTTCGCGTAGAGCGGCCAGCCGTGCCCGGAGCCGTCCTCGACCGTGCCGCGGACCTTCTGGCGCGGGATCGCGTCCAGCCGGAAGTCCCGGGTCAGCAATTGCCCGTCCGCGATCGAGACGGTCACGGGTGCCGACGCGGTGTAGCCGAAGGCGCGCACCGTCAGATCGTCGACGGTTCCCGCGGGCAGGTCGAGCTTGTACGCACCGTCGTTGTCGGTGGTGGCGACGTCCAGGCCGGAGCCGACGGTGGCATGGGCGACCGGTTCGCCGGTCACGGCGTCCGTGACCGTGCCGGAGAGCGTGCCGTGAGGGCCGCTGCGGAAGGCGGCCAGGCCCGCGGGGGTGCCGAGGCCGGTCGGGCCGTCGTAGCCGGGGCCGGCGGTGCACAGGTACCCGGTGTCGCAGGTGCCGTTGTCGCCGGAGGTGATGTCGTTCAGTCCGGCACCGCCGGCCGTGTACGGGTAGGCGGCGGGGTGGGTGCCGGGGCGGGGAGTGCCCGCGAGGGCGTAGATCGAGGCGATCAGCGGGGCGGAGACGCTGGTGCCCCCGTACCGCTGCCAGCCGAGGCCCTCGCTGCCGTACGTGTGGTAGACGGCAACGTTGTCAGCGACGGCGGAGACGTCCGCGACGCTGCGGCCCGTGCAGCCGGTGTCCTTCTGGTAGTCGGGCTTGGCCTGGTACTGCGCGCAGCCCGAGCCCGGCCCGTAGTTGCCGCGGGTCCACACCGTCTCCGTCCAGCCTCGGGCGGTGTCCGGGGCGGGGGTGAGGTCGGTGCCGCCGACCGCCGTCACGAACGGCAGCGTCGAGGGAAATTGGAGGCCGTACCGGTAGTCGCCAGTGGCCGCGACCACGGCGACGCCCGGATGGTCGTAGTGGGAGCCGTAGGCGGCCAGGTCGGAGGCGAGATCGCCGGTTCTGCCGTAGGAGTTGGAGACGTACTTGGCACCGAGGGCGACGGCCCGGTCGACACCGGCGGCGAGGTTCTCCAGGCCGGCGTTGTCCGTCTCGATCAGGAGGATGTGCGCGGCCGGGGCCGCCGCGGAGACCATGTCCAGGTCGAGGGCGATCTCCCCCGCCCACGAGGTGTTCGGCCGCGGGTAGTTCGTGCCGCCGCGCTGGTCGACCTTTCGGAAGCAGCCGTTCTCGGTGGTGCAGGGGGGCAGGCCGTACTGCGCGCGGTAGACGGCCAGATCGGCCTCGGCGTGAGGGTTGTCGTACGCGTCGACGATGGCGATCGTCTGTCCCGCTCCCCCGTCGGCGGGAAGGCTGTACGCGCTCTGGATGTCCCTCGGGCCCAGCCCGGGAGGAGTGGCCGTGGCGCCCAGCCGCAACAGCGGCGGTTGGTCGGCGGCGCGCAGGGCGAGGCAGGCCGCCTCGCCCTTGCCGGGAGACCCGCAGAGGGGCTCCAGGGGCGCAGAGTCGGAGGTGGCCGGGGCAGCCGAGGCCGGCGCCTGGACGCCCAGCACTGCCAAGGCCGCGGCGCCGAGGGTGGCGGCGCCGCGGCCGAGTATGCGGAAGACCGGATGGGTGCTTCTCGCGGATGATGTCGACACAGTTCACCGATTCGTACCGGGGACCCGCGAAGGGGTCCGATCGCAGCGGATGTGTGATCCGTCGGTGATCAATTACGTGACCGGTCCGGTTTCATGTCAATACATCCGGCGTTGCTGATGTGTTGCGCGGACGGCAGGGTGGATGCGATCTCAGGACGGACGGCAGGTGTGCACCACCTCAGGAGACGCAGACCGGCGAGGCCGGCACCGCCGACCACGGCCTGTGCCACCCACCCGTGCAGAAGCCGGTCCGGTTCAGGCCCAGTTTCTCGGCGACCCACCAATGGCCACACGTGGTCAATCACCATATGTGGCCAATGGTGCAAACCGCAGGTCGAACCACGTGGTACCAATGGGGTCCCCCTCCACACACACCGGTGGGGGGGAGGATTCCTCCCCCCACGAATTCCAGCGGGGCGCTTCCGTCACAGCGGGAGGAGGCGGGCGACTTTCACCCAGGAGGAAACCGCTGCCGCTGAGCGCTTCTTGCAGCAGATGACGCGCTGGCAGGCGGGTGTCGCCACAGCGCGCACGTGCGCGCCGCGGTAGCTGCGGGCGATGCGGGGCGCAGGGCCGGCCGGCGCTGACGCGGCTCCGTGGTCCCCGGCGGCGTATCGGCTCCAGGTGCCTCCGGCCTCAGACGCGAGCTTGGCTGTGGTGACCCTGTGATAGCCGAGAGCCTC
Source organism: Streptomyces sp. NPDC026246 (assembly GCF_055567995.1). NCBI lineage: Bacteria > Bacillati > Actinomycetota > Actinomycetes > Kitasatosporales > Streptomycetaceae > Streptomyces > Streptomyces sp. NPDC026246. The sequence continues at coordinate 2,754 of NZ_JBVHPJ010000012.1, read as the reverse complement.
AGCGACGACCGGCGCGGGCATTTCGAGAACGTGTTGCCGGATCGCGGCTGTGCGGCCAGCCGTGGTCAGGATGCCGATGTCGTTGCTGAGCGAGGCAAGAGCGTCGGGGTGCATCGGTTGTCCGGCCCGGGCACGGTAACCACCAATGGCGGCACGAGTATCTTCTACAAGGACTGGGGGCCCCGCGACGCTCAGCCGATCGTGTTCCACCACGACTGGCCACTCAGCAGTGATGATTGGGACGGCCAGAGCCCACCAGCCGGACATCTACCGACGCCAACCGGCTCCTCGCGTCCCCAGGCGCCTGGCCCGTGTTCGTTAGGAGTTCTAAGGCAGGCGTGTTGTCACCGGGAGTGGCCGTTGAGAGCGAAGCGACGCCAAGTGCCTCCGGCTATGTGACGAGGCGGGCGGTCAGGCTTCGGGGCGGATTCGGCCACCGGTTGCCCCTCGCAACGCGGCTTCCAGCCGGTCGCGGGCCTCGGTCTGGGCGGCGATCCGTTGGTTGAGGACCGCCAGCCGTTCCAGCGCGACCCGCAGGCCCTGGTCCGAGGGCGGTGCGGCAGCCACATCGCCATCCAGATTGCCGGCGTTGTTGACCAGCACGTCCAGCCGACCATGCCGCTCCAGCACGGCCTGGCCACTCCCGCACCGCTGCCATCCGCTCCGGTGCCAGGCCCTGGTGCTCGCCGGCGACCCTGAGGGCGAGGACGTCCGGCACGCCTCCGTCGGCCAGCTCTCCCTCACCTGCTGGGTGAACCGGCCCCTGCGCCGCCTGTCCGTCCTCACCATCACCTGACTCGGATAGCCACCGGTGACAACGCCCTGACCCCGGCATAGCAACTGCCGGGGTCAGGGCGTTCCGCATCGTAGCCACGGCCGTATCCACCGGTTGCCACCCGGGCGGCAACCGGCAGTCACCAGCTGCCGCGGGGCCGTTCGGCACCGAGCTGGACCTCGCGCCGGCACTCCGGGCAGTCCGGCAGGCCCTCAACCCGGCGCGGCCTGTCGCCCTTCACCCAGTAGAACCCGCACAGCGCCGTGTTCGAGTAGAGGTCCACCTGATCGTCCTCGCCGGCGTGCGAGCCGTAGCCCGGCACGTTCCAGGTGAACGTCGCTTGCCCGTCGTACGGTGCGCCCTCGGGCCAGTCGTAGACCGACTCGGTCGTGATACAGCGCATCCGCAGATCAGGCCCCGTCCAGCGCTTGCCGTACCGGATCTGTGAGAGAGCAGGCATCGACCGCGTCCGCGAGGCGCTCGAAGGACAGGTCGTAGTCCCTCATGTGTTCCCACGAGCCTGGCTTCTGCTCGCGCATCAGCGAGCGGAACATCAACAGCAGCCGCGCCAGGTCGTGCTGGTCGACCCGGACAGTCTTCGTCTCCGGGTCGTAGCCGTACGTCGGGTCGTGGGCGGGCTTCTTCGGCATCGATCCTCGTTCGCGTTGCCACGGCGGTCAGTGCCCCCCGGGCCTACGGTGCGGCCGGGTGCTCAACGACCCGGGCTCGCCGAAGCCACGCTGGGACGGAGCGCAGACATGGCTCGGGCTATCTGTGCCGGTCGATCTTGTTCGGTCTGGTGACTTCTCTGTCTGAATGATGTGGTCGGCGACCGCTAGGTAGGCCCGGCGAGTTGGTGACGGCCCCGTCGAAAGCTGTAGACCAAGGCGCGAGTTCATCTTTGCGGTCTTCCCGGGTTTTCGGGAAGGCGATGGTCTCGATGCTGCCCTCTCTTGCCTTCCCCGGATGGATGTCCATCGGCGGCATCGCGGGGCGGAGTCGTGCCAATGACGCAGCCCCGCGCAGACCGTCAGAGGTCGCTTTCTTGCACTTCAGTCCGGCTGGGTCCGCCCCGCTCGGAGCCGGCGTCATACGAGCGCGGCATGCCGGCCGGCGGCGGCGTGACAAACGGCTGGGGAAGCGGGTTCGGCAGCGGTGATGTGGGCGGCGTGGCCACTGCGGGTGCGAGGTGCTGCGGGCGGTGACGACGGGTCATGCGCAGGGTGATCGCGGCGTAGAGCAGGACGGTTGCCATGTCCGCGAGCGCGAGTTGCCAGGGTGCGTCGGCTGCGGTGTCGTCGGAGGACAGGCCGTCGACGACGGCGGCGGAGACGCCGAAGGCCAGCAGGTTGTTAAGGACATGCAGGGCGATGGTGGCTTCCAGGCCGCCTGTTCGGATGGTCAGCCATCCCGCTACCAGGCCGAAGAGCAGCAGGTCGATGAAGCCCCACGTGGTGCCCCAGCCGTGGGCGGTGGCGAACAGTGCGGCCTGGGGGAGTACGGCGAACCATGGGGAGCGCAGGAAGGCGCCGGCGGCCTGGGTCAGCCAGCCGCGGAATACGTACTCCTCGGCTGCGGCCTGCACCGGAACGAAGACGGCCAGGACGGCCAGGGAGATGAGGAACGACCGCACGCCCACCCACGTGGCCGGTTCTCCCGAGACGGAACCGTCGTCCGGCAGAAAGACGGTGGTGAGCGCCAGTAGGGTCACCGGCAGGAGTGCGGCCAGCAGGCACCAGGCCAGCCAGCGGACCCGCAGTCGCCCCGTGACCGAGGACAGGGTGCCGGCCGGACGCCGCTCGGTCCAACGCACGGCGAGCAGGATGAGGGGCAGGGCGATAGCGATGTACGTCAGGTCCAGTGCCGTGTTGCGCAGCGGGCCTAAGAGGTCCTAACAGAAGTTGTTGATCAAGTGACCGTCGGCTTGTCTGCTCGTTGGTCGCGTCGTGGGGAAACGTCAGTCGCGGCCGTGGATCGTG